>JBJMIW010000231.1:0-21676 GCA_045806665.1 Actinoallomurus sp.
AGCGGGTGGTCGGTCACGTCGTGGTACACGCCCTTGCCCGCCCGCAGGTAGATCGCCGGGTTGGCGAAGCCGAGCGGCGCGCCGCCCTGGCGCTGTTGGGCGAGGGCCTGCAGGCCGGCGATGACCGGGCAGGCCAGGCTGGTGCCGCCGACGCGGCTCTCGGCGTAGCCGAACGTACCGTCCGGCAGCTGCGCCCAGATCGGGTACCGGATGCCGGTCGTCGAGTCCGCCACGGCCGCGATGTCCGGGACCACGCGCATCGGCTTGGCCGCCTTCGTGCCGTCCGGCAGCGTCCGGCTCAGCGACGACGGCACGACCGCCCGCTGGTAGCCGGGCTGAGTGAACAGCTCGCTGGTGCCGCCGCCGGAGCCGCCCGCGTAGTTGTCCGGGTAGTGGCCGGGAGGCGCCGGGCTCCACGTCTTGCCGTCCTTGGACAGGGAGTCAGTGGTGAAGTTCCAGCCGGTCTCGAACTTGTAGTCGTTGTGCTTGCCGACCGCGAGCGTCGTGCCACCGACCGCGGTCACCCACGGGTCGGAGGCCGGCATGTCCGTCTGACGCTTCTTCGAGCCGTACGCGCCGTACCGCGCCTGGCACGGCGTGTTCGGCACCTCGTAGCCGCAGTCACCGGTGGAGAAGTAGAAGCCGATGCCCTCGATGGCGCCCTGCTTGTAGATCGACTCCTCCGCGTCGATCATCGCGGAGTCGTAGTTCTGCGACAGGTCGCCCCAGGAGTTGCTGACGATGTCGGCCAGGTGGTTGTCGACGATGTTCAGGAGGGCGTCGTCCAGGCCGGTGTCGAGGCAGTTCTGCGCGCCGACGTAGACGACCTTGGCCTTGGGCGCGACCGCGTGCACGGCCGTGACGTCCAGGGCCTCCTCGCCGTACCATCCGGCGGCCCCGCACTCAGCGGTGTAGTCGAAGGTGGCGGGCAGGACCTCGCGGTACTGGCCCTTGTCGAACGGCCGCTCACCGTACTTCTTGGAGAAGATGTTGGAGACCTCGAGCATCTTCGGCGCGGCGTAGGCGTCCACGATCGCGACCGTGGAGCCCTTGCCGGTGAGGCGACTCGCCGTCGCGCCGTACGCCCCGCGCAGCTGCTTGGGCAGCAGGCCGCACATCGCCCGCGGCTGGTGCTTGCCGTACGCCTTGGGCTGTGTGGTCGCGATCTTCTGGCCGTAGTACTGCTCGCACGGCTGGGCGACCCAGTAGTTCGGTTCGGGCGGCGGCAGCGTGTCGCTGTGGACCCGGACGTGCTTGGCACTGTCCAGGCCGGTGATCGTGCGCACGGCCGAGGCGACCGAGGTGGGGACGGTGGCCTCGCCCGCGGGCGCGCGCAGGATCGTGTTCTGCGCCGCGTAGTTGCGGAAGTCGGTGCCGAACGCCTTCTTCGCCGCGGAAACGCGGCCGGTGACGTGGAGGTAGTGGCTGTTGACCGCGTCGACCGTGAGCTTCGAGGAGGTCAGCCAGGATTTCACCGCGTTCACCTGCGCGGCCGTGGGGCCGAAGCGAGCGTTGAAGTCGGCCGGGCTGAGGAACTTGCGGTACTGCGGGCTACCGGGCGTGGAGACCGCCTCGGCGTAGGCGTCGAGGCCCTTCGGGTCCTTTCCGGCCAGCCAGACCCTGGCGTCGAGCCGCTGCCCGTCGCTGGTCTTGCCGCGGTCCGCGGAGGCACGCGCCCAGGCGGGCTTGGTGCCGGCGACCGGTCTCCGGTCGTTCGCCTGGGCCGTCGTCGTGGCCGACAGGCCCGCCGCGATGAGCGGCAGAGCGAGGGCCGCGGCCGTCAGCACGCGACGACGTCGTCCGTCTCGGGACATCCACCAGTCCTTTCGTGAGCGGCGTAGGGGAACGCCGCGACGCGAGGATTTCGGTGGGACTGGCGTGAATCAAGAGTCGTTATGAAATAGATGCAGAAATCGGGAACTGAGGGCAACAACTGGACATCTATCGCCGCTCTTGCGGATGGCGGCACGACGGCGAATAGTGGAAGGTGGCGGTGCCTAAGGGCAGGGGTGACCTCATGGTCCTACTCGGGCGCACGCCTCCGATTGCTGCGCGGTCCCGGCCCCGTTCGAAGGGGCACATACTCGTAGACTGGCTCTCATCGACCGATCACAAGGTGATCGGTTACATGTATCTGACGACCTCGTTCTTCTTCTTCCTGGCCGCCGGGTCCATGGCGATGCTCATGCGCGCCGAGCTGGCAAAGCCCGGCCTGCAGTTCCTCAACCTCCAGCAGTACAACGTGCTGTTCACCCTGCACGGCACCATCATGCTGCTGCTGTTCGCCACGCCACTCTTCGCCGGGTTCGCCAACGTCATCATGCCGCTGCAGATCGGGGCGCCGGACGTCGCCTTCCCGCGCCTGAACATGTTCAGCTACTGGCTGTTCCTGTTCGGCGGGCTGATGGTCCTCGGGTCCGGGTTGATCCCGAACGGCCCCGCGGCGTTCGGCTGGTACGCCTACTCGCCGCTCACCAGTTCCGCCCACTCGCCCGGCCTCGGCCCGGACCTGTGGATCATGGGGCTGGCCCTGTCCGGCCTCGGGACCATCCTGGCGACCGTCAACTTCATGACGACGATCATCTGTATGCGGGCGCCGGGCATGACGATGTTCCGGATGCCGATCTTCACGTGGAACGTCCTGTTCACCGGGGTCCTCGTCCTGCTGGCCTTCCCCGTCCTCACCGCGGCGCTGCTCGCCCTGGAGGCCGACCGCAAGCTCGGCGCGCACGTGTTCGACCCGCAGGTGAACGGCGGGATGATCTGGCAGCACCTGTTCTGGTTCTTCGGCCATCCCGAGGTCTACATCGTCGCGTTGCCGTTCTTCGGCATCGTCACGGAGATCATCCCGGTCTTCAGCCGGAAGCCGCTGTTCGGCTACGTCGGCATGGTCGGGGCGACGATGGCGATCGCCGGCCTGTCGGCGACGGTCTGGGCGCACCACATGTTCCCCACCGGACAGGTGCTGCTGCCGTTCTTCTCCTTCATGACGTTCCTGATCGCGATCCCGACCGGGGTGAAGTTCTTCAACTGGGTCGGATCCATGTGGCGGGGACACCTGTCCTTCGAGTCACCCATGCTGTGGTCGATCGGCTTCCTCGTCACCTTCCTCTTCGGCGGCCTGACCGGCGTGATCCTCGCGTCCCCACCGCTGGACTTCCACGTCAACGACTCGTACTTCGTCGTGGCGCACTTCCACTACGTGCTGTTCGGCACGGTGGTGTTCGCGATGTTCGCCGGGTTCTTCTTCTGGTGGCCGAAGATGACGGGGAAGATGCTGAACGACCGGCTGGGGAAGATCCAGTTCTGGATGCTGTTCATCGGGTTCCACACGACGTTCCTGATCCAGCACTGGCTCGGCGCGGAGGGGATGCCGCGCCGCTACGCCGACTACCCCTGGCAGTACTACGGGGAAAACCTCATCTCCAGTCTCGGCTCGTTCCTGCTGGGGCTGTCCACGCTGGTGTTCTTCTACAACGTCTACATCACCGCACGGAAGGCGCCGCGCGTCGTGGCCGACGACCCCTGGGGCTTCGGCAACTCCCTCGAGTGGGCCACCTCATGCCCGCCGCCACGGCACAACTTCACCTCCATCCCGAGGATCCGCTCCGAGCGGCCGGCCTTCGACCTGCACTATCCACGCCTGCCCTACCCGCCGGCCGAGGAACTCCCGGCCGGGCACAAGGACTGAGCGGCGCCCGGAGCCGGGGACCCGGCGTCGGTCACCGGCCGAGCCCGCGCCGACGCAGCGGCCGTCAGCCGCCGAGCCCGCGCACGGGCCGTGCATTGCGGTCCTCGGCGGCCGGAGCCCTGCGTCTGCGTCGTACGCTGCGGCGGCGCCCCGTTTGCGCGCCGTAGGCTGCGGTCCTCAGCGGCCGAGCGCGCGCATGCGCCGTACGCCGAGGCCGGCCACGCGCACCGCTCCCCGGGGGGACAGCCGCGCGGCGAGCCACGCCGCCCGGGAGGACGCGGGCGCGACGATGAGGGCGTCGTTCCGGTCGACGCCCCGCAGCACGTCGCGGGCCAGCGCGGAGGCGGAGTAGAGCCTGCGCTGGACCCGTAGCGCCGCCCGCCGGGCGTTCTTTCCGGTCTCGGTCGCCGGCAGGTCCGGGTTGGCGTTGTCGAGCAGGGGGGTGTCGACGAAGCCCGGGCAGATGGCGCTGACCCGGACGCCGCGGCTCGCCGCCTCGGCGCGCAGCGCCAGGCTCATCCCGACGACCGCGTGCTTGGTGGTCGTGTAGGGCAGCATGAGGGGCGCGGGCACGAGGCCGGCCATCGACGCGGTGTTGACGATGTGCCCGTGCCCCTGCTCGAGCATGATCGGGTACGCCGCGTGGACGCCGTGGACGACGCCCCGCAGGTTGACGTCGATCGTGCGGTTCCAGTGGTCGAGGGTGAGTTCCTCGGCCATCCCGCCGACCGCGATGCCGGCGTTGTTGAACACCAGGTCGAGGCGGCCGTGCTCCTCCCGGACCGACCGGTAGAGCCGGGCGACCGCGTCGGCGTCCGTCACGTCGAGGACGGCGGCCGTGACCGGCGCGTGCGCGCTCAGTCGCTCCGCGACCTTCTTCGCGCCCTCGGCGTCGATGTCGGCCACGGTCACGGTGTCACCGCGGGCCGCGAGGGCGGTCGCGATGGCCCGGCCGATGCCGGAGGCTCCGCCGGTGACGATGGCGATCCGGGAGGTCATCTGATGGCTCCTTGTATGGGTCTCAGCGCGCGGCGCGGGCGCGCCGCGGGTTCGGGGTGTCCCAGAGGCCGACGACCTTCCACACCCGCGTGCTGAAGGGGTCGATCATGTTGAGCTCGGCGGCCAGGTCGCGGACCTTGGCGACGCAGTTCCTCAGCTCCGCGGCCCAGGCGTCGGATTTGTACGCCTCGCGGACGACGTCCTTCGGGATGCCGAAGTGCTTCACCATCGGGCCCGGGGGAGCGAGCATGATCCGCGCCATCCGGCCGAGGACCAGGGGCGTGGCCACGGCCAGCGCCCGGCGCCGGGCGGCGGGCATCGTGGGCACGCGATGCCGCAGGTAGTGGCGGGCGAAGGAGATGTGCCGCGCCTCCTCGGCGATGTGGATCCGCATGATCGTGTCCTGCAGCGGATGCAACCCGTCGCCGTTCTTGATCGTCTTCCGCTGGACGTAGTCGATGGGGTCCTCGCCGCCCAGCACGAAGATGAAGAAGAGCTCCGTCGAGATCCGGGGGATGTGCGGGAAGACCTGGGCGAGGACGTCCAGGGCCTTGGGCATCCCGCGGATCGGCATCTTCGTCCGGTTGACGAACTCCTGGAACATCATCGCGTGCTGACATTCCTCGCTCGTCTCGTGCAGGACGTAGCGGAACTCCGGGGATCCGTTCGGCAGCCGGTAGGCGTAGCTGAGCAGTCCGCGCTTGAGCAGGTTCTCGAACTGCAGGCCGATCTTCATCATGGTGGCCACGCGCCACAGGCCGATTCGGGACCGCACCTCCGGGGGCTGGGAGCGGTACCACTCCGTACGGCCGAGCGGGTCGACGGGCGGCAGGATCCAGCGGGGGTCGTCCGGGTCGACGGTGAACTCGGGGTCCGCCCAGGGGACGTCGGCGTAGGCGTCCCAGTGCTTGTCGACCGACGCCTTCGACAGGCGCTCGATGACGCTGGTGTAGGCCGCGCGGTCCTCGACCTTCGCGCGGATCTCCTCGTCGAGTGTCTTGGTCGGGGGATTGGACATGTCGCCTCCCTCAGGCGGGATCCGGGATGAGCAGGCGGGCGAGGCCCTTGATCTGGGTCAGCACCGCCGTCTGGTGACCGTGGGCGTCGTCGTCAAGGGAGTTCTGCAGCGTCAGCCCGACGAACATCGCGAACACGGTACGGATGAGCGTCCCCGCGGTGTCCTCGTCCACCGACTCGGGGAAGAGCCGCTGGAACGTCTCGAGGATGACCTGGATGATCCGCTCGGTGATGCCGAGGCTCAGCTCGCGCAACGTCAGATCGGTGCGCGCGGCCATCGCCAGCTCCATGAGGGCCAGTGCGGGTGCTTCGCGGAACGTGTCCCACAGCAGGTCGAGAGCGCCCTCGACGTTGCGGCGCTCCGCCGGCAACGCGGCGAACGCCCGCTCGAACAGGACCCGCTGCCGCTCCAGGAGGTGCTCCAGCGCGGCCGCCACCAGCAGCATCTTGGTGGGGTAGTGGTGCTGCTGTGCGCCCCGTGAGACCCCGGCCCGGCGTGCCACCTCGGTCGTCGAGGTGCCCGACCAGCCGAGCTCGGCGAGGCACTCCACGGTCGCGTCCAGCAGGCGGGTCTGCGTCTCGGCCCGCCGCTCCTCCTGGGTGCGGGGAGCCCGGCGCGCGACCTGCCCATGATGTCGGCGGCTGCTCACTGACACATTTCGACGGTAGGCCGACACAAACATGCAATCAAGCCTGATTGTTTGTTGCGCCGGTCACACTATTGGACCCGACGTCCAAGTAATTCCGCCGCGAGGACGAGCCACACCGGAGGGCCGAGCCCGACTCGGCCCACCCCGCCCGGCAGGGATACCACCTGTGGTATTGGAAGTCGACGCGGCCCGGGACGTACGAGACCAAGGACGGCTGGGCGCCGCTGCACATGGTCAAGCAGGCCCTGTACTACTGGCAGAAATGGTGACCGCCGCCTCGATCCGGCGCCGGTGAGCCCTCCGGCCGGCGGCCGCGCCGGGGTAATCACGGCGACGCGGCCGGGGACGCCCCGTTAAGGTGTCCCCATGCAGGTCAGCCAATCGGACAAGCTCGCCAACGTCCTCTACGACATCCGCGGACCGGTCCTGAAGCGGGCCATGCAGCTGGAGGCGCAGGGGCACCAGATCCTCAAGCTGCACATCGGCAACCCCGCGCCGTTCGGGTTCGAGGCCCCCGATGAGATCCTCCAGGACGTCGTCCGCAATCTGCCGGTGGCACACGGCTACAGCGACTCGAAGGGCATCCTGTCCGCCCGCCGCGCGGTCGTGCAGCACTACGAGCAGCAGGGCTTCCCCGGAGTCGGCGTGGAGGACGTCTACCTCGGCAACGGCGTGTCCGAGCTGATCGTCATGGCGCTGCAGGCGCTGCTGAACAACGGCGACGAGGTGCTGATCCCGGCCCCGGACTACCCGCTGTGGACGGCGGCGGTCTCCCTCTGCGGCGGCACGCCGGTCCACTACCTCTGCGAGGAGGCCCAGGGCTGGATGCCCGACCTCGCGGACATCGAGGCGAAGATCACCCCGGCCACCAAGGCCATCGTGATCATCAATCCGAACAACCCGACCGGCGCGGTCTACTCCCGCGAGCTCCTGCAGGGCGTGGCCGAGCTGGCCCGGCGGCGGGGGCTGCTGGTCCTCGCCGACGAGATCTACGACCGGATCCTGTACGACGGCGCCGAGCACGTCTCGATCGCGCCGCTCGCCCCGGACGTGTTGTCCCTGACCTTCTCCGGCCTGTCCAAGGCGTACCGCGTCTGCGGGTTCCGCTCCGGCTGGATGGTCGTCTCCGGGCCGAAGGGCCACGCGGAGTCCTACATCGAGGGCCTGGACATGCTCGCCAACATGCGGCTGTGCCCGAACGTGCCGGGACAGCACGCCATCCAGGCCGCGCTCGGCGGCCACCAGAGCATCAACGACCTCGTCCTGCCGGGCGGCCGGCTGCGCGAGCAGCGGGACCGCGCCTGGAAGCTGCTCAACGAGATCCCCGGCGTGACCTGCGCCAAACCCTCCGGCGCGCTGTACGTCTTCCCGCGCCTGGACCCGGAGGTCTATCCCATCGAGGACGACCAGCGCTTCGTGCTGGAGCTGCTGGAGAGCCAGCAGATCCTCGTCGTGCAGGGCACCGGCTTCAACTGGCCGACGACCGACCACCTGCGGATCGTCACGCTGCAGCACGCCGACGACCTCGAAGAGGCGATCGGCAGGCTCGGGGAGTTCCTGGCCACCCGTCGCGCCTGACCGGGCATCACCGCTCGTCCCCCGTTCGGCCGACAGGGGAACATACCCGGGAGACGGCTGGGGAAAGCGTGGCTGCGGCGGCGAGCGGTCTCGGTCGCCCGGTAACGTTGAGCGGGTGGCCGACGACCTCCTCGACTCCCCGGAAAAGACCGACGTTCCCGACGTCGGACCCCTGCTCGCCGCCGCGGTCGCCGGTGTCGACGGCGCCGAGCGGCCGGGACAGGTCAAGATGGCCGAGGCGGTCGCCCACGCCATCGAGTCGGGGGAGCACCTCGCGGTGCAGGCGGGCACCGGCACCGGGAAGTCCCTGGCCTACCTCGTCCCCGCCGTCCGCCACGCGGTCGCATCGGGGGCGGCGGGGCGTAGCCAAGGGGGTGGAACACAGAATGCGTGCGTGGTGGTCTCCACCGCGACGATCGCGCTGCAGCGCCAGCTGATCGAGCGCGACCTGCCGCGTCTCGCCGAGTCGCTGACGCCCCTGCTCGGCCGCCAGCCGGTGTTCGCGATCCTCAAGGGCCGGCGCAACTACCTGTGCCTGCACCGGTTGCAGGTGGACGAGCCCGACGACCCCGACGAGATCCTCTTCGACGCGCAGTCGGTCTCCGCCACCGGGCGACAGGTTCAGCGCATCCACGAGTGGGCCGAGAGCACCGAGACGGGCGACCGGGACGAGCTCGTCCCCGGCGTCTCCGAACAGGCGTGGCGACAGGTCGCGGTGAGCGCCCGCGAGTGCCTGGGCGCGCAGCGCTGCCCGTTCGGCACCGAGTGCCACGCCGAGCGCGCGCGCGACAAGGCCGGGGAGGCCGACGTCGTCGTCACCAACCACGCGCTGCTGGCCATCGACGCGCTCGAGGAGTACCAGGTCCTCCCCGAGCACGACGTCGTGATCATCGATGAGGCGCACGAGCTCGTCGACCGGGTGACGTCGGTGGCCACCGCGGAGCTGTCCGCGTCGGCCGCGGAGTTCGCCGCGCGCCGCTGCGGCCGCCTCATCGAGGACGACCTCGCCGACCGGCTGAAGGAGGCCGGCGAGGCGTTGCAGCCCATGCTCGCCGACATCCCGGCGGGCCGCATGGACGTCCTGCCGCAGGCCTTGGGCGTGACCCTCCTGTCCGTCCGGGACGCCGCGTACGCCTGTGCGACCGCCCTGCGGACCACGCTCAAGAAGGCCGAGGACGACGCCGAGCGGCTGGGCGCCGGCCGGGCCGCGCTGACGGCCCTGGAGGAGATCCACGACACGGCCGGACGGCTCCTGGAGACGTTCGAGACCGACCTGGCCTCCCGGCACGACGTCGTCTGGCTGGACCGGCCCTTCACCGAGGACTCCCGGCGGCCCACCGCGCTCCGGGTGGCCCCGCTCGGCGTCGGTGGCCTGCTCCGCGAGCGGCTGTTCGCCCGCCGTACGACCGTGCTGACCTCGGCGACCCTGTCGCTGGGCGGGTCGTTCGAGCCGCTGGCCCGGCAGTGGGGCCTGCCGCCGCTCGGCACCGCGGCCGACGGGGCGGCGGAGGCGTCCGAGCCGCCCGAGGGGGACGAGCCGGCGAAGAAGGACGCGGCGGAGCGGTCGCTGCGGTGGTCCGGGCTGGACGTCGGCTCGCCGTTCGACCACGCCCGCAGCGGCATCCTCTACATCGCCCGGCAGTTGCCGCAGCCGGGCCGCGACGGCCTGCCCGACGCGTACCTCACCGAGCTGACCGAGCTGATCGAGGCCGCCGGAGGCCGCACGCTGGGCCTGTTCTCCTCGATGCGGGCCGCCAAGCAGGCGGCCGAGGCGCTACGCGGCCGCCTCACCCATCCGCTGCTGTGCCAGGGGGACGACTCGACGTCCCAGCTCATCAAGCAGTTCACCGACGACGAGGCGACCTGCCTGTTCGGCACGCTGTCGCTGTGGCAGGGCGTCGACGTGCCCGGCCCGTCACTGCGGCTGGTCGTCATCGACCGCATCCCGTTCCCGCGCCCCGATGACCCGCTGTCGTCGGCCCGGCAGCGTGCCGTCGCCGCGCACGGCGGGAACGGCTTCATGGCCGTCGCCGCGACCCACGCCGCGCTGCTGCTCGCCCAGGGCGCGGGACGCCTGCTGCGGTCGATGACCGACCGCGGCGTCGTCGCCGTCCTCGACCCGCGGCTGGCCACCGCGCGCTACGGCGACTTCCTGCGGTCGTCGCTGCCGCCGTTCTGGACGACGTTCGACTCCGCCACCGTGAAGGCGGCGCTGCGCCGCCTGGACACCACGGGCTGACCGGGGCCGTACCGGCGTACGGCACGGGCGGTTCGTCCTGGACGGTGGAGACCGGAGGGTCGGCGCGGGAGAACGCGGGTCAGGACAGCGCGTTCTCCTCCCGGAGGACCCGGCGCAGAACCTTGCCCAGCATGGTCCGGGGCAGCGACGGGCGGAACTCGACGAAGAGCGGCACCTTGTACCCGACGAGGTGCTGTGCGCAGTAGCCCCGTATCTCCTGCGGGCTGGGCTGGTGCCCCTGCTTGAGGACGATGTACGCCGCGACCGCCTCTCCGTGGCCCGGATCGGGAATGCCGACGACGGCCGCCTCCTCGACGGCCGGATGCGCCTGCAGGACCGCCTCGACCTCCGAGGGGTAGACGTTGAACCCGTCGACGATGACGACATCCCGTTTGCGGTCGATGAGGGTGAAGTAGCCGTCGGGGCTCATCACCCCGATGTCGCCGGTCCGGAACCAGCCGTCGGGGGAGAGGGCCTCCGCGCTCTCGGCGGGCTGCCCCCAGTACCCGGCGAAGACCTGCGGGCCGCGCACCACCACTTCGCCCGGATAGCCCACGGGAAGGATCCGGGAGGGGGCGTTCTCGTCGACGATCCGCGCCTCGGTGCTCGGCAGGGGAGTGCCGACGGACACGTGCCGGGCGTTGCCGTCGAGGGGGTTGGCCATGATCACCGGTGACGTCTCGGTCATCCCGTACCCCTGGATGACCTGGCCGCCCGTCCCCGCCTTGAACGCCTCGACCGTCGTACGGGCGAGCCTCATCGCCCCCGACACGCAGCTGCGGATCGAGCCGACCCCGGCCTTCTTCGACTCCGGCGCGGCGGCGAGCTGCTGGAACAGCGTCGGGACGCCGGGGAACAGTGTCGGCTTGTGCTTGTGGATGGCGTCGAGCACGAGGTCCAGGTCGAAGCGGGGGATCAGGACGACCGTCCCGCCGATGAGGATCGTGCAGGTCAGGCAGAACGTCAGGCCGAAGACGTGGAACAGCGGCACCACGGCCAGCGTGACGTCCTGCCCGGGCCGGATCGCCGGATCCCACGCCGTGGTCTGCAGCGCGTTGGCGACGAGGTTCCGGTGGGTGAGCATGGCACCCTTCGGCCGGCCGGTGGTGCCGCCGGTGTACTGCAGGACGGCCAGGTCGCGGAGCGGGTCGATCATCGCCTGCGGGTGCGCTTCGGGTGCCTCCTTGAGCAGGTCGTCGAACCACAGCACCGGCGCTTCCGCCGGCAGCTCGGTGCTGAGCTCGGCGGCCAGCCGCCGCGCCTTGGCGGTCGGGAGCTTGAGCAGTTCGCGCTTCACGAAGGGCAGGTAGTCGGGCAGTGAGGTCACGATGATGTGCTCGATCACCGTCCCGGGGATCGCCTCGTGCAGCGTCTCGTACGCCTTGTCGAAGACGATCGCCACCCGGGAACCGGAGTCGGCCAGCTGGTGCCGCAGCTCCGAGGGGGTGTACAGCGGGTTGGTGGGGACCACGATCCCGCCCAGCCGCAGCACCGCGTAGAAGGCGATGACCTCCTGCGGGCAGTTGGGCAGGATGACCGCCACCCGGTCGCCCTTACGGACGCCGAGCCCGGCGAGTGCCGTCGCGAACCGGTCCACCGTGTCGCGGAGCCGGGCGTACGTCATCGACCGGCCGAGGAACTCCAGCGCCCGATGGGTGGGGAAGCGGTCCGCCGACGCGTCGAGCAGCCTCGTGAGCGGGACGTCGGGCACTTCGACGTCGGCGGGGACCCCCTCTGGGTAGAAACGGAGCCAGGGCCTCTCGTCGTAGGGTGTGCGCATTCGCCGACGATCACCACCGTAAACAGACGAAACGTTCCTGCCACCTTCGCATCATCTGCCGCTCATTGCCCAAGGTTCTGGGTGATGGAGCGATTTGTCTTCTGGTGGCCGGCTGCGTTTCAGGTGAGGGCGTTGAGGGCGAGGTCCACGTCGGCATCGGTCGTGTACGGGTGAAACGCCGCTCGTAGCCGCCCGTCCCGTACGGCGGCGCGCACTCCCGCCCGCCGCCGGCCGCTCCGCGGCACCGGGGTGTCGTGCGCGTGGATCCGCTCGACCCCGACCGCGTTCCATCCGCGAAGTTGTCCACAGATCCTCGACGAGGGCTGACGGGGGAGACCGCGAGGGCGGGACGCTGATGGCATGAGACCGAACACCCTGCGGCTCCGGTCGCCCGCCGATGTCGTTTCCGCGATCCCCTACCTCGTCGGCTTCCACCCCAGCGAGAGCGTGGTCGTGCTGTGCTGTGGTGGCGCAGACGGCGCATACGCGATCCGGCTCGACTTAACGGCTTCCGACGCACTCCTCGACCATGTCACCGAGCTCATCACGCGGCGCAGACCCGCCGACGTCATCCTCGCCGGGTACGGCCCGGGCGCGCGGGTGACGCCCGTCGTCGAGCGGGTCGGCGACCGCCTGTCCCGCGACGGCGTGCGGCTCCGCGAGGTCCTGCGCATCGAGGACGATCGCTACTGGTCCTACCTGTGCACCGACCCGGCGTGCTGCCCGCCGGAGGGCACGTTCGTCGACGTGCGCGGCAGCGCGGTGGCCGCGGCCGCCATCGCCGGGGGTCTCGTCGCCCTGCCGGACCGCGACGAGCTTGCGCGGATGATCGCGCCGGTGGGCGGGGAGGCGATGCGGGAGGCCACCGCCCAGGCCGAGCGCCGCCTGACCTCCTGGGCCGAGGCCGCCGCGACCGAACGCGGCGGCACGGCGGGCGATGCGGCCACGGATCCGGATGGCGCGATCCCGGGTGCGGTCACCGCTGACACGGGGAAGGGCCGGGTGGGGCGTCGCGTCGCCGAGGAGGGGGTGCGGCTGGTCCGGCTCCTCATCGAGCGGGCGCGGGCGGGCGGTGACCCGCCCACCGACGAGGAGGTCGCCTGGCTCGGCGTCCTCCTGGTCAACCTCCGCGTTCGCGACGAGGCGTGGGTGCGCATCGACGACGGTGAGATCGGCGCGCACATCCGGCTCTGGCGGGACGTCGTGCGTCGCGTGGCCGAGCCTTACCTCGCCGGGCCGGCGTGCCTGCTGGCGTTCGCGGCCTGGCGGGCGGGCGAGGGCGCGCTGGCCAACCTCGCGCTGGACCGGGCGCTGGCCGCCGACCCGCACTACTCCATGGCGCGACTACTGCACGAGCTGTTCGTCAGCGGCCTGCCGCCCTGGTCCGTGCCGCTCGACATCACCCCGGAGCAGCTCGACGAGGCCAGCTGACAGCACCTTCCCCCCGTGGCCGGGTCCCCGGCGGTCACCGCGCATTGCCCACGACCGCCGGGGGGCGAGCTCGGGACGGCACGGTGCCGCGCGTCTCAGTCCGTGGCCGCGGGCCGGTGAGCGCCTCCCTCGGGTCAGAGGGAGGCGGCGCCGCCCTGGCGTTTGCGGCGCTCGTTGAAATCGCGCATCCGCTGCGGATAGCCGGTGATCTGCACGTCGTAGACCGGGAGCCGCAGTTCCCGGGCGACTTTGTGGATGACCTGCGGCGAACCGACGCGGCGGCGGGTCCACTCGCCGTCGGCGGCGATCGCCACGGCGGTGGTGTCGGTGGCGAACGTCTCGGGTTCGACGTAGAACTCCACGCCCTTGCGGCTACGGGCAAAGCCCATGAGCGACTGGATGTCGGCGTTCGCCGCCTCCCGGTCAAGGACGGCCACCCTGTTCCCCCGCCACCGGCGAATTCCGAACCGATCGCCCCACCTCATCGGACGTCCTCCCCAAGAACCCGTGGCGACCCTCTCACCCGTCCTCCCCGTCGCCTGACGGGTTCTTGTGGCGGATCGCGCGATTCGTCACGTCTCTAACGCGGACCTATCGTGCAGGGTTCCAGACGATGGCACCATGCGTTTATCGGTACTTGACCGACTACCGAAGCTCAAAGGGAATATCGGTCTAAGGTGTGCCATGCCGCGCGACAGGTCGTAAACGGGGGGTCTGATGAGCTTCGTCGTCCCGTCGGAGACTCTCCGCAAGGGCATCGCGATCGCGGGGGCGGCGCTCGGACTGGGCTGGCTCAGCGGCCTTGGAACGCACCCGGTCGCGCCCGACCGCGGTCCGCTGCTCGCCGCCGGTCGGCCGGTTCCGCGGGCGGCGGCCGGGCCGTCCGCGCCGCCCGCCGGGCCACTCGGCCGGCTGCGGTCGCGCTCCATCGTCGACTCGCCCGCCGGACCGGGCGTCCGTCCGGTGACGGACCTGGCCGGGCGCCTGTCCCGGCCGCCTGGTACCAGCGCCACGGCGGCCCGGCCGCAGGTCGACTGCCTGAAGGCCAAGTGCATCGCGCTCACCTTCGACGACGGCCCCGGCCCGTACACCGCGAAGCTGCTGGACATGCTCGCCGCCCGCCACGTCAAGGCCACGTTCTTCCTCATCGGCGGGAACATCCGCGGCCGGGAGGCGGTCGTCCAGCGCGAACTCGCCGACGGCCACGCGGTCGGCGACCACACCTGGTCGCATCCGTCGCTCAGCGCGCTGTCCGACGGCGCGATCCGGTCGCAGCTGGCGCGCACTCTCGGCGAGATCCGCCGTGCGACCGGTCGCGGGACCACGCTGATGCGGCCGCCGTACGGCGCCACCAACCGGCGGGTGGCCGTGGTCACGCACGGCATGGGCCTGGCGCAGATCCTCTGGAGCGTCGACACCAACGACTGGCTGGACCGGAACTCGGCGATCGTCACGCACCGCGCCGTGTCCTGGGCCCGCCCGGGCGGGATCATCCTGATGCACGACATCCATCCGGCGACGGTCAACGCCGTGCCCGAAATCCTGGCCGGTCTGGCCCGGCGCGGCTTCACGTTCGTCACCGTTCCGGAGCTGTTCGGGGACCGGTCCCTGAAGCCGGGGGAGACCTACTTCGACGGACTCGTGTCCCGGCCGAAGAACCCGCGCCAGGAGGCCACACCTCACCCGGGAGGCGCGTCGGCGCCCGGCGCGCCGGCGTCCGCGACCGTCGGCGCTCCCGGACGCTGACGCGCCGGACCGGGGGACGACCCCAGGGGCGGATCAGGGGTTTCCCGGATGGCTCCGGAGCCGTGGCGCGGCGCACGATCAGGGCATGACCACTTCTCTACCGCCCGGCGCGTTGCGCGTCTCCGCCGCCGAACGCGAGCCGATCGTCGACCGGCTGCAGCAGGCCTTCGCCGAAGGCCGCATCGACAAGGACGAACTGGACCTGCGGCTGCATCTCGCCATGACCGCCAAGACACGGGCCGACCTGGACGCGGTGCTGGCGGACCTGACGCCCGCGTCCGCGGCGCCCCCCCGGCCGGTGCCGGTCGGTGAGCCCACCGCGGAACAGCGGGTGCTGGCCGCGCTCGCGCACCTCCTCGGCGCCACGACCATCTTCATCGGACCGCTCGTCATGCTGTGCACGCGCGCCCGGCGGTCGGCGTACGTCCGCCGCCATATCGTGGAGGCGCTCAACTTCCAGCTGACGCTGCTCCTGCTGACGATCGTGACGTTCGGGCTCGGGGCGATCGCCTACGCGGTCAGCTGGATCGTCTGCGCGGTCGCCGCGCTGCTGGCTCTCGCAGGCACCTCGTTCCGCTACCCGTTCACCCTCCGGCTGGTGCGCTGACCGCGTTACCGCCCGGCCGTTCGCCGACGGCGGATTCGGACACCTCGCTACCCCGGCTGTAACGCCCGACCGGGGGATGAGAAGATCGACCGGTGACAGGTCACCACACCGCGGTCGAGAGGCTGCTGGCCTCCTACCGGGGCATCCCCGAAGGCGCACCGGTCCGCCTGGCGAAACGCACCTCGAACCTGTTCCGGTTCCGCGACGACATCCAGGCGCCCGGCCTCGACGTCAGCGGCTTCGACAAGGTCCTCAGCGTGGATCCCGACGCCCGCGTCGCCGAGGTGCAGGGCATGACGACCTACGAGGACCTGGTCGACGCGACCCTGCCGTACGGCCTGATGCCCCTCGTCGTCCCGCAGCTGAAGACCATCACGCTGGGCGGCGCGGTGACCGGGCTCGGCATCGAGTCGTCGTCGTATCACAACGGGCTGCCGCACGAGTCCGTGCTGGAGATGGAGATCCTCACCGGCGCCGGGGAGGTGGTGGTCGCCACCCCGGACAACGAGCACCGCGGCCTGTTCCACGGGTTCCCCAACTCGTACGGCACGCTCGGCTACGCGCTGCGGCTGAAGATCAGGCTGCAGCCGGTGAAACCGTACGTCGCCCTCTGGCACGTGCGGTTCTTCTCCGCCCAGGACTGCGCGGAGGCCGTCGACACGCTCGGCGCGGAGGCGGACTTCATCGACGGCACGGTTTTCGGCGAGGACGAGGTGTACCTCACGCTGGGCCGGTTCGCCGACACGGCGGAGCACGTCTCCGACTACACCGGGCAGGACATCTACTACCGCTCGATCCGCGACCGGTGCGTCGCGCCACAGTGGCTGCGGCCGGACGGACCGCCGACCGACGTCCTCACGACGCACGACTACCTCTGGCGGTGGGACACCGACTGGTTCTGGTGCTCACGGGCCTTCGGCGTCCAGAATCCCCTGATCCGCCGGGTGTGGCCGGCGTCCAAGAAGCGCTCCGACGTGTACCGTCGGCTGGTCGCCCTGGACAAGCGCCTGCAGACGTCGGCCCGCGTGGACCGCTGGCTCGGCCGGCCGCCCCGTGAGGACGTCATCCAGGACGTCGAGGTGCCGGTGGAGCGGCTGTCCGAGTTCCTCCAGTTCTTCCACCGTGAGATCGGCATGCGCCCGGTGTGGCTGTGCCCGCTGAGGGCACAGAAAAAGTGGCCGCTGTACCCCCTGGAGCCCGGACGGACGTACGTCAACGTGGGCTTCTGGGGGACGGTGCCGCAGAAGCCGGGGCGGCTGCCCGAACACCACAACCGGCTGATCGAGCGGGAGGTCGCCCGCCTCGACGGCCACAAGTCGCTGTACTCGACGGCCTTCTATACCCGCGACGACTTCTGGCGGCACTACGACGGCGCGACGTATCGGACGCTGAAAGAGGAATACGACCCGGGGCGGCGGCTGCTGGATCTCTACGACAAAACCGTACGGGGCAGGTGAGCATGAAGCTGGCGGAGGCTTTCGAACGCGTCGTCGGTCACGACGCACAGGTGGAGTTCCGGGCGTACGACGAGAGCCGTGCCGGGGCTCTCGGCGCGGACGTCCGGGTGGAGGTCAGATCGCCGTACGCGGTCTCCTACCTCGCCCACGCGCCGGGCGCACTCGGACTGGCACGGGCGTACGTCACGGGACACCTTGACGTCATTGGGGACATGTATACGGCGCTGTACCGGATGCAGTCGGCGCTCGGCGAGTTGACCTGGGGCGACAAGGCGAACCTGCTGCGCGGCATCCTGCGCGACCCGCTGCTGCGCGCGGCCGCGCTGACGCGCCTGGAGCCGCCGCCGCAGGAGGTGCGGACCGCCCGGGTGCCACTGCTGTCGGGGCTGCGGCATTCCAAGCGCCGCGACGCCAAGGCGATCTCCCACCACTACGACGTCTCGAACACCTTCTACGCGTGGGTGCTCGGCCCGTCGATGGCCTACACCTGCGCGTGCTTCCCGTCCGAGGACGCGACGCTGGAGCAGGCGCAGTTCCACAAGTTCGACCTCGTGGCGCGCAAGCTCGGGCTGCGCAAGGGCATGAGGCTGCTCGACGTCGGCTGCGGCTGGGGCGGCATGGTGATGCACGCCGCGCGGGAGTACGGCGTGAAGGCGCTCGGCGTGACGCTGTCCAAGCAGCAGGCCGAGTGGGCGCAGAAGGCGATCGCCGAGGCGGGGCTGTCCGAACTCGCCGAGGTACGCCATCTCGACTACCGCGATGTCACCGAGACCGACTTCGACGCGATCAGCTCGATCGGCCTCACCGAGCACATCGGCAAGGCGAACGTCCCCGGGTACTTCTCCTTCCTCTACGGAAAGCTCAAGCCGGGCGGGCGGCTGCTCAACCACTGCATCACCCGCCCGGACGACAGCGAGCCGTCCATCCGCGAGGAAGGCTTCATCAACCGGTACGTCTTCCCTGACGGGGAGCTCGAAGGCCCGGGCTGGCTGATCTCCCGGATGAACGACGCGGGCTTCGAGATCCGGCACGAGGAGAACCTCCGCGAGCACTACGCCAAGACCCTCACCGGCTGGTGCCGCAACCTCGACGACCACTGGGACGAGGCGGTCGCCGAGGTCGGGGAGGGCACGGCCCGGGTCTGGCGGCTCTATATGGCCGGCTCGCGGCTCGGCTTTCAGCTGAACTGGATCCAGCTGCACCAGGTGCTCGGCGTCAAGCTCGACGAGAACGGACGCTCGGGCATGCCGCTGCGGCCCTCGTTCGAGCCGCCGTCGGCCGGCTGACCGCGGCGGCGGGCGGTCGCAGTGCGCGCCGCGACCGCCCCTCGCCGCGTCGGCCCGGAGCAGCCGGGAACGGGTGACAGACGCCGCTGGCCGAGACGGCGGTGATGATGACATGGCGTTCCTCGACGGTCTGTGGGCGGACTGGTCGCCCGGCTACGACGCGGCGTGCGACGCCACGTACGCCAAGAAGTGCCTGCGCGACCCGGAGAACCTGGCCGCCGCCATCGGCTACTACCGGGCGATGCTCGATCCGTCCCTGCATCGGCCCGCGTACGCCGCCGAGCAGGAGGCGGCCGAGCGCGTCGGCGAGCGGCCGACCCTCTACCTGCACGGTGCGGCCGACGGCTGCCTGGACGCCGGGCTCGCCCGCGACGTCGAGGGCCACCTCCCGCCCGGCTCGCGGTCGCGGATCATCACCGATGCCGGGCACTTCGCGCACCCGGAGCGGTCCGGGGAGGTCAACCGGCTCATCCTGGACTGGCTGGGTGAGGGCTGACTCGTACGATCCCGTGCGATGTAAGTGTTCACTTTGGCAGAATGGAGCAGAATCGCGTTCTAGTTGAGGAGGGGCGCCGTGGAGAAGATCCGGCCCGACGGGATCGACCTGACCGAGTGGGAGTTCTGGGCGCGCCCGCTGGACGAGCGGCACGTCGCGTTCCGTACCCTGCGCGGGCTGCCCCGACCGGCGTTCTTCCGGGAGCCGGAGTTGTCGTTCGTGCCCCCGGGGCCCGGGTACTACGCGCTGGTCACGCACGCGGACGTCGTCGAGGCCTCACGCCGGCCGGCCGACTTCTGCTCCGGGCAGGGCGCGATCAACATCAACGACATGCCGGCCGACCTGCACGAGTATTTCGGCTCCATGATCAACATGGACGACCCGCGGCACGCCAAGATCCGCCGGATCGTCTCGCGTGCGTTCTCGCCCCGCATGATCCGGCGGTTCGAGGACCAGGTGCAGGCCGTGGCCGAGCAGGTCGTCGAGGAGGTCCTGGCCAAGGGCGGCGGCGACTTCGTCACCGACGTCGCCGCCCGGCTGCCCTTGAAGATCATCTGTGACCTGATGGGCATCGACGAGAGCCACTACAAGACCGTCTTCGACAACTCCAACATCATCCTGGCCGGTGCCGACAACGAGTTCGTGGCCGAGGAGGCCGATCAGGTCGCGCTGCAACTCCTCGAGGCGGGGCAGACGCTGAAGGACCTCGTCGAGGAGCTCGGCCGGAAGCGCCGCGACGAGCCGACGGGCGACCTCACCTCCGCCCTCGTCAGCGCCAACATCGACGGCGAGTCACTCACCGACCAGGAGCTCGGGTCCTTCTTCATCCTCCTCGTCGTCGCCGGCAACGAGACCACCCGCAACGCCATCGCCCACGGCCTGCACCTGCTCACCGAGCATCCGGAGCAGCGAGAGCTGCTCGCGTCGGACTTCGAGCGGTACGCACCCGGCGCGGTCGAGGAGATCGTGCGCTACGCCTCGCCGGTCATCTGGATGCGGCGCACCGCGACCCGCGACACCGAGCTGAACGGCCACGAGTTCCAGGCCGGCGACAAGCTGATCCTCTACTACTGGGCGGCCAACCGGGACGAGACCGTCTTCACCGACCCGGACGTCTTCGACATCACGCGGGATCCCAACCCGCACGTCGGGTTCGGTGGCCCCGGCCCGCACTTCTGCCTCGGCGCGCACCTGGCCCGCCGCGAGATCACCGTGATGTTCCGAGAGCTGTTCCGCGGGGCTCCGGGCATTCGCGCGACCGGTGCGCCGGACCGCCTGCTCTCCAACTTCATCAACGGCATCAAGCACCTGCCCTACGCCGTCTGAGGCCGCCGGGTCGGACCGCCGGGCGGTCCGGGGATGCGTTACGGCTCTCGGTGGGACCCATTGACACGCGAATTCGCTGTGCCGAATGGCGCCGGTGGCCCTTTCTCGGGTGCCGAATTCAGCCCGGCGAATCCCGTGGCCGCCGCTCTGTGACGGACCGGGGCGGCGATCGGCCGAGTCGGACGGCCGCGCACGGCGATCGCCCAGTGTCCTTGCCTCTGCGCTACTCTTGATGTATGCGATCTCGGCTGCTCCTCAGCCGGCCGCATTGACCTGAGTCGTCAACGCGGCAGCCCCTCCTGCGCGAGGGGCGTTCTCATGTAAGGGGCGCGGTTATCCGCCAGCCGAAGCCGTGCGAATCAGACGAGGAACCCATGACAGGCGCCGACGAGAACTACGACCCACGGACGATCCAGGACAAGTGGCACGCCCGGTGGGAGGTGCTGAAGCCCTTCGCGGCGAGTGAGGGCCCCGCCGACGAGCGGCCTCGCAAGTACGCGCTGGACATGTTCCCGTACCCCTCCGGCGACCTCCACATGGGTCACGCCGAGGCGTTCGCGATCGGCGACGTCGTCGCGCGCTACTGGTTCCAGCAGGGCTACAACGTCCTGCACCCGATCGGCTGGGACTCCTTCGGCCTGCCGGCCGAGAACGCCGCGATCAAGCGCGACTCCCACCCCGCCGAGTGGACGTACACCAACATCGACACCCAGGCGGAGTCCTTCAAGCGCTACGCCATCTCCTTCGACTGGTCACGCCGGCTGCACACCTCCGACCCGGAGTACTACCGCTGGAACCAGTGGCTGTTCCTGCGCTTCTACGAGCGCGGCCTGGCCTACCGCAAGGGCGGACAGGTCAACTGGTGCCCGCAGGACCAGACGGTGCTGGCCAACGAGCAGGTCGTCAACGGGCACTGCGAACGGTGCGGCGCCGTGGTCGAGAAGCGCCTGCTGACCCAGTGGTACTTCCGGGTCACCGAGTACGCGCAGCGGCTGCTGGACGACATGGCCGAGCTGGAGGGCGGCTGGCCCGAGCGCGTGCTGACCATGCAGCGCAACTGGATCGGCCGCTCCGAGGGCGCGTACGTCGACTTCGCCGTCGAGGGCCGTACCGAGCCGGTGCGGGTGTTCACCACCCGTCCGGACACCCTGTACGGGGCGACGTTCTTCGTCGTGGCACCGGAGGCGCCGCTGGCCGCCGAGGTCGTGACCGACGAGCAGCGCCCCGCGTTCGAGGCCTACCTGGAGCAGACCAAGCGGGTCACCGAGATCGAGCGGCAGGCCACCGACCGGCCCAAGACCGGCGTGTTCCTGGGGGTGCACGCCACGAACCCGGCGAACGGCGAGCAGATCCCGGTGTTCGCGGCCGACTAC
>JBJMIW010000232.1:0-17668 GCA_045806665.1 Actinoallomurus sp.
CGCGTCCGTATAGGCGCAGTGTCTCCAGCAGGTGGTACCGCATCTGCGCGCTGCGGGTGTCCGGGTGCAGGATCGACTTGTCCACCAGCCCGGCGGTGATGTCCAGCATCCGATCTTTAGGCAGATCTGTGCCGGAGCAGATCTGCTCGATCGCCTCAAGACCACACCCGCCGCTGAAGACCGACAGCCGTCCCCACAGGGCCTGTTCTTGCGGTGAACACAGGTCGTAGCTGCGGTCGATGGCCGCGCGCAACGTCTGCTGGCGCGGCGCCGCGGCTGGACGCTGTCTCCCCAGCAGTTCGAAGCGGTCATCGAGGCGGGCCTCGATCTCTTGCACTGGCAGGGCGGGCATCCGTTCGGCCGCCAGTTCGATGGCCAGCGGGATGCCGTCCAGGCGCCGGCACAGCCGCGCCACCGCGGCGCCGTTTTCCGTATCGATGGTGGAATCCGGCAGCACCGCTGAGGCCCGCTCGGCGAAAAGGCGCACCGCATCACAGGCGGCCACCTGCTCATCCGGTCCATCGACCGCCTCCGGCACTGGAAGCGGTGGTACGACCTGGATGTGCTCACCTGCCACTCCGAGGGGCTGCCGGCTGGTCGCCAGGATCCGTACCCAGGGTGCCGAGCGCAGCAGGCGATCGGCCAGGGTCGCGCACTGGGGGAGCAGATGCTCACAGTTGTCCAGGACCAGCAGCAGACGCTTGTCCCGCACGTACTCGGCCAGCGTGGCCGGATCCGGCCGGCCCCGGCAGCCGAGAACTTCGGCCACCAGCCGTGCAGGGGAGCCCCGGGCTTCGGCCGGGGCCAGATCGACCAGCCACACCCCATCGGGAAAGGCTCTGCGGATCTGCCCGGCCACCCGGATCGCCAGCCGCGTCTTGCCCACCCCGCCGACTCCGGTCAGCGTCACCAGACGCCCTCTCGACAGGAGCCGCTTGACGGCGGCCAACTCCCGCCGACGCCCGATGAAGCTGGTCACCTCGACCGGAAGAGTCTCCGCTTCTCGGTGCATCCTCCTGGCGGCCATGTCATCTCCGAGTGGGCTGTCTGTTCGGTGCCCAGGCGAAGAGCCCGATGCTCTTCTTCAGCCGGCCGAGTAGCTCGGCGGCCTCACCGGTGGCGTCGGCGAGCCGGGTCTGCGGGAGCGCCGACATTGCGGTGTCCTTCCTGGCGGTGGTCTAATGGACATCATCGATCTATCCATTAGCCATGCTGGCAGCTTCTCGCCTGCCTGTCAAATGGTTCCCCACCTTCCTTCCATTAGGGGTTCTGGTACCGTGGGACGCATGGGGAGACAGGAGGCAGCCACCAGCGCCACGCTGCTGGGAGAGCCCCTTCCGGTTGAGCTGATGAACACCGTCGGGGTCGACCGGGACGGGGTGCGCGACGCGCTGGACAGCGACGCTGATGTCACCGCCTGGCTGCGCGCGGTCGCAGACCGCATCGGCACCGAGGCCGGAGTCCCACTCAGCGGGCTGGACGAGGACGCCGTGCGTCCGGTCGCCGAGCGGGTGCGCGCATTGCGCGACGCGCTGCGCCGGTTGGCCGCCGAGACCACCGAGGACCCACGCCCACCGGCCACCGCACCAGAGCTGACGCGGCCGGACGCGATCGCCACGCTCAACGCGCTCGCCGGGGCCTGGCCCGAACTTGTCTGGCCCGCCCGCGGGCAACCGACGCGCGCGTTCCACGCGGCCGGCACCTGCGTCGACCTCGCCATAGGGCTGATCGCCTACCAGGGCATCGAACTGTTCACCGGCCCCGGGCGTGACCGGCTTAGGGCCTGCCTGGCTCCCAACTGCCTGCTCTTCTTCTTCAAGGAACGCGCGCGCCGCGAATGGTGCTCGCCAGGATGCGGCAACCGGGCGCGCGTCGCCCGCCACTACCAACGCCATCACGCCACCCACCAGAACTGAGGCGAGCGCCGTAAGGTCCTCGCCCATCCCGGCGGTGCCCTCGGTCCGGGTCGGGCCCGGCTCGACGGCGTTGACCCGCACGCCGCGCGGGCCATACTCGGCCGCCCACGCCTTGGTGAGCAGGTTCAGCGCCGCCTTGGACGACCCGTACAGCGCCATGCCGGCGGCACCGTACTCGGACACCATGGTGCTCACGTTCACGATCGCCCCATCGCCGCGCTCGGCCATCTGCGGCGCCAGCTCTGCCACCAGGTAGAACGGCGCCTTTACATTCAGCGCGTACACGGCGTCGACCTCGCTCTCCTGCGCCTGCTCCGTCGGCCCGAACGGGAAGATGCCCGCGTTGTTGATCAGGATGTCCACCCGGCCGCCGCCCAGCTGCCGCACCTCGCGGGCCAGCCGGCGTACCGCCTGGGCGTCCCGCAGATCGGCGGCCACGAAGTCCGCCCTGCCGCCCCGCTCCCGCAGGCATCGCCCTGCTGACCGTCGCCTTCAGCGTCGGTCAGGCCATCGGACCACTCGTCTCTGGCCTGCTGTCGGATTCCGCAGGCGGCATCTCCGAGGGCCTGTGGCTGTCGGTGGTCCTGCTCGCCGTTTCGGCGGGCATCGCACTGGTCCAGCGCGAGCACCGGGCTGCGCATCGCCACCAGGACATATCGAAACCCGCCCCCGCCGAGCAGTCCTCTGCCGACCGCTGACCTGCCCGCATCCTAGGGAGAGCACATCATGTTCCAGCGCATCCTCGTTGCCATCGATCACAGCGACGCACGCAATGCCGCGGTCGACATGACCGCTCGGCTGGCGTCACTGACCGGCGCATCCGTCCGCGCCTTGCACATCGATCCCTACGACGTCGTCCTTGACACCGCCGTCGGACTGGAGGACGACCGCACTGCCCACGAGATCCTGGACGACGCCGTCAACGCGGTGCGGCAGGCATTCTCGCCCTGCGCATGCCGAGGCAGAAGACCACGTGGACGCTGATGCGCGGCGTCAGGATGCCGATCCTGCGAGCGGCCGGCACCGAGGCCCATACCACCTGGGTCTTCACCACCGACCTCGCCTCGGCGGGCACCAAGCCGCTGGTGCTTCCGCTGCTCAACCTCGGCTACCAGGTCGGGTTGGACGCGATGAACAACGCCAAGCCGGGCAAGCCGCTGCCGATCCGGCTCGACGCATACCGGCCCGCTGGGGCCGCGCCGAGCAAGGTGACCTCGCTGCAGGCGTTCTGGTCCACCGACGGTGGAGCCCACTGGCAAAGCCTGCAGGCGAACCGGACGGGCGACGGCCGCTATAACGCTGTTCTCCCGGCCGCCGCGCTGGCCAAGAGCGGCACGCTCTCCCTGCACGTGACGGCAAAGGACGCCGGCGGCAGCACTGTCGACCAAGTCCTCCCGACCGCCTTCCACGTCGCAAGCTGAGCTAGTACCGCAAAACTGGGTGGGCCGGGCAGTCTGCCCGGTCCACCCTCGAATTCGGTGGCCGGCCGCCGGGGTTGCCGCGCCTCTGGTGATGACCGACTGGTCATCGGGTTCTGGGATGATGCAGCCGATCCGCTGAAGGCCCGTGGTCGGCGATTTCTTCCACATCGACACTGTCGGTCTGCGCCGACCCTACGACGTTGTGAACGCGTCGGCGAGCAGGCCGAGGCCTATTCCGAGAAGCCAGACGTCCTTGCTGACGCCGAGCCCTTCGGCTGGGGGCCAGATGCTGCCTGGCTTGTGCAGCGAGGGCGTGCGAAGGTATAGCGTCATGAGGCCGCCCGCGAAGACAGTAAGGATCGCCCCGGCGAGTTTGTTCGGCACGGCGGGCGCAAGCACCGCGGTCCCGGTGGCGATCTCTGTAGCGTCGAGGACCTTGAGGAACTTCGCCGGTGGAATCTCCCGCAGGAACGGGAACGCGCTGGACGCCATGCCGTGCAATGCCTGCGCTTCTTCTTCATCCCCGTGCCACTTGTCCCAGCCGGCGTGCAGAATGTAGACACCGGTCGTGGCCCGAGGTGGGATATCCCGTATGTTCAGCCGCATGGCGGCTTCTTGAAGGCTGGACGCCGTAGAACGTGCGGCGTGTCGAGTCGGCGCCGTGGGCCCGGACGAGTTCGGCGCCTGCAGTACCCGGAGCATGGTCGTCGAAACCTGCGTTGGTTGTTCGCAATCATCGGTCGTTACCGCGATCTTGCGCAGCGTGCCGCTGCCAGAGTCGCTTGGGCTGCCGACGGGAGTCGTGAGGCGGCCGTCTACCACCCGCTCGAGCAACGCGGCGAACTGTCGGGAAAGGAAGGAATGCGCTTGGGGCTATGCCAGCAGGTCGGCCATCCGGGTGACCTGCTGTTCTTCCTTTATCAAGCGTGTGACGGCGTTGATCAGAGCGATGTGGGTGAATGCCTGGGGGAAGTTGCCGTAGTGCCGGCCGGTCTCCGGGTCGATCTCTTCGGCGTACAGGCGCAGTGGGCTGGACAGAGCGAGGAGTTTCTCGCAGAGTCGGCGTGCCCTGGCCAGCTCGCCGATTTCGCACAGTGCCGAGACCAGCCAGAACGAGCACATCGTGAACGTGGCTTCTTCGCCAGGGAGCCCGTCTTCGGTGTCTTCTGGGTACGCGGGCCTGTGCGGGCCCGAACCGGAAACCCCCGGCACCCCGGTCGAGCATCGCCGCGAACACGCTGGGCACGTCCATGCGCGGCAGGCACATTCACTCGACGTTACCGCTGGAGGCGACCAGCGCGGTCACCTCACAGTCCGACAGGAACCCGTAGTCGGCAATCGACGGGAACGCCGACAGACCAAGACCGTGCCTCGCCCGCACGTTGGATTCCGTTTCGGCACGGAGGCCCTGTGTCAGCGAGAGTGATTCCTCAGGCAGTGGTGAGTCTGGCTGCTGCGTCTCGGTCGCCATGGGTGCCTCCTCGTCCAGCGGGGGCCAACCGCACGGATGGGATCGAGTCACCCTTGAGGGGTCGTTTTCAGTCTCCCACGGAGGGTGCGGGACGGAAACCTAGCCATCCGCTGTGACCTGCGACGATCGGCGGCCTGCGCCATGGGATCGCCCCGGCCGCCGTGTTCCCGGTGCGCGGGCGAACCCCAGAACACGCGACCATGGGGCGGCTCCTCGCCCGGGGCCAGGTGGTCGGTGGTCCATGAGCACCGTCTTGCCCGGCCGTCGCTGCCGCCGCTGGCGCCCGGACGGAAGGCCATCGAGCTCACCGGCCCCACGGCCAACGACCCCCACTGCACGACCCCGGCTCCGTCCGGGCAACTCAGGATCGAATCGACCGCGCGATCCACTTCGATGGCGACCTCGACGAAGACCAGCGCCGACGGCTCCTCGAGATCGCCGACAAGTGCCCGGTGCACCGCACACTGCACTCGGAGAGCGACATCAGGGCCGCCGAATCATAGGGGACGATGTGGCGGCACTTCCGTGAGCATCGCAGCGGCGCCAGTGTCAGCCGACACTGGCGCCGCCGTCCACGCGCAGCGTCTGCCCGGTGATGTACCCGGCATCCTCGGACAGCAGGAAACAGATCGCGGCGGCGAGTTCTGCCGGCTGGGCGAACCGGCCGGCCGGGACATGCGCGAGGTAACGAGCCTCTCCCGCCGAGCCCGGCGGGTTGTTCTGGCGGAACAGTTCCGTTTCTGTCGGTCCAGGCGCGACCGAGTTGACCGTGATGCCGGTGGTCGCGAGCTCGCCCGCCCACGCCCGGGTGCAAAAGTCCAGTGCGGCCTTTGCCGCGCCATAGGACGTCCGCTCGGGCATGCCGACCGTCACCAGGCTCGAGACGTTCACGATGCGGCCCCAGCGCCGGGTGGCCATCCCGGGCAGGACGGCTTGCGTGAGCTGCACGGCGACCCGCACTGTCAGGTCATACACCTCCTGGAGGTCGTCCAGATCGACGTCGGGCACCAGTGCCGGGCGCACAAGACCGACATTGTTCACGAGCGCGTCGACCGGTCCGTCGGCGAGGACGGCCGCGGCGGCGTGGCCGGTGGCGGCCCGGTCGGCGAGATCGACGGTATGGAACTCGCCGGGGAAGTCCGGCGGGGCGGTACGGGCAAGCCCCACCGGATGGTGGCCTGCGCCGGCCAGGCGGGCGGCGAGGGCATGGCCGATACCGCGGGAGGCTCCGGTGATCAGCACTCGTCGGGAGGTCATCGCTCCTGGTTCTCCTTGACTTGTTCTCGATGGCGAAGGCGAGACGACTCGCCCTTCGTATCCGCCAACGTTCTGGCCTTTCCCAGGGATGGCATCACCGCTAGAAGGTCCGCTTATGGCTGTCCTCGGTGATGCGTCTGGCCTGGGGGAGTCGTTCGCGCGGCAGGCGCGGTTGGCTACCGGCATGAAGAGCATGACCTGGCTCGCCGCCTTGAATGCCGCATCTGAGCGCCTGATCAAGACCGTCCACGATCTGTCCGACGACGATCTCGCCCGCCCGTCCTTCGCCGACGGGTGGAGCATCGCGCAGGTGCTGTCCCACCTGGGTAGCGCCGCCGAAATCGGCATGATGCTGGTACAGCGCGGCATCGACGGCGACACGACCGCGCCCACCGCCGCCGATGCCCGGCCGGTGTGGCAGCGCTGGGACGCTCTGTCCGGCCGCGCCCAGTGCACGGCATGGTTCGAGGTTGACCGCCGTCACCGCGAGTTGCTTGCCGCGCTCGACGCGCAACAGCTCGAGTCGGTGCGGGTCCCGTACTTCGCCGGCCTGCTCGGCATGCCCGCCTACGCCGGATACCGGCTCTCTGAGCAGTCGGTCCATGCCTGGGACATCGAGGTGGCCCTTGACCCCACCGCGACGATCCCGGTATCGGAGGTCGAACTGCTCTGGGAGCGGCTGGACCTTGTGGCCACCCGGTTCCGCGACGCGGACGTCCTCCGGCGCCTGGCGCCGAAGCGGCTCGCGGTTCGGCTGCCCGGCCGGGCGCTGACCCTGGATCTGGACACCGAACTGCATCTGCGCGACGGCGCGCCCGCGGACCCAGCCGCTAGTGTGGCCGGCCCGGCCGAGGCCGTGCTCCGGCTGGTCTACGGCCGCAACCGACCCGAAGACGACGTCACCGTGACCGGCGACCTTACCCTCCACGACCTGCGCCGACTGTTCCCAGGATTCTGACCCCCAGGCGATCACGCCCCCTGTCAACGGGGATCGCCGAATGTCATCCCTCGTCGTCGCGGTTCATATCGGGTACGCCCGTACATCGGCGGCCGTGGTTGCTCACTGATCGCTACACGGGCGCTGGTTCCATGCACCGATCGCATCCCCCTCGGCCCGTTCGCCATCGCCGGATTATAGGCGCCACTTATGGCGGCCCTTAATAGACGGTGTGGCCGATCGCTATGGATCGGAGCGGTCGGGGGGTTGGCTAGTCCACGAGAGTGGGCCACCGCCCCGCTGCTCAGTTGAGGAGCTGATCATGACGACTGATTCCCCCGCCTACTTCACCGCCTTTGAGAACCTGGCGATAAGCCGTACGTCATCGGGGGTGCTTACGCTGAGATTCCATACCAGTGGCGGTCCGGCGATGTTCACCGGGCGGCTGCACAGTGATCTGCCCAAGGCGCTGTATGAGATCGGTGAGGACCGGGACAACCGGGTGCTGGTCCTGACCGGTACCGGTGACCGGTTCATGACCGAGATCGACGGCGCGAGCCTGGGCGACATCACCAAGCCCGTCCAGTGGGACCGCACCTACGCCGAGGGCCGCCGGGTGATGCAGCGCCTTGTGGACCTGGAAATGCCCATCATCGCGGCTGTCAATGGCCCGGCGACGGTGCACAGCGAATACGCGCTGCTGTCCGACATCGTCGTGGCCGCGGACACCACCATCTTCTCCGACTTCCCGCACCTGACCTTCGGGATCGTGCCGGGCGACGGCATCCACATCGCGTGGGAGGAGGCGATAGGCCTCAACCGCGCCCGGTACCTTACCTTGACCCAGGGCTCGTTCACCGCCGAACAGGCCGAGCGGTGGGGCGCCGTGGCCGAGGTGCTGCCGCTGGACAAAGTGCTGGTCCGGGCCCAGGAACTGGCCGAGACGCTGGCCACGAGACCGCAGCTGCTGACCCGCTATCTGGCCGTCACCCTGCGCCAGCGCATCAGTCGCCGTATGGCCGAGGGCACCCAACTCGGCATGGCCTTGGAGGGCCTGACCGCCGCCGACCTCGCCCACCAAGGCTGAGGCCATCGTCAGGTCGGTCGAAACGACATCGGACGCCACCACTGCCTTGGATCCTGGCCGGCGGCATCGCACGCCCCCTCGCAGAGGCTGAAGGGTGCCGTCACCGCGTAGTGCTCGTGAAGCCATGAGCACTATCGACGCGTCACGTGATGCCACCGGCTCATCCGATTACAAGCGTAGGAGGTGTGCGGCCCGATTCCTGCTTTATCGATCGGCCATTGTTCGCATCTGCCGGATACGAGCAGGATTTTCTAAGTCGCGGTTTAGCGTGAGATTCAACTAATTTCGGAGGCTAGCAAGAATGCGTAACACAATGGCGGCACGGCCGATGACGGTCGGAGGCCTTCATGGTGAGTGAGAACGACGTTTTCGATGTGATCGTGATCGGCGCCGGGCCGGCCGGGGAGACGGCCGCCGCACGTGTCGTACGAGGCGGTTTGACAGCGGCCGTCGTCGAGGAGCGCCTGGTGGGTGGTGAGTGCAACTACTACGGATGCATCCCGAGCAAGGCGCTGTTGTGGCCGATGGAGCTTGCGGCCGAGGTGAGCCGGATGCCTGGCCTGGAATTGCGTGGTCCGATCGACGCCGCTGCGGTGCTGGCCCGCCGCGACGAGTTCGTATCTCACTTCGACGACAGCGGCTATGTGAGCTGGCTGCAGAACCTGCCGGCGACGTTCGTCCGGGGCCGTGGGCGCCTGACCGGGCCGCGGCAGGTCGAAGTGACGGGGCCGGAGGGCGGCACCCAGGTGCTGCGGGCCCGACACGCCGTCGTCGTTGCCATCGGCAGCGCCCCCGCTATCCCCGAGGTGCCCGGGCTGCGGGAGGCGCGCCCGTGGACGAACCAGGAGGCGACCAGCGTTCAGCAGGTGCCCAAGCGGCTCGTCGTGATCGGCGGCGGCCCTGTCGCCTGCGAGATGTCCCAGGCCCTGCACGCGCTCGGCGCGCAGCAGATCACCATGCTCGTACGCGGAGATCGCCTGCTACGCCAGATGGAGCCGTTCGCTGGGGAACTGGTGGGCAAGTCCTTCGCCGAATCAGGCATCGACGTGCGCTTCGGCCGCTCGCCCATTCGTGTTGAACGGGCAGTCCCGGGCGGCCCGGTGACCGTCCATACCGACGACGGCTCGCGGATCGACGCCGATGAGATCCTCGTCGCCACCGGCCGCAGGCTGGCCGTGGACGATATCGGCCTGGAGACGGTCGGCATGGAGGCGGCCGGCCGTATCGAGGTGGACGCGAGCATGCGTGCGACGGGGATTTCCGACGGCTGGCTGTATGCGGTCGGGGACGTCAACGGGCGTAACCAGCTGACCCACATGGGCAAGTACCAGGCCCGGATCTGCGGTGACGTGATCGTCGCCCGCGCCAAGGGCCTGCCCGAGGACCTGCCGGCGTTCCGCGACACGGCTGATGATCAGGGCGCCCCCCAGGTCGTCTTCACCGATCCGCAGGTCTGCACGGTTGGGCGAACCGAGGCCCAGGCTCGCGCTGACGGCTTCGCAGTACGGGCCGTGGAATACGACATGGGCCAGGTGATCGGTGCAAAGCTCCAAGCCGAGGACTACACCGGTTGGGCGAAGCTGGTCGTCGACGAGGACCGCCGCGTGCTCTTGGGCGCCACCTTCGTCGGTCCCGCAGTGGTCGATTTCGTGCATTCGGCCACCATCGCGGTGACCGCCGAAGTCCCTCTCGACCAGCTGTGGCACGCCGTCCCTGTGTTCCCCACCGCCAGCGAGATCTGGCTCAACCTGCTACTGGAGTACGGCCTATAGGCTCGAACAGCGCAGACGGGCGGCCAGCGGCGGTTTCCGCCGGTCGCCGGCTTGCAACCACGACCCGCCGGCGCGTGGCGATTCTGCTGTACCTGTTCATGCCATGGACCGCGATCAACCTCGTCGACTTCTACGTCGTGCGGCACTCGCACTACTCCATCCGAGAGATCTTCAACCCGAACGGGATGTACGGTCGCAGGAACTGGCGCGGCATGCTGGCGTACGGCGTGGGCTTCGTGGTGATGGTCCCGTTCTTCAGCACCGGCCTGTACACCGGTCCGATCGCTCACGCCCTGCACGGGACGGACATCGCCATGCTCATAGGACTGCCGGTTGCGGCCGGCGTCTACCTGGTGGCCTGCCGCTCACTGGACACCGGGGCCGCGCGGGCGCGGATCACCGAGGTCGACCAGGCCTCGGGGGCCGCGCCGAGGACCTGCTCGGCCGCCTCGCGGTCGGCCGCGAAGTTGTCCTTGCCGCCGAGGTAGTAGTCACACGCCGGCGTCGGCCGGTCCGTACGCAGGTGCTGGATGGACGCATTCTCGTCGGTCACCGCGGCTCCTTCGCCACCTCGGCCGTGATCATTCTCGGGAGAGGAGTACGCCCGGCGACCGCGGAGTGCGGCCCTTCCACCCGTCCCGAGGCGCGCCGGATGATCGCCTTCTATCGCGATACGCCCGCCGAGTGCGCGGACCGCGCCGGTTGCCAACCCGCCCGGCGGGTTCCATGCTGAGGCCACAGACACACTGAACGGCCTCCGGAGGTGCCCCTGTGGGTGAGGTCGCGGCCCCGACGCTCATCGGTTCGGTACGCCGGGCACTGCACGTGCTCGACGCGGTCTGCGCCAGCCCGCGGCCCACGACCGCCAAGCAGCTCGCCCGCACTCTCGGCCTGCCGCTCCCGACCGTCTACCACCTGCTGCGCACGCTGGTCTACGAGGGGTACCTCCGCAAACTCGATGACGGGTACGTTCTGGGCGGCCGCGCGGACGGGCTCCGGCAGGGCAACGCCCGGCAGGCTGCGGTCGGCCGGGCCCGCCCCGCGCTGGCGAACCTGCGCGACGACATGACGGCGGCGGCATACCTGTCGGCGTACGAGGACGGGGAGATCGTCCTGGTAGACGTCGCCGACGGCCCCCGGATGCGCTGCGTCGACCTGTGGGTCGGCATGCGCGACGCGGCCCACGCGACCGCGTTCGGCAAGTGCATCCTGTCCTGCCTCGATAAGGCGGGACGCGATGACTACCTGTCGCGGCACGAGCTCGCCGACCTGACGCCCCGGACCGTCACCGACCGGCGGGTGCTCGAGCGGACGCTCGACGCGCGCCCGGCGTACGCCGTCGACCGCGAGGAGTACCTCCTCGGCACCGCGTGCGTGGCGGCGCCCGTACGCGCCCCTGGTTTCCTCGGCGCGGTCGCCATCTCGGTGCCCGCCCGCCGGCTCGCTTCCTCGGTGTCCGCCGCCGACCGCCTCCGGCGCGCCGCCGGCCGTATCGCCCGTGCCGTCGTGCTGTAGCCGCGCGTATCGCCATCTGAAATCCGCGGCGTTGCCGGGCGTCCGGGCCCTGACGGACAGTGGCCGAGACGCCAGGGAGGCCTGATGGACGCACAGCTGACACTGGATCTCTATCGGATGATGGTGCTGATCCGTACGTTCGAGGAGGCGATCCTCCGCGAGTACCATGCCGACAAGAAACCGGCGTTCGACATCGGGGCAGGCGCGATCCCCGGCGAGATGCACCTGGCGGCCGGGCAGGAGCCGGTCGCCGCCGGCGTGTGCGCCCACCTCACCGCCGACGACGCGGTCACCGCCACGCACCGGCCGCACCACTTCGCCATCGCGCACGGCGTCGACCTGCGGAGGATGACGGCGGAGATCTTCGGACGCGTCGACGGGCTGGGCCGGGGCCGCGGCGGGCATATGCACCTGTTCGACCCGGACACCCACTTCTCCTGCTCCGGCATCATCGCGGAGGGCTACCCGCCCGCGCTCGGGCAGGCGCTGGCGTTCCGGCGGCGCGGCACCGACCGTATCGCGGTCGCCGTCACCGGCGAGGGTGCCGCGAATCAGGGCGCCTTCCACGAGTCGCTGAATCTCGCGGCGTTGTGGAAGCTGCCGGTCGTGTTCGTTGTCGAGGACAACGACTGGGGCATCTCCGTGCCCCGCAGCGCCTCGACCTGCGTCACGTCCAACGCCGACCGCGCCGCCGGCTACGACATGCCGGGGGAGCGGGTGGAGGACAACTCTGTCGAGGCGGTGTACGAGGCGGCCGGCCGCGCCGTCGAGCGGGCCCGCTCAGGCCAAGGGCCCAGCCTCATCGAGGTGCACACGCTGCGGCTATGGGGGCACTTCGAGGGCGACGCGCAGGGCTACCGCTCCGACCTGGAGGGCGTCCAGGGCCGCGACCCGATCCCGACCTATGAGGCGGCGCTGCGCGACCGCGGCGTGCTCGACGACGGCACCGTGAAGCGTGCGCGTGAGGAGGCCGAGCGGCGCGTCGAGGACGCCGTCGCCTTCGCCCGTCGGAGCGCCGAGCCCGACCCGGCGACCGCCCTCGACCACGTCTTCGCCTGAGCCCCGGAGGAGAAGGACATGACGCTCACCGACGCGACCACGCGACGCAGGCTGACCACCGCCAAGGCGATCGTCGAGGGCATCGCCCAGGAGATGGAGCGCGACCCCGACGTGTTCGTCCTCGGCGAGGACGTCGGTGCGTACGGCGGCATCTTCAGCTCCACTACCGGCCTGCTGGAAAGGTTCGGCCCCCAGCGGGTCATGGACACCCCGATCTCGGAGACCGCGTTCATCGGCACGGCCATCGGCGCCGCCGTCGAGGGGATGCGGCCGATCGTCGAGCTGATGTTCGCCGACTTCTTCGGCGTGTGCATGGACCAGATCTACAACCACATGGCCAAGATCCATTTCGAGTCCGGCGGCAACGTCCGGGTGCCGATGGTGCTGACCACAGCGGTCGGCGGGGGCTACTCCGACGGCGCCCAGCACTCCCAGTGCCTGTGGGGGACCTTCGCCCACCTGCCGGGCATGAAGGTCGTCGTGCCGAGCGACCCCGCGGACGCCAAGGGGCTGATGATCTCCGCCATCCGCGACGACAACCCGGTCGTGTACATGTTCCACAAGGGCGTCATGGGCTTGCCCTGGATGGCGAAGAACCCCCGCTCGGTGGGGTCCGTGCCCGAGGAGAGCTACGAGGTGCCGATCGGCCAGGCCAAGGTCGTGCGGCCCGGCTCGGACGTCACCGTCGTGACGCTGTCGCTGTCGGTCCACCACGTCCTCGACGTCGCCGACGACCTCGCCGGTGAGGGGGTCGACTGTGAGGTCATCGACCTGCGCAGCATCGTCCCGCTGGATGAGGCCACGATCCTGGAGTCCGTCGGCCGCACCGGCCGCCTCGTCGTGGTCGATGAGGACTACCTGTCCTGCGGCCTGTCCGGCGAGATCGTCGCGCGCGTCGCCGAGGCCGACCCGGGGATGCTGCGGGCTCCCGCGGCGCGGGTGGCGGTGCCCGATGTGCCGATCCCGTACGCCCGGTCGCTGGAGTACGCCGTGCTGCCGACCGGCGACCGGATCCGGCAGGCGATCCTTCGCACGGCCGGCAAATGACCGGCATCGAGTTTCCGGCGCTGGGAGCCGCCGACGCGGAGGGCGTCCTGGCCACCTGGTTCGTCGGCGACGGAGAGGCGGTCAGCGCCGGAGACCTGATCGCCGAAGTCGCCGTCGACAAGGTCGACATGGAGCTCACCGCGCCCGTCTCCGGTGTCATCCACCTGCTGGCGAAAGAGGGCGACGTGCGACGTCGGGGCGACCTCATCGCCCGCATCGAATGATTTCAACCGGACAGCGTTTGACGCCCTCCGTCTGATCGCGCCGAGCGAGGTGAACACCCCATCGAAGACGCGCGTGAACTTCGCGTCGCGGTCTCGGATAGGAACTTCAGCTTTTCGGCTCTGTCACCCAGGTCCATGACCAGGTTGCGGGCCTGCTGGCGACTTACGCTCCGGTCGGATTCGTCGTGGCGCCGGCGATGTTCATGGCCCTGGTGGCATGCCCGATGAAGAACAAGACATAGATCCGTTTGAGGGCCACGGTGTCGACGTAGAATAGATGGCAGGCCAGGATCCCTTCGGCTTGGGCCCTCAGGAACTGACGCCAGGTCGGCCCGTCACGCCGGGGAGCCGGATCCACGCCTGCGCGCTTGAGGATGTCGTGCACCGTACTGGGCGGCACCCGCACCGAGTCCGCTGAGTTCACCGCTGATCCGCTGATAGCCCCAGGCCGGGTTCTCCGCGCGATCCGCAGCACCGCATCGCCGATGTCCGTCCTGATGGAAGGGCGGCCTGAACGCCTGCGCCGATAGGTCCACTTGCGGGTGATCAGACGGCGATGCCAGCGCAGCAACGTCGCCGGCGTCACGAAGAAGCTGCTCCACGATGAGCGATGGGCCGCACCGGCTCAGCGCTGGACAACGCGGTCGCCGAGGCCTTCAACTCCACCGTGGAGGCCGAGTTGCTGTCGCGGTCTGGCTTCACCACGCGTGAGCAGGCCCGCCGCGCCGTCGCCGGCTGGATCGATCTGGCCGCCGCGATCTGGCACAACAACGCAACCAACACTCCGATCACCCGGTCACTGATCGCCTACGACCACTGACCGGAGATCGCACTTACTCGTCTAGCCGCGGTGCGGGCGCCGGGCAGATGGGCGCTCGCTCGGCGTGTGGACCCTGCGGGCTGGTTGGCCGAGCAGACCGGGGCGTGTGAGCCGGATCTGCTGCGGTCGATGGTCAAGACGATGGCCGATAGCGGACTTTAACTGCTGTCACAGGAGATGCTTTCAACCACAGAAGATAGCTGAAAAAACAAGTAATGCGGGCGGCCCGCATTGATTAGCAACGCTAAGTGGTCTCAGACCTACGCATCGTGACAAACATGGTCTAGTCGTCAATTGACACCGGATTGTTGCGGTGTTCCAATGCCCCCGGGTTCCCATCCGGGAATGAGTGACGGGTTGCACATCAGGCGCTGTCGGTGTTTCGCCGTACCTGGTGAGGCGAATCGTCGCGGAGGTCGGTCTCCGCTCAGTCAGAACGACCCTCAGGAGCTGCCTATGCAGAATGGCTGCGTATTGTGCGTCGAGCAGGAACGTCCAGCGATTGTTCCCTAACTCGCGTCATCTGTCTTCACGTTCTGGGAGTGGTTAGGTGAAGCGCATTTACATGCTACTGATCGCTGGAGCGGCGGCCCTCTTGCTCGCGCTCGCGCTTACCGCGCCGAGCACGGCTGCTGCTGCGCCATCGAAAACGGTCGATCCGTCGCTGTACGCCGGCCTGAAATGGCGTAATGTCGGCCCGCAGCTCGGTGGGCGCTCGATCGCGGTCGCGGGGAGTTCCGCGCGTCCGAAGGAGTATTTCTTCGGCGCGACCGGTGGTGGGCTGTGGAAGACCACCGACGGTGGCACCGAGTGGGCGCCGGTGACCGACGGCCAGATTTCGAGTTCGTCGGTGGGCGCGGTTACGGTGTGTCCGAAGAACCCGGATGTGGTCTACATCGGAATGGGCGAGGTGGACCTGCGCGGAAGCGTGATCCCGGGTGACGGGGTGTACAAGTCCACCGACGACGGCAAGACCTGGAAGCACCTAGGGCTGGCCGACACCCAGATGATCGGCCGGATCCAGGTCGACCCGGGCAACTGCGACAACGTGTACGTCGCCGCGCAGGGCCACGTGTGGGGTAAGAACACCGAGCGTGGCGTGTTCCGCTCCACGGACGGTGGTACGAACTGGCAGCGGACGCTGTTCGTGGACGACCAGACCGGCGCGGTGGACCTGGCGCTGGACCCGGCCAACCCGAATGTGCTGTACGCGGGGATGTGGCAGGTCCAGGGCAAGTTCTGGCAGCAGACCGACGGAGGACCCGGCAGCGGGCTGTACAAGTCGACCGACGGCGGCACCACCTGGACACCGCTGACATCCCGCCTCGGGCTGCCCGCGGGCGCGCCGATCGGCAAGGTCGGGGTCAGCGTCTCACAGGCCAACCCCAACCGGGTGTACGCGCTGGTGGAGGCGAAGGAGGGCGGGCTGTTCCGCTCCGACGACGCGGGCGCCACCTGGAAGCTGGTCAACAACAGCAACGCCATCCGGCAGCGCGCCTTCTACTACACCAGGGTGGTCCCCGACCCCGTTGATCCAGACCGGGTGTACGTGCCCAACGTGTCGTTCCTGCGCTCGAACGACGCCGGCGCCAACTTCTCGACCATCAGCGGCCTGCCACACGGCGACAACCACGCCCTGTGGATCGACCCGACCGACAACAACCGGATGATCGAGGGCAACGATGGCGGCGCCACGGTCTCGACCGACGGCGCCAAGACGTGGACCGCGGAAGACTACCCGACCGGCCAGTTCTACACCGTGGTCACCACCAACGACGACCCGTACCTGATCTGCGGCCAGCAGCAGGATCGCGGCACCACGTGCGTGTCCAGCACCGGCGGCACCGACGCGGTCAACATCCCCGGCGGCAGCGAGAGCGGCCCCATCGCCGTCGACCCGCGCGACTCCAACGTGTTCTACGTCGGCGACTGCTGCGGGCCGTGGACCGGTTCGATGAGCCGGTACGACCGCAGCGGAAAGAGCGCTATCGGCAGTCGTCGGGTCGATCCCTGGCCGGACAACCCCATGGGTTCGGCGGCCGGCAAGCTGAAGTACCGCTTCCAGTGGTCGTATCCGCTGGTGACGAACCCGGCCGAACCGGACGCCGTCTTCGCCGGCTCTCAGCACGTGATGAAGTCGACGAACGGTGGGCAGTCCTGGCAGGAGATCAGCCCTGACCTCAGCTACGCCGACCCTGCCACGCTGGGTGATTCCGGTGGTCCGATCACCTTGGACCAGACCGGCATCGAGTACTACGCCACCGTGTTCTCGATCGCCCCGTCCACCGTGGACAAGAACCTGATCTGGGCCGGTACCGACGACGGCCGGGTCTGGCTCACCACACAGGGGGGCGGCAACTGGCGCGAGGTCACGCCGTCGGGCCTGGAGAAGTTCACCCGGGTCAGCGCGATTGACGTCGGACACTCCACCGCCACCGGCCAGAACCAGTCCGCGGAGAACACCGCGTACCTGGTCGGGCAGCGGTACAAGCTGGATGACTTCACCCCGATCGCCTACCGCACCCACGACGGAGGGCGCCACTGGACGAAGATCACTAACGGCATCGCGCCCGGCGACTTCCTGTGGAGCATTCGTCAGGACCCGATCCGGCACGACCTGCTGTACGCGACCAGCGAGCATGGCGTGTACGTGTCGTTCGACGACGGCGATCACTGGCAGCCGCTGCGGTTGAACCTGCCCGACGCCCACGTCTACGACCTCAAGGTCAAGGGCAACGACCTGGTGGTCTCCACCCAGGGCCGCGGCTTCTACGTCCTCGACGACGGGGCGCAGCTTCTCCGCCGACTCGCGCCCAGCACGACCGCGCAGGATATCGCAGACTTCCACCAGACCGTCCCGCCGGTCACGCCAATCGCCCCGGTATCGCCGCCGGCCGCGGTGATCCCACCGACCACTCACTCACCCGATGCCGAGAACGACCTGGCCGTCCTGCATGACCCGGACAACGTCGTACGCTCGGTGAGCAGCAACGTCACGGTCAGCTACACGCTCAAGCAGGACGTCACCTCGGCCAGCATGCAGTTCGTCGCCGCGGACGGCACCGTGGTCGCCACCAACACCCTGCCCACCAAGGCGGGGAGCGGAACGACGACGTGGAACCTGCGCTATCCGGATGCGGTC
>JBJMIW010000233.1:0-4311 GCA_045806665.1 Actinoallomurus sp.
GCCATCGAAGGACCGTCACCGGGCTGATCAGCGAGTACCGCAGAACTGCCTGATCGTCCTGCGAACGCCCAGCTCAGCAACGGAATCTGCCTTTTGGCGCCGCACAGGGCATCCGCGAGGTCGAGGCGCCCCCGGCTGCCACGGCGCGCCCATCACGTGATGTGACGACGCCAACAGCGAGCGCTTCGAGCTGCGGATGCGGCTACGCGAGGCCGCCCGGCCGACGCTGCCGGCGACCAGTTGTCGGCGTACAGGTTGATCTACATAGCCGCGTACAGGTAAACGTGCAGAGCTATTTCATGGACTGCACATCGGAGCCGAACCGGGAAGACGCGTTCAGCCCCGGACGAGTCGCGACCGTCGGAGTCGGGGCGTTGCGGGCGCAGGGACCGATGAGTTCTCGACGTGGAAGGGGTCAATGTGGTTATGACTACGCAGGTACTCGAGACTCCCGAGGTCGACCTCGTCTACGACGTCCACGGCCCGCTGCCGACCACCGACGGACGCCCGCCGCTGTTCATGATCGGCCAGCCCATGGACGCCAGCGGCTTCGGCACGTTGGCGTCGCACTTCCCCGAGCGCACGGTGATCACCTATGACCCGCGCGGCCTCGGCCGCAGCACCCGCAAGGACGGCCGGGTCGACCATGAGCCCCGGACCCAGGCCGCCGACGTGCACGCGCTCATCGAGGCGCTCGGCGCGGGCCCGGTCGAGATGTTCGCGAGCAGCGGCGGTGCGGTGACCGCGCTCGCCCTCGTGACGGCCTACCCCGATGACGTGACCACCCTGGTAGCGCACGAGCCGCCGCTCATTCCGGTGCTCCCCGACGCCCAGGCCGCCGAGCGCGCCCGGGCCGGCGTCCGGGATGCCTATGAGGACAAGGGCTCGGGCGCCGGCATGGCGGCCTTCATCATGATGACGTCGTGGCAGGGCGAGTTCACCGACGACTACTTCGCCCAGCCCGCGCCGGATCCCGCCGCGTTCGGGATGCCGACCAAGGACGACGGATCCCGTGACGATCCGCTGCTGTCCGACCGGTCGTGGGCGGTCAGCAGCTACCGTCCCGACGTCGATGCGCTCACCGCGGCACCGACGCGGGTCGTGATCGCAGTGGGTGAGGAGTCTTTGGGCACTTTCACCGGACGCACCTCGGTGGCGATGGCCAAGCTGCTCGGTCGGCAGGCGACGGTGTTCCCGAGCCATCACGGAGGCTTCGTCGGCGGCGAGTTCGGCTACGCCGGGCAGCCCGAGGCCTTCGCGCGCAAGCTGCGCGAGGTCCTCGACGATGCCAGCTGACGGTGGCCCTTCTCATGGTCACGCTGTGTTCGTCTGACTCCCTGATGCTCTGTATGTCGAGCCGTACAAGCCTCTGCACGTTTAGGAGTACGCCAACATCAGTAGACCGGGTGGACCGTACGGCTCGTCGCCGCGTAGTAGTACGTCGACGTGTAGTGGTGAACCCGGTAGTACCAGCCGGAATGCGGCGCGGACCAGATGATGAAGCGGACGTCCCCCCACCTGTCGGTCTTCCGGCACATCAGCGTGCGCCAGGACCCGCCGCGGGTGGACTTCCGCTGCAGGCACAGGCTCGTGCCTTTGATGGGGATGAGGGTGTCGTGTGAGGTGTTGAACGCGGCCACACCAATCGCGAGCGCTGCTTTCTTCGGGTTGGGATTGTTGTCGTACACCCAGTTCGGGGAGGCGGACGCCCCGTCGAGGCCGCTGATCAGCATGTGATGCCGGGTCGCGGCGGACACGGTCCCGGCGGTAAGCGGGACGGCGAGAGCGACGGCGGCGATGGTGGTGGCGGTTCGGCGCATGTGTGCTCCTGTGTTCGGGGGGACATGGGAGTGACGCGCCACCGGCCCGGCCGGTTGCACGGCAGGGTTCGGACGTCCGAATCCGGTCATATCCGGGCCAGAACTCGCTGCGCGCCCGCGCGTGACCGTCGAGAATCGATCAGTTCTGGTCGGATTAGTCTCCGATGAACCACAGGTAGCGGTGGGGTGCTTCCCGCGCGAACCGGCACAACTCGCGCAGGGCGTCGGCAAAGTCGTCGGTGAGCAGGCCTGGGGGAAGCTTCGGTAGCTCGTTCAGCAGGGTGTCGATCTGCCGGGCGTTGAAGATCGTGTCGCCATAAGGGAGCAGGTGGCCGAACATCGGGAAGCGGGCCCGGTCGAGGTTGGTCAGTTCCTCACTCCAGGCCAGGCCGTGCTTGCTGCGCGCCAAGACGCCGGGGCCGTCGCCGCGGACGTGAAGATCGATCACCGGCCGAGGATAGATCCGCCGCTGGAGTGTTGAGAATCGATCGTTTGACGACAGACCCGGGGCTTTGGGGTTCACTCGGCGCCGATCTCGTCCTCGTCCAGTTCGGGTGCGTCCGGATCGCGCAGGGGCCGCAGGTCGCCTCCGGCCGGGTTGGAGGCGGTGAAGCTGTAGCGGCCGAGCACGTTGAGGTTGCGGTGCTTGAGCGGGGAGAGCCGGGCGATGTCCTCGTCCCGGATCTCGTGGCCCTCGGCGCGGAGCTGGGCGACGGCGGCGTCGATGTACCGCGTCGTCCAGAGCACGACGGCGTTCAGCACGAGGCCGAGCGCGCCGAGCTTGTCGACGTTCAGCTTCACCCGGCCGCTTTCGGTCGTCTCGATGCTGACCTTCGCGGCCGGCCCCGCCTCCGCGAGGCGTTCGGCCAGCAGCTTCCAGCCCGCGTCCAAACCCCGCACCAGCTCCGCCAGGTGCTCCTCGACAGGCATGTCCAGGCTCAGGCCGGCCAGGACGTCCTCACGCACGGCCTCCCACTCGGTGCCATCCAGCAGCCGCGCCCGCGGGTCGGACCAACGGTGCGAGGGCGAGGCGAACACGTCGCGCCGGTTCAGGGCCCGATGCAGTTGCTCCAGCACGCACACCACATACGCGTCGCGGTCGACCCCCCCTGCGGCAGGTTGGGGTTGGCGTACACCGCCTTGCGCCACGCCAGAGGCACGAGTTTGTCGTCCACCTCGCGCGGCAGCAGCGGCTTGACGCCCACCTTCCGCCGGGCCAGCGCCGGGAGGCGGCGTACCTCGGCCAGCACCCGAGCGCCGCCCGTCGCAGCCGACAGCGCCTTTGACTCGCCCAGCAGCGCCAGGAACGGCTTCACCGTGTTGTACCGGGCGGCCAGAGCCGACCGCATGGCAGTCTCGGCCGGATCCTCGTCCTGCGGCACCAGGGACACTACCGTGGCCGCCGCGCCCATTACCGCCGCCCGGGGCGCGACCCCCTCCACCGCCGCCCACAGCGCGGCTGCGTCCACATCCGCACCGCGCTTCTCGACCAGCTCCAGCTCCTCCAACAGCGCTTTGGCCGCACAGGCGAGCGTCCGTGACGCTTTCTCCAGCTGCGGCAGCGTAGACAGCCGCTCCTTGTCCGTGGCCCGCCTCGCCGTGCTGATCAGCCGCGTGCCCATAAGGACCTGGAACAGGTCCAGGGCCTCATCGATCGCCTTCGCCTCCAGGTGCCCCATCACCGCGGCGAGCATCGCCGTGCGCTTTGGCTCGCCCGCCCACTCAAGCAGCGGCGCCTTCGACCCCAGCGCGTACCGGGCCAGCGCCGCCAGCCGGTTCGGCGGGATCTGCGACAACCGGAGCCGGCCGAGCTGGAACGCGCCGATCTCATCCACCCGCTCCAGCGCGCGGGCGAACGCGGTGCCCGTCGTCCTCGTCGGCGGCCGGCGCAACCGCTCCAGCTCCGAATACCGCCTGCCCTCCGGCGTCTTCAGCATGGCCACCAGATCCCCAGGCAGGGCCGGATCCGCCCGGCAGGCGGCCTTGGCGACCGTGGCATGCAGCCGCCTCTCCGCGACGGCACGGGCCTCCGACACCTGCCGGGCCAGCACGCTCACCCCGGGCAGCAGCACCCGATGCCGGCGCAGCCAGCCCACCGCCTGGTTGAACAGCGCCACCGGCCCCTCGGCATGCGTCCACGCCCGCCGGTGCAGGAACGTGCGGAACCGCCGCCCCCACTCCGCATCCTCATACGGTGGTAGCCATAGGCGTCCCGGATCTCCCACGCATGGTCATACAGCGTCTGCCGCCGCTCGGCGTACCGCTTCACCACCGACGGGTCCTCGATGCCGAGCTGCGCGGCCAGGTACTCCACCACCGGCCACGGCACCGCGAGCGGGTCCTCCAGGAACAGGCCGATGTACCGGACCGTGCACATCTGGAGCGCGAACCCCAGCTGGTGGTGCTTGGTCCGCCGCCCCGCGATCAGGTCCCGGTCGACATCGTCCAGGAAGAAGAACCGCTCCAGCTCCGGCCTCGTCGGCTCCTCGGC
>JBJMIW010000234.1:0-8095 GCA_045806665.1 Actinoallomurus sp.
GCCGGCGCCGTAGTCGTGGATGAGGGCGGTGTGCCGGTCGAACAGGAGGAAGTCGAAGTGGTGCTCGTCTGGAAGGCGGAGAGCCGGATCGCAGACGACCACTTCGATGTTCTCGCCCATGTCCGCTCGGATGCGATAGCTCACTAGCTCGTAGGCGAGGTAGTCCGTCAGTGGCTCCTGGACGAGGCGTACCCGCGCGTACTCGATGCCTCGCCGGTTGACGTCCTCGTACAAGGGGCGATCGCCGTCTGCCTCCTGCTGCAGGAGTTTGCATGCGGCTTCCATGTCACCGCGCTCGTAGGCGGCTTGTGATTCGCTTGCTTCCAGTTCCCGGTATGCCTGCCAGCACTCGAGCTTCAGAAAGCGGGACTCGATCCGTGACCAGGTCCGTGCGAATCCGCCACCGAATTCATCGAGGTCAAGTTTGGCGCTCTTGGTGAGCGCCCATCCTGGTGGAGGCATCTAGTTTTCCGGAATGTCACTTTTGGCGGCGGTGAGCGTGTTGCGCGGGATATTAACGACCCGCTCGTTCGGGGCGCAACGCGCGCCGAGTAGATGGAGATCGCTTGCCTGATCCGTCATATCCACGCCGATCACGGCGAAGCTGCCGTCGTCCAACTCAAGGATGTCAGGTGAACCGCTGACACCTGTGGTGATGCCGAGCTCGGCTGGTGTCTTGCCGAGGCGACGAACTGCCTTCACGTACCTCACTCCTTGTCGGAAGCTATAAGACTCTTCGGAGAGTAGCATCGACACTCCGGAAACCGGCACATCTTACGCATGCATCGGTCGCTTCCTAAGCGGGTGTTAACGTCCTGATCGCAGTCGTCTACTCGTTCGCGAACAGGGGAGATTACATGGCGGGATCGCCATTTCGGGTATCGGCTCTTCTGACGGCACTGTGCGCCACCATCCCGGCAACGGCCGCGACACCGGCTCACGCCGCTCCCATACAGATGTTCAGCAGTTGTCAGGATATTCACCGGGCGATTCCGATCGCGCGGGACGGAACCTACCTGCTGTTCAACAACGGCAACATCTTCACGGTGTACTGCTCCCGCATGGCCACGATTATGCCCAGCGAGTACATTGATCTCGCCAGGACCGGGCAGAACGTCAACTTCTCGCAGTACACCGCCGGCGGCGCTTCGCCCGGCACGAACGTCCGGACCACCTTCACGAAACTGCGCGTCGACCCCAGGACATTGACCGTCGATATCGGCGATCAGACCTTCGCGACGTCCACCGGCTCGTTGCGGCACGGCTCAACGACCGTGACCAGCATGCCTTATGGAGTCGCGATGTCGTGTACCTCGAAGGCCAATGGTCTGGGGAACATCGACCTGCAGGACACGCCGTTCCGGGTGGACAACACGTTCGCCACCGGTGGATTCAAGGCCTCCGGATCGGCGACCCCGAGCCCGAGCGGCCAGGTGGTCGACCTGCGCGGCGGCGGCTTCTGCGGCTGGACCATGTCGGTTCCGGAGCTGTACAACCCCTTCAACCCGAGCCCGGGCACGTACCACCTCAAGGTGAACTGCGCGCAGAACGGTGTGCTTCCCGCTCATCGCCAGATCTGCGTCCACCTGGGCGGCACGGCCGGGCTCACCACGCAGGTGCGACGGGACGGCGGTCGACCGTCCGTCATCGTCTGGCAGGACGGCCGCCCCGTGGCGGCGTCGGGCCTCGACGGCCGGGCCCGCTTCCTGGGCTGATGCGCCTTCGGGCGAACCGCGTTCAGGTGGGCGCATCGCCCGCCGAGCGGGGAACCATCGCTGGTCGACTGGCCCCCTGTGGGAGGCCGACTTCGGCCGCGTGCACGCTATCCCGGTAGCGAAGGCCGCTGAGGCGGACCAACGTCGCGAGGGGCCGGAACCGGAAGGTTCCGGCCCCTCGCCGCTTGCTACTCCCCATGGTCCACGAACGGAGATCGTGTTCCTGGTGACCGCGTCACCCGATCCCGACGGTGACTCGATCGTGCCCTGAATTGAGGGTGAACCGCAGGTGACGTCCTGCTGACGCTCATTTGGGTTGACCGTATTTGGTCACGTAGGTTGACAGTCCGAACTCTGAGGTTCGTTTTCTACTGTCGGTGTCCGACCGTGTGCGCATCGTAGATCGTTCTGCCATTCGGCTGTCCGGTGTTGGTCAGTTTTCGGAGGGGTGTGACGTTTTCGAGGTGTCCCGCGCTTCTTCACAGTGGGGCGGGGTGTAGGCGCGGACGACCTCGCCGGCGCTGGCCGGCATCTGCTTCACATCCGTCTTGACGCGTCTTGTCGCTTCAGTCACGATCCTTTCGTCCATGGATATTCGGCGGTTTGGGCTGCCGATCCGACACTCTCGATTTCATGTGCCGACCGGATGTGGCCCTTTTCGCGGCCTGCCCTTTTTATTGTGGAGTTCCCCTCGCCATGATAAAGCGTCGTCGCTTTACCGCAGGTCTGGTCGCGATCGTCGTGGCCACTTCTCTGGCTCAGCCCGCGTATGCCGAGCCGGCTACTCCGCCCACACAGGGGGGCGGCCATTTCCACGTCATCAAGCCGCACCACAAGAGCTTCTGGGACAAGGTACGCGGCGTGTTCGGCGGGGACGACGGCAAGCCGGCCTCGCGTGACCTGAAGGTGAACGCCGTACCACGGGTGGATCCGCAGCCCAAGGCCGCGCGGATGAAACCGGCCCGCCGAGTGCGTGAACTCACCGGCAGACGAACCGCCAACGCGCGGTTCTACCAACTCTCCGACGGCAGGGTCCAGGAGGAGCTCTCGGCCTCGCCGCTCAACTACCGGGACGCCAAGGGCGACTATCAGCCGATCGACACCGCGGTGCGGTCGAGCGACCGCAAGGGCTTCGGCCACGAGAACACCTCGAACAACTTCCGCAGCTACTTCGGCACCCGTTCGGACCGGCTCGCCCGCGTCGAGCTTCCCGGGGGCCAGTGGGTGAGCGTGGGACTCGACGGTGCCGCCGCGAAGGCGCAGGCGCGGGTCGACGGGGATACGGTCGTCTACCGTGACGCCGCGTCCGGCGCCGACATCTCCTACAAGGTGACGCCGGAGGGCCTCAAGGAGGCCATCACGCTGTCCGCGGCGCCGAAGGCACCCGCCACCTACGACTTCACCGTACGGACGAGCGGGCTGCGCGCCTGGCAGCGGCCCGACGGCTCGATCGCCTTCTACCGCGGTGACTTCGACGGGACGCCGGCGCTCGTCATGCCCAGACCGTTCATGACGGACACGGCGCGCGATCCGGCCTCGCCGTACGGCAAGGCGTCCAGTGACAAGGTGACGCAGACGATGCGCTGGGACGGCAACGCGCTCCACGTGCGGGTGCGCGCCGACAGCGCCTGGCTGGCCGCGCCGCAACGCCACTACCCGGTGGTGATCGACCCCACCATCAAGATCGCTCCGACGCCCAGCACCTCCCAGGACGTGACGATCTCCTCGGGTGCGCCGACGACCAACTTCGACGGGAGCTGGAAGCTGTCCGTCGGGGACAGCGACACAGAGACCGTACGGTCCCTGGTGAAGTTTCCGCTGAGCGGCGTTCCGGCCGGGACGAAGCTGGACTCCGCGCAGCTTCAGCTCTACTACGACCAGAACATCCCGATCAGCGGCACGGACGGGGACGTCACGGTCGAGGCGCACCGGGCGACCACCGCCTGGGACGAGACCACCGCGACCTGGAATAGCGTCGGCAACAACGTCGGCGAGCTGAGCGGCAACTCCACCACCGTCGACGACGGGGACGCCGGTACCGCGGTGAAGGGCGCGTGGCCGTCCTCGACCAGCACCCTCACCCAGTACGCGATCAACGGCGACTACGTCTACAACAAGGACGCCACGGCCGGCGACACCTACACCTGGGCGCCGACCCTCGCCGAGGACGGCGACTACCGCGTCGACGTCCACTACGTCGCGGCGAGCGACCGCGCCACGAACGCGCCGTACACCGTCACGTACAACGGCGGTTCCAAGGCGTACACCGTGAACCAGCAGTCGGGAACCAACGGCGTGTGGACGACGCTGGGCACGCACCCGTTCACGGCGGGGACCACCGGCAAGGTCGTGCTCGGCGACGGGCCCGCCAGCACGTCGACGGCCGTCCTCGCCGACGCCGTGCGGTTCACCAAGTCCGCCACCGCCGTCCGCAAGCCGGCCGGGACCAGCACGTGGCACTCCTTCGCCGTGAAGGACACCGTCCAGTCGTGGCTCAACGGGACCACGCCGAACTACGGTTTCGTGCTCAAGGCCGCCAATGAGGTGCTCGGCGGGGGCGGCCCCCGCTACGAGGCCAGCGAGTACTTCTACAACGGGGAGACCGAGACCTACCCCCGCCTGATCCTGACCTACGGGCGCCAGGGCGTGGCGGTCGACCAGCCGACGACGATCCACGCGACGGGCGCGGACCTGACCTGGCCCGTGTACAAGGACCCCTCGACGGCGAGCGGCGATGACATCGTCGAGTACCAGGTGCACCGCAGCGTGTACCAGAACTTCACGCCGTCCGCGGCGACGCTCGTCTCCCCGGTGAGCTCCGGCACGACGTCGTTCACCGACACCACGGCCACTCCGACGCCGGCCGATTCCACGCAGCCGTTCGGCAACGCCTATTACTACATGGTCGCGGTCAAGACCAAGGACGGCCAGCTCCTGCCCGGGCCGACGCAGATCGTACGACTGCCCAAGGCGGGCCAGGTCAAGAAGATCGTCCAAGGAGCGGTGGACACCACCCTGGCGAGCGGGCAGCCGGACACCAACCAGAACACCTTCGCCGGCATGCCGTGGCTCGGCGTCGGCAACAACTCCTCGACCTACGGCAAGACCCGTTCCGTGGTGAAGTTCCCCACGCTGCCGGGCGTGCCGACGAACGCGCGGATCCTGGACGCGCAGTTCGACCTGTGGGACACCTATACGTACACGACCGCCACCGGCGCGGCGTACGAGGCGCATGAGCTGACGCGCGACTTCGACCCCGCCACGGCGACGTGGAACAAGGCGAACTCCACGACGGCCTGGACCACGCCGGGCGGCGACTACAAGTCGGCCGTCGTCGCCACCGAGTCGAACGTGCCCAACGATCCCCAGTGGCACGACTGGACCGCCACCTCGACCGTGCAGGGCTGGGTGGCCGACCCGTCCACCAACCACGGCCTGCTCGTCAAGATCGCCAACGAGGCCACGCCGTCCGAACGCAGCCTCTTCCTGTCCAGCGAGGCCGCCGAGCCGCAGCTGCGCCCGCAACTGGTGTTCACCTACGTCGAGAAGACGGCGGAATCCACCTTCTTCGCGCCGTACACGCCGTCCCGGATGATCCCCGGCGACCAGTACTCCATCGACGTCACGGTGACCAACACCACGACCACCGCCTGGCCCGCGGCCTCCTGGGTGCTGTCGTACCGGTGGACCCTGCCCGACGGCACCGACGTCACCAACGGCGGCAACCAGCTTCAGACGGCTCTGCCGAAGGACCTCGTGGCGGGCGACGGCGCCACCGTCAAGGCCCAGCTCAAGACGCCGATCCAGTCGGACTCGGGGAACAAGCGCACCGACTACGTCCTGCACTGGGACCTGTACAACAAGACCACCGGGCAGTGGCTGTCGCAGGCCGAGTCGATCCCGTCGCTGGACCAGAACGTCGCGGTGGAGGACCCCTCGTCCGACCAGCTCGGCCTGGAGAAGTTCTACCAGTACACCGCGAAGAGCACGGGCGCGGGCTCCTCGCTGATGAACAACCTGTACGCGGGCAACGCGGTGTGGTCCTACAACGCGTTCTCCCACCCCGGTCGCGGTGTGTCCACGTTCCTGCGGATGGCCTACAACTCGCAGGACAGCTCCGACTCCTCGATGGGCTTCGGCTGGTCGCTGCAGGCGTCCACGATCATGCGGCTCGGCTCGCCCCTGGACTTCCATCCCAACCCGAACCCGACCACCGTCACGCTGACCGACGGCGACGGGACCAGCCACACCTTCACCTGGGACGCCGCCGCGAACGGCGGCGCGGGGGAGTGGAAGCATCCCGCCGGCGTCCACCTGTACCTGCAGCGCCTGGTCGAGTGCGGCAGCCAGACGGAGACCGCGCGCGCCTGGTCGATGACCCGCCCGGACCGTACCCAGTTCTTCTTCGACTGCGACGGCTACCTGTCGTCCATCGTGGACAAGAACGGCAATGAGTCGGACTTCACCTGGTCGGAGCGCAAGTCAAACAACAAGCCGACCAAGTTCCTCGCCTACATCACCGACCCGTCCGGGCGGCAGACCCTCACCTTCGACTACTACGCCAAGGGCGACGACTACAGCTACTACGACGACAACTGGGCCAAGCAGTCCGGCACGAACCTGACCAACCCCAAGATCATCGACCACGTCAAGTCGATCACCGACGTGGCGGGCCGCAAGCTGACGTTCGTCTACCACGGCCAGGGCCTGCTCGCCGAGCTCACCGACGGGGCCGGCTCCAGCCAGCCCAAGGTGTTCCTGTTCCGCTACGACATGCAGCAGGGGAACAAGAACGTCAAGCTCGTCCAGGTCACCGACCCGCGCGGCCACAACACCGCGCTGCAGTACTACCTGCCGCAGACCGGGGACGACCCGCAGTTCCACTGGCACACCAAGAACATCACCGACCGGCTCGGCGGGAGCACCGACTTCGCCTACACCGACCCGGACGGCACCTCCGGCTCGCAGATCCAGACCGTCGCCACCGACGCCGCGACGCACTCCTCGACGTACCTGATGGACGGGTACGGCCGGCCGCAGCAGATGACCAACGCCAAACAGCAGGTCACCAAGCTGCACTTCGACGCGGACAACAACGCCGACCGGCTGGAGGAGAACAACGGCGCCGCCACGACCTGGACGTACGACCCGGTCACCGGCTACCCGCTGACGATGAAGGACGCCGAGGCCAACAAGAACGGCACGGCCGGCACCACGTACACGTACCAGACCGGCATGAACGGCCACATCGCCGACCTGACCGACAAGGTCTCCCCTGAGGGCAGGCACTTTCAGTTCGGCTACGACACCGAGGGCAACCTCACCTCGGTCACCGACCCGAACGGGACGGCGACGGCCACCGCCGGCGACTACACGTCGACCTATACCTACGACACCTACGGCCAGCTCCAGACGGCCGTGGACGCCAACGGGCACACGACGTACTACAAGTCCTACGAGAAGAACGGCTTCCCGCAGACCATCACCGACGCCGCCGGCAAGTCGACGGACTACGTCTACGACGACCGGGGCGAGGTCACCGACCTGACCGACGCGCTCCGAAAGACCACCACGCAGGCCTATGACGTCTTCGGCCGCCCACTGCAGAAGCAGGTACCGAAGGACCAAGACCACAACGTCTTCATCACCACGCCCGCTCCGGAGTACGACGCCAACGACAACGTGGTGACGGAGACGTCCCCGGTGGGCGGGGTCACCACGTCCACTTACGACGAGGCCGACGAGCGCATCTCCACCAGCACGCCGCCCGACACGTCCACCGGAACGGCTCCCACGACGCGCTACACCTACGACAAGGTCGGCAACCTGCTGACCCAGACCGACCCGAAGGGTGTGGCCACCACCTCCGACCCGAACGACTTCGTCACCAGCTACGCGTACGACGAGATCTACCAGCTCGCCACGGCGACGGACGCCGCGGGTCACGTCTTCACCTACACCTACGACAACGTCGGGAACGTCTCCACGGTCGTCGACCCGCGGAAGAACGCGACCTCCGATCCGTCCGACTTCTCCGCCATGTACACCTACGACCTGAACCACCACCGGCTCACGGAGACGGACGCCGGGGGCTATACGACCTCGGCCGATCGCGACAAGGACGGGCAGGTCGTCGCGACCACCGACGAGGCCGGCAACAAGACCCTGTACACGCTGGACGCCAAGGGCCAGGTCGTCGAGCAGAAGGTGCCGCGGGACGACAACGGCGGCATCGTCTACACGACCACCCAGTACGTCTTCGACCAGGTCGGCAACCAGACGAAGGTCATCTCACCGCGCGGGGTCGCGACGGGCACGGCCGACGACTTCGTCCAGGAGACGAAGTACGACGAGATGAACCGCGTCAAGGAGAAGCTCAC
>JBJMIW010000235.1:0-21238 GCA_045806665.1 Actinoallomurus sp.
ATTCCTGCTGTGCCGCGACGACCGTTTGTTCCCGGCGAATTTCATGCGGCGTGTCGTACGCGAGCGCCTCGGCATCGTTCCCGACGAGATCGACGGCGGCCACATGGTCATGCTCAGCCGCCCCGGTGACCTGGCCGATCGACTGCTCGCCTATCGGCGATAGCGGACGAGGATGGAGCCGCAAGCCGTCCCGTGTCACCCTGAACGGCAGAGGACAGCATGCCCGCCCATAAATGCCGCTCGATTGTTATCGTGATGGCCTTATAAAAGATTTGTTTTTGACGGACACGGTGACGTACGTGCCGATCGACTTCGAGACCGAGTCGCTGCCCGAGGTCCTGGCCCGGGAGGGGTTCGACGCCTCCCGGCCGGCGTTCATGAGCTGGCTCGGCGTGACCATGTACCTCACCCACGAGGCCATCGGGGAGATCCTCACCGTGGTCGGTCACCTCGCCCCGGGCAGCGAGATCGTCCTCGACTACACCTTCGTCCCCGAATTGCGGGACGCCGCAGCCCAGGCGTACGCCGACGCCGTGTCGTCGATGTCCGCCGAGGAGGGCGAGCCCTGGCTCAGCGCCTTCCGCCCCGAGGAGATGTCCGCGCTGCTGGAGGAGCGCGGCTTGGGCCTGGTCGAACACTTCCGGCACCGGGAGGCGGTCGACGCCGCCCTCTGGGAGCGGACCGACCCGGTACGGCCGTCGAACCTGTCGGGCCTGACCCATGCGACCGTGCTGGTGCGGAGCCCGCAACCGGCGCGCTGAGCCTGGTTGATCACCCTCCTGGGAGGATGGTGAGGTGCGCGCACAGCCCATCTCACCGTCCCTCCTGGTCGAGGAACTCGCCGACCGGATCGCGGCCCTCCCCGGCGCGTCGTGGGTGCGGGTCGCGATCGACGGCGCGCCACCGGCCCGGCCGGAGGACCTCGCGGACGCGCTCGTCGGTCCCCTCCGGCTGCGCGGCCGCGAGGTCCTCCGGGTCTCGGCCGGCGACTTCCTCCGCCCGGCGTCGCTGCGCTTCGAGTACGGCCGGGACGACCCGGATGCCTTCTACACCGACTGGCTCGATGAGGGCGGGCTGGTGCGCGAGGTGCTGGCGCCGCTGGAGCCGGGCGGCTCCGGCCGGGTGCTGCCCGCCCTCTGGGACAGCACCGTCGACCGGGCCTCCCGCGCCGCGTACGTGACGCTGGCGCCGGGCGGCGTGCTCCTGCTCGACGGCGCGCTCATCCTCGGCCGGGGCCTGCCGTTCGACCACGCGGTCCACCTGTCGATGTCCCCGGCCGCCCTGGCGCGGCGGATCGACCCGGAGCAGGAGTGGACCCTGCCCGCATACGCGCGGTACGAGGACGAGGCACGGCCGGCCCTCACCGCCGACGTCGTCGTCCGCGTCGACGACCCGAGACACCCGGCCCTCCTAGAACAGCCATAACCCGGACGACCACGTCGCGGGGAGAAATACCGAACACCGTGAAGGAGGATTCTTAGCGGCGCTCACCGCTCAACGGATAACCTCGCGCAGATAATCGTTTCTTCTGCCTACCCTGCATGCATTGACCAGCGAAAACGCCAGGAAGGCAGAAGATGCGAAATCCCCAAGCCCTACGCTTATCGCCCTCGGACGCCTCGTCCGGCGTTACCGGGACGCGGCAAGCATCCTCCAGGCGGACCTCGCCAAAAAGCTCGGCTATTCCGACGCATGGCTGAGCAACATCGAGACCGGTCAGCTACGCCCCCGCCGTGAACAGGTGACCGCCATCGAACAGGGACTGGCCGTTCCGCCCGGCGTTCTCATGGAGGTGTACGACCTCCTGGAAGGCGAGAGCCTGCCGGGCTGGATGCGCGACTGGCTCGACGAGGAGCGCCGCGCGTCGGCGCTTCGGGCATTCGAGCCGGCCGTCGTCCCCGGCCTGCTGCAGACGCCCGACTACGCCCGTACCGTCCTCGACGGCGACGAGGCTGCCGTCAACGCGCGCCTCGAACGCCAGGCCATTCTCAACGGCGAAAACCCACCTACACTCAGGTGTGTACTGGACGAAACGGTCCTCACTCGCGGCTTCGGCGATGCGGCGGTGATGCGTGATCAACTAGAGCACCTGGTGAATTGCGTGTCCCCCCGGCTCGCAGTCCAGATCATCCCGTCCGGTGCCCGCCACGAGGGCCTGCAAGGGTCATTCACGATCGCCACCGTCGACGGCAGCGACGTGGCCTACATCGAGACCGCCGTTCGCGGTCTGGTCACGAGCAATCGGGACGATATCGCGTGCGTCATCGACGTCTGGGAGTCGATCCGGACGTGCGCCCTATCTCAACGTGAATCGATCGAGCTCATCAAGAGAACGGCGGATAACCGATGGACCTGAACCACGCCGACTGGCGCAAGTCACGGCACAGCGGCACCAACGGCGGGAACTGCGTCGAAGTCTGCGTCCTGGACAAGGGTCAGTAACCCTCACCGTCCGGTGTCCCCTCGCCTTCGACCGATCCTGTCGGGGGACACCGACGGAGGACGGCTGGTGGAGCGGTCGCGACGGGCAGGCGCTCCCGCCGACGGCCGATTGCGGCCAAAATGCACCGGCCGGACCTGCGCGATCATCTGTCGTTCACGTCGTGGCCGACCGTCCGTGACAGGAACTTGATTTTGCACCGTTTTACTCGCCTGCGCTTCCTCACGATCGGGAGATTGGGCGAATGACGCAGGACCTGGGACGGCGGACCTTCCTGACGGCGACCGGTGCGACGGCGGCCATGGCCGCGATCGGCACCCCCGCGTACGCGACGGAGGACGCCCGTGACGCGGCCGCCGCCGACGAGTACGTGGACGTGCAGCTCCTCAACATCACCGATCTGCACGGCTACCTGCATGGCAGCAGCGTCATCACCGGCGCCGGCGGCGCGCGGTACACCGTCGGCGGCGTCGGATACCTCGCCGCCCACCTGAACCGGCTCCGCGACGGCCACCGCAACTCGATCTTCTTCGGGCCCGGTGACATGTTCTCCGGCTGGGAGTTCGACGCGGAGAGCGTCGCCGACGAGTCGACGGTCGAGGCGCTCAACCGCATGGACTTCCGGTTCAGCTCAGCGGGCAACCATGAGTTCGACAAGTCGCCCGCGTTCCTCACCGCCCACATGGAGCGGGGCATCCCGTTCCCCGAGGTGGGGTGGGACGACGAGTTCGTCGACTCGACCGGCCGCCGGTTCCGGGGCGCGAAGTTCCGGTACTACAGCGCCAACGTCGTGTGGTCGGCGACCGGCCGGACGGTCGTCCCGCCGTACAACATCGAGTGGGTCGACGCCGGTGGCGGACGTCGCCTGCCGATCGGGTTCATCCACCTCACGGCGTACGGGACCGAGACGTTCCCGGCATCCTTCCAGCCCGCGCTGCGGACCCTCGACGAGGTCGAGACCGTCAACCGGTACGCCGCCCTGCTCAAGGCGCGCGGGGTCAACGCGATCATCCTCAGCATGCACGACGGGGCCGTCGCGGGCAGCGACTTCAACAGCGGCAGCAACCCGTCCGGCCCGGCGTACGACCTGGCCCGGCAGGTGTCGCCGGACGTCGACGCGATCGTCACCGGACACTGGCACTGCCGGTTCAACATGATGGTCCCCGACCCGAACGGCGTACCGCGCCCGTTCGTCGAGGCGGGCTACAACGGCCAGCTGATCAACGAGATCAACCTGAGGCTCGACCGCCGTACCGGCAAGGTCATCCGCGAGCTCACCGTGTCCACGAACCACCCGAACGCCCAGGACGTCGCGCCGGACCCGGAGCTGCAGGAGGTCGCCGACTACTGGCTCGACTTCGCCACCAAGCGCGGCCAGACCACGATCGGCCGGGTCACGGGGTCGTTCACGCGGACCCGGAACGCCGCCGGGGAGAGCACGATGGGCGACCTGGCCGCCGACTGGGCGTACTGGTCGGGGCGGCAGCCGATCGACCCGACGAACGACGGCAACGCGTTTCGCAACCTGCCCGCCGACCTGGCCCTGATCGCCATCACTCCCCGCGTCGGCCAGGGCGTGGTCGGCGGCGATCTCGTCTCCACCGCGCCCGATGGCGCCATCACTCGCGCCCAGGCGTTCAAGGCCGTCGGATACGGCGACCCGGTCGTCACCGCGACGGTGACGGGACAGCAGATCCACGACGCTCTGGAACAGCAGTGGACCTCGAGCGCCGACGGCAAGGTCGTGTACGCGCCGTTCGCGGTGTCACACAACGTCCGCTACACGTACGACGCCGGTCGGCCGGTGGGCGACCGGGTGGACCCGGCGGACGTGCTGATCGACGGAGAGCGGCTCGATCTCAAGCGGAACTATCGGCTCGCGACGATGGCCTACACCTTCGTCCAGGGCGACGGGTACCCCGCGCTGGCGGAATACCACCGGCCGGTCCGGCAGCCCCGGGACTTCGAGAACTTCGTGAAGTTCGTCCGCACCCGCAAGGTGCTGACCCCGGCCCCTCTCGACCGCGTCGCGGCCAAGAACGCCGGCCTCGCCGCGCACGCCGTCGAGGTTCCGGCCCCATCCGACGAACCACGGATCGGCAACAACCTCAGCTACGGATCATTCCAGATCCCCTGCTGAGCCGACTGGCTCCGGCGGCTGGATTCGGACCAGCATGACGCGCGTACCGAATCCTCGGTGAAGGGGACCCCCGGCAGACAGTTTGGGGCGGTGTGGGCGCCTCCTCGCCTGCCTTCACCGAGCATTCCGCTCGTCGCCGGAGCGATCAGAGGCCGACCGCCGAGCCCCGGCGGGCCGACGCGTACTTAAAGCATGCTTGACCTGCGTCGACTTGCACTCAGTCGAACATGCGTTCGATGATGGTCTCATGCATGATGCCCGGCCACTCGACCACTACCCGTCCGGATCCCACCGGATCGAGGCCCGCGATTCCTGGGTCTGGATCCACCACAAAGGGGCCTGGCGCAAGGGGGCGATCCACTGTTGGTACGTCCACGGCGACACCTGGATGGCCTGGATGCAACATGAGGATCCCACCCCCGACGTCCCGTGGTCGGCGTGGGGGCTCTACGTGTACGACGGAGTCACCATCCGACGGCGCCACGCGCCGACCGCCGTCGCCAGCGTCGAGATCCCGGCGGGCCCGGACGGCCCGGACCGCATCACCGCTTGTCTCCGCGACACCGGCTACAGCGTCGAGAGGTGGCATCCCCGCTCCGGGCGCGACAAGACTCTGCTCATCGGGTGAACCCCAGGGGGCCTTGACGGCTCAGGCGAACAGTTCGTCGGCCGAGCACGCGACGGCGGCCAGACGGACCCACTTCTGCAACTGCGGGAGGTCGGTGCACTCCTCGATGCGAACGCGCTGCTCGTCGGTGATCGTGATGCCACGCGCGTCGAGGACGGCGAGAATCGCATCAACCTCGCCGATTCGCCGCCCGCGACTCACGCCACGGGCCTCACCACGGGCCTCACCATGGGCCTCACCATCGGCGAAGTATTTCTTGGCGAAGCTGCTCTGGTACTCGTACTTTTCGGCGATCATTCGTGCCTCCAGATAGCTGCGGGCATGCTCGGTCCGAAGCGCTGCGAGCACGACGTCAGCGTACAGTCGGGCGCGTTCGTCGTCGACGTCGTACAGGACGCCCTCGTGGAGGGCATCGAGGACGTCGAACCTTTCTGAACCGTGCGCCATGGCCGACAATACGGCCAATTCTGGCGCGTTCTCAGCTTCGTCCGCATCCGTTATCACGGGGATCGAATCCGGCCCCACGACCAACGGCCTCAGAGCCCAGCCCGGGTGACCGATCGGAATCGCTTTCGCGCACCACGATGCGACCGCGGCGTCCACGCAGACCACGAGCAGCACCGCCGGGCACTCCATGCGCGCCCTCAGGCTGGTCAGGTACAGCGGCCAACTCCACCGCTTGCGCGGATCACGGCCTCGCTGCACCTCGACCACCACCGCGAGGACCGGCTGGTCGGTCCTCAGCACCACGACGACGTCCGCCCGGAACTCGCTTGGAACGACCTCGGTGAAATCACCCGATTCAGCCTGGACGTCCTTGAATTCGGGGACGGGAACGTTGAACACTTCGCCGAGTAGATCGGCCGCGAGTTGTGGGCGGTTACGAAACAGGAGAGTCACTGCTTCGTGCTCTGCGGTCGGCATGCGGAGAACATTATCGACTCTCGACGACGCACGTACGACAATTTGACGCTTGACCAGGAGAAACAGCGGCCATACCGCTCAATGGTGGCATTTTTTCGGGAGCACCTTCGGCAGAGACGCGTCGAGGACGGCGCCGGCCCGTTTGGGGGGCGGGAGGTGGGTAGTACCGACTCCATGCCGAACGATCCGGCCAGGAGGGTACGGGTCCGGCGCGACGCACGGTCGGGGTGGAGGCCGGGATGCCGCTGCTCGTAGGCACGTCCGGGTGGCAGTACAACCACTGGCGCGACGTGCTGTACCCCACCGGGTTGCCCCAGCGCGTGTGGCTGGAGCGGTTCGCCGAGTGCTTCGACACGGTGGAGAACAACAACGCGTTCTACCGGCTGCCCAGCCGTGAGGTCTTCGCCGCGTGGCGGGAGCGTACTCCGCCCGGGTTCGTGATGGCGGTGAAGGCGAGCCGGTACCTGACCCACATCAAGCGGCTGAAGGACCCCGAGGAGCCGGTGGACCGCCTGATGAACGCCGCGGGCGGCCTGGGCGACAAGCTCGGCCCGATCCTGGTGCAGCTACCACCGACCCTGCAGGTCGACGTGGAACGCCTGGGCCGTTGCCTCCGCCGCTTCCCCTCAGAGGTCCGGGTCGCGGTCGAGCCCCGCCACCCGTCCTGGTGGATCGACGAGGTGCGCGACGTGCTGGTCCGGCACGGCGCCGCGCTGTGCTGGGCCGACCGGCTCGGCAGGCCGCTCACCCCGCTGTGGCGGACGGCGGACTGGGGCTACCTCCGACTGCACGAGGGGGCCGCCACGCCCTGGCCGGACTACGGCGATCAGGCGTTGCGCTCCTGGGTGCGGCGGCTCGCCGAGACCTGGGACGACGCTCAGGACGCGTACGTCTACTTCAACAACGATCCGGGCGGCGCCGCCGTACGGGACGCCGCGCGGTTCGCCGAGTTCGCTCGTGCGGCCGGTCGGCACGTCACCCATACCCCGGCCCTCGCCATGCACTGACGGGGCGAGCGGTCATCGCCAGGTGACGGGCAGCGCGGAGAAACCGCCGGTGAGACGGTCGACGCGCTGCGGCAGGCGGTCGAGCGGCACGGCCAGGCGCAGGCCGGGGAACCGCTGGAACAGGGAGCCGAAGACGGCCCGCAGCTCGACGCGGGCCAGACTGGCACCCAGGCAGTACCGGATCGCGTAACCGAATCCGAGATGCGGCTGGGCCTCGCGGCCGATGTCGAACCGCTCGGGGTCGGTGAAGACGCTCTCGTCGCGGTTGGCGGCCGCGGGCATGATCACGCACAGCTCGCCCGCCCTGATCGTCACGCCGTCGACCTCGACGTCCTCGCGGGCGTACCGCCCGAGGCCGTGGTCGTTCGGCACGGCGACGCGCATGATCTCCTCGACGGCGGCCGGGGCGAGCGCGGGATCACGCTTCAGCGCCGCCAACTGCGCGGGGTTGGCCAGCAGGAGCAGGACTCCGTGGTCGATGCGGTTCACGGTGGTCTCGTGTCCGGCGAACAGCAGCCCGCCCGCGATGGTCGCCACCTCGTCGGCGGGCAGGTCGGCGGTTGCCAGGTCGGAGTAGACGTCCTCGCCGGGCTCGTCCCGCTTGGCCATGACGATGCCGTGCGAGTACTCCTCCATGGCCGTACGGGCGGCGGCGGACCGGCCCGGATCGGCGAGGTCGGTCATCTCCTCGGCGATTGCCCGGAAGTGGTCGCGGTCGGCGAGGGGGACACCGAGGAGCTCGCAGATGACCTGGATGGGCAGCGGCACCGACAGTGATGCGTGCAGGTCGAGCGGTGGACCGCGCTCCTGCATCCGGTCGAGCAGGCCGTCGACCAGTTCCTGGACGCGCCCGGACAGCGCCTGCATCCGGCGCGCGGAGAACGCCGGGGCGAGCAGCCGCCGCATCCGGTCATGGACGTCCTTCTCGGTGGCGAACTCCCCGGAAGGGCCACCGGTGAGGGCGGAGTTCGACAGCCGGGCGGCCTGGTCGGGGTCGCTGTGGGCGCGGCCGAACCGCTCATCGGCGAAGATCGCCCTTGCCTGTTCGTACCCGGTGACGAGCCAGGCCTCGTCACCGGTCCGGGTACGGACCCGCGCGATCGGCTCCTTGGTCCGCAGGGCCGCGTACGTCGCGGAGATCTCCAGCACGCTGGTGCGCTCGAACGGCAGTCGCAGCAGGTCTGACATGGGGTGATGTCCCTCCCCCGAGGTCTCCGTCAACCTCCACCGTCGCACTGGTCATGAGCCGTGTCAACGCGTGGAGGTAACGGCTACTGACGGGCGGGCATCGTCCCCGCGCCGGAGAGCCCCGAGACCCCCTCCCAGGCCGCCGGCTCGGACCAGGCCGCGGCCGCCGCCCGCACCCCGGCGGTGTACTGGTCGGCCCAGGCGGGTTCGGCGGTGACGTCGTGGCCCTCCGCCGGAGACTCGGTCGGTGGCACCCTGTGGGCCGCCGCCTCGAAGCGAGATCCCGTCCAGTACATCAGGTGGTTCAGCAGGGTGCGGACGTCGGCGGGCGTACGGCCGCTGTGACCGGCTCGTGACCGTTTCACGTAGCATTTGGGGGACGACGACCCGGCAGAAGGACTGTTCCCAGGTGACCTCCGCTACTGAACCCCTGCGCGTGCTGCTGTTGGAAGGTATTCACTCCGACGCTCTCGCCTCCCTCGAGAAGAACGGCTACGCCGTCGAAACGGTGGATCGCGCACTGGACGAGGAGGAGCTCACGGCGCGTGTCGCCGACGTCCACCTGCTCGGCATCCGGTCAAAGACCACGGTCACCGACGCGGTGCTCGCCGCGGCGCCCGACCTGCTCGCGGTCGGCGCGTTCTGCATCGGGACCAACCAGATCGACCTGTCCGCCGCCTCCCAGCGCGGTGTCGCGGTGTTCAACGCGCCGTTCTCCAACACGCGCAGCGTGGTGGAGCTCGTGGTCGCCGAGCTCATCGCGCTGACCCGCCGGCTCATGGAGAAGAACTCCGCCATGCACGCCGGTGTTTGGGACAAGTCGGCCGAGGGCGCCCACGAGGTCCGGGGCCGGCGGCTGGGGATCATCGGCTACGGCAACATCGGCAGCCAGCTGTCGGTGCTGGCCGAGAGCCTGGGCATGAGCGTGTTCTTCTACGACACGGCCGACAAGCTGGCGCTCGGCAACGCCCGCCGGTGCGCCAGCATGGAGGAGCTGCTCGCGGTCTCCGACGTCGTCACCCTGCACGTGGACGGCCGGCCCGGCAACAGCGGCCTGTTCGGGGAGGCGGAGTTCGCCCGGATGCGTCCCGGCAGCCTGTTCCTGAACCTCTCGCGCGGGTTCGTCGTCGACCACGGCGCGCTGCGGCGGCACATCGAGTCGGGTCACCTGGCCGGTGCGGCGATCGACGTCTTCCCGCACGAACCCAAGGGACGCGGCGACGAGTTCGTCTCGGAGCTGCGCGGGCTGCCCAACGTCATCATCACGCCGCACATCGGCGGCTCGACGGAAGAGGCCCAGCAGGACATCGGACAGTTCGTCGCCGGCAAGCTGCAGGACTTCGTGGCCACGGGCAACACCGCGCTGAGCGTGAACCTCCCGGCCGTGTCGCTGCCCACCCCGGCCCCCGGGCACCGCCTGACGCACCTGCACCGCAACACCCCGGGCGTGCTGGCGACGATCAACGGCATCCTCGCCGACCACAACGTGAACATCGAGGGCCAGCTCCTCGGCACGCGCGGTGAGCTCGGCTACGTGATGACCGACATCGGCACCCAGTACACCCCGGACGTGCTACAGCAGCTGCGCGAGCTGCCGAACACCGTCCGGCTGCGCCTGCTGTCCTGACCCACGGACGCTCGTACGCTCGTCGGCGCCGGTGATCCGGCGAGCGTACGAGCGTGGTTCTCAGGCGATGTTGAGCTCGGGCTCGGCGGCGATCTCCGCCTCCTCGGCGGCGACGGCCGCGCCGACCTCCTGGCCGGACACGGCGATCCGTACGGCGAAGTGGTAGACGGCGAGGGAGAACACCGCGACCGTCAGGATGTCCACCCACTCGGGCAGCACCTTGCTGCCGCCGTAGCGGCCCAGGAACCCGATCAGCATCATGCCGCCCAGCCATGGCCACACCCACATGGCCGCGGCCCAGTTGAGGGGCCTGCGCTCGGCCGGCGGGGTCGTCGCCCGGGTCACCGCGAAGATGACCAGTCCGAGCAGGATGGCGATACCGAGCTTCCACTCCGCCTGGAAACTCGACCAGTAGATGATCAGGTTGGACGAGATGAAGGCGACGGGTGCCAGCACCCGGTGTGCCGGAAGGCGGTACGGCCGAGGCCGGTCCGGATCGCGCAGCCGCAGGGCGCGGAGGGCGATCGGCCCGAACGCATACATGATCGCGGTGGCCGAGGTGACGAGACCGACCAGGGACTGCCAGCTCGGGAACGGCAGGAACGCGATCTCCCCGACGACGAAGGCGATGAGGACCGAGACGACCGGCACGCCCTTCCGGCTGACCTCGGCCGTCGCGCCCGGCACCGACCTCTCCCGGCCGAGCGCGTAGGAGAGGCGGGAGGACGCGGCGACGTACACCAGGCCCGTACCGGCCGGTGAGATCACCGCGTCGACGTAGAGCAGGACCGCCAGCCAGGCGGCGCCGGCCCCGATGGCGAGCGTGGCGTACGGGCCGAAGTCGCCCTTGCCCACCGGGTTGGCCCAGCCGTGCACGAGGTGGGCCGGGTTCAGGGCGCCGATGAACGCGATCTCGAGCAGGATGTAGACGATCGTGCCGATCACGGTCGCCGTAATGACCGCGCGCGAGATGTCACGCTGCGGTTTCCGAGCCTCTCCGGCCAGCTGGATCGCCTGTTCGAACCCCTGCAGGGCGAAGACGACTCCGGCCGGGAGGGCGGCGAACACGCCGTGCGCCCCGAACGGCATGAACCCGCCGCCCGCCGTGAAGTTGGACGCGTGGAAGGTCAGCAGCAAAAGGACCGCCACGGTGAGCAGCGGGATCGCCGTCTTCCAGATCACGGCGATCCCGTTCGAGTCGGCGAGGAGTTTGATGCCGACGATGTTGATGATCGTGAACAGCAGCATGAAGACGGTGGCGACCAGCAGGCCGACGCCGGTCAGCGTCCCATCGGTGTGCAACAGCGTGAGGTGGTTCTTGACCCAGCCGATGTGGTCGCAGTAGGACAGCGTCGCCTCGACCTCGATCGGGGCGATCGTCACCGCCTGCACCCAGGCCATCCAGCCCGCGACGAAGCCGACGAGCGGGCCGAACGCGAAGCTCGGGAACCGGGCCGTCCCACCGGCGACCGGATAGGCCGCGCCCAGTTCGGCGTGCACTAGGGCGAGGATGGCGAGCATCACGGCGGCGAGGATCCAGGACAGCAGCGAGGCGGGTCCGGCGATCGTCGCGGCCGTGAGTGCTCCGAGCAGCCAGCCGGAACCGATGATCGACCCGAGCGATACGAACATCAGTCCCCAGAAACCGACGTCCCGCCGCAGGCGTCCTCCGGAATCGACGGATCCGGTGGTGCTAGGCGCCATGGAGCCCCCTCCGAAAGTCATGGCGGAGTGCCGCCGCCCGATCGCAGCGGAGGCCCATCTCCCCGCATGCCGGGCGCACCGGTTCAAAAACGGTTCTGATTGACGTTATGGACGGGCCGTATTGCACGTCAACGTCAGAGAAGGCTAAATCGATACAGCCTCGAATGCAATGAGCAACCAGGACGTCAGCGCGCCGAGTGGTGCCCATGGGGCACCGGCGTGAGCGGCGTGCAGCCCAGCGGCCGGGCGCTTGCGGAAAACGGACGTACTGGCAAAAAACTTATTATTTTCCGGCCGGAGACACGGACCCGCCGCTGCGGACGGGTTAGATTGACATGCACCTGGCGGGGGGGTGGAGGTGACTGTGGCCGAGCGAGCACGGCTGCCGTGGGGGGTGGACTCCCACACCCCGACCGATACACGCCTGTACGACTACGCACTCGGCGGCAAGGACAACTACGCGGTGGATCGCGTCATGGCGCACCGCCTGCTGTCGGTGGCGCCGGAGGCACGCCATATCGCGGCGGAGAACAACCGTTTCGCGCGCCGCGCCGTCCGCCATCTGCTCGCGGCGGGCGTCCGCCAGTTCCTCGACATCGGCTGCGGCCTGCCCAGGCGCGGCAATGTTCACGACCTGGCCGGCCCCGGGTCCCGCGTCATCTACGTCGACTATGACCCGGTGGCCGTCACGCACTATGCGGCGATGCTGTCCGACCGTTCGCCCTCCGCAGTGATCCACGCCGACGCCAGGCATCCGGCGCGGATCCTCCGCGATCCGGTGGTCACCGACCTCATCGACTTCGACCGGCCGGTCGCGCTGTTGTTCACCTTGGTCCTCCACTTCATCGGCGACGAGGAGGACCCGGCCGGGATCATGGGTGAGTTCCGGGACGCGGTCGCGCCCGGCAGCCACCTGGTCATCTCCCACGCCACATTCGAGGGGAAGGCGCCCGCGGCCGTCGAGGCGGTCCATGACGTATTCGCGGAGCTACGGGAGTTGATCACGCTGCGCGGACGCGAGGCGATCGCGGGACTCTTCGACGGATTCGAGCTTCTCCACCCCGGTCTGGTCCCCGCCCCCGGCTGGCGACCGGACCGGCCGTACCGCACACCGTCCGGATGGCTGCTCGCGGGCGTCGGCCGCACGCCCATCTCCTGACGCGACGGTGCGGGCGAGGGACCAGCCGGCCCCCGCCCGCACGTCTCACGCCGCTACCAGCGGATGTAATGAACAGCCGGGGCTCGGGCCGTCCTCCTGAGCCGGGCGGCCGATCGGACCGAGGACGACAACGCGCGGCGCCGCATTGAGACAATAATGACGTATGGGCTTGATCACGGCAGTCGGCCTCGTCCTGCACCCCGAACGCGACTGCAAGGACGTCATCGACACCATCACCGGATGGGCGCGCGCCCGGAACGCGCAGGTCATCGGCCTGCCCGAAGAGGTCTCGCGCATCGACCGCGACATCGCGCCCGTCGAGCCGGACAGCCTGGCCGACCGCGCCGATCTCATCGTCAGCCTCGGCGGGGACGGCACGATGCTGCGCGCCATGCGGCTCAGTTTCCCCCAGCGGGCCCCGGTCCTCGGCGTCAACCTCGGTCGCCTCGGTTTCCTGGCCGAGATCGACGTTCCGGACCTGGGCGCGGCGCTCTGCGCGATCGACGAGCACCGGTTCACCGTCGAGCCGCGGAGCGGGATTCGGGCGACCGCGGACGGCAGCTACGCGATCGCGTTGAACGACGTCGACCTGGCACGCATCCCCGGGGACGGGATCCCCGCGGTGGAGTTGTGCGTCGAGGGAAACCCCTTCGTCCGGTACGCCGCCGACGCCGTCGTCGTGGCGACGCCCACCGGCTCCACCGCCTACAGCTTCTCCGCCGGCGGACCGATCGTGTCGCCCAGTGCCGAGGGGCTGCTGGTGACACCGGTCGCGCCGCACTCCGCGTTCAACCGGGCGCTGTTCCTGTCCCCGAAGGAGAAGCTCTCCCTGCGGATCCTGCCGACCAGCGGCGCCGTCGCCGTCGAGGCCGACGGCCGGCTCATCGGCCGGCTCAGCCCCGGTGACGTCCTCGACCTGGCGACACTGCCCGCCGCGGCCGGCGTCGTACGGCTCGGGCAGACGACGTTCTACCAGCGCGCGCAGCGACGCCTCCGGCTCATGGGCTCGGCCGAGGCGGACGGGGACTGACGGCAGGGCCGCCTCACGAGGTCGGGACGGTCAGCCGGCCGGTATGCAGGACGAGCGGGGCGGCGGGACGGTGCTGCGGATAGTCTCGCCCTGTGGCGACGCAGACCGGTGGCGGTTCGATCGACAAGGCGCTGACGGTGCTGGAGGCGCTGGCCGAGCACAGCCGGGTGACCGACATCGCGGCCGGCACCGGGCTTCCCAAGTCGACCGTGCACCGTATCCTCCAGTCCCTCGTCGGCTGGGGGTTCGCCCGCACCGACGGCAACGGCGGTTACCTCCCCGGTCCGCGCATCCTCACTCTGGCGGGCAAGGTGATGAGCCGGTTCGACCCGGCGCAGCACGCCGACTCGGCGCTGCAGGCGCTGCGCGACCGTACGGGCTTCACCGTGCACTTCGCGATCCGCAGCGGCGACGAGGCCGTGTACGTGCGCAAGCTCGAGGGCCTGCGGCCGTACCAGATGGGCTCGCGGGTGGGCATGAGCCTGCGGCTGCACTCGACCTCGATCGGCAAGGCGATCCTCGCTCAGCTGTCCGACCGGGAGGTCGCGGCGATCACGGCCCGGACCGGCCTGGAGCCCCGCACCCGGCACACGATCACGGCTGTCGACGCGCTGGTCGCCCACCTCACCGAGGTCCGTCGGCGCGGCCACGCGATCGACGACGAGGAGAATGAGCGGGGCATCCGCTGCGTCGGCGCACCCGTCTTCGACCACACCGGCGCGGTGATGGGCGGGATCTCCGTCTCCGGGCTGGCGTTCGAGGTCGACGCGGACGACGCCACGCTCATCGCCGAGGTCGTCGCGGCCGCCCGGGACGTCTCGCTGGCCATGGGAGCCCCGCCCGACCGCGTACCCGCGCCCGCGCCGGCCTGACCGCACCCGCCCGCCCCCGCTGGCCTGACCGTCAGCCGGCCACGAGGAGGCGCTCGATCTCGGCCGCCGTGGCGACCCGGCCCGTGCCGCCCTGGCCGCCGAGCGAGATCGACGCAGCCGCCGCACCGCCGCGTACGGCGTCCACGAGGGACGCACCGCGTGCGAGCCGCGCGGTGAGCGCGCCGCCGAAGGCGTCTCCGGCGCCGGTGGCGTCAACGATCTCCGTGGCCGGGACGGCGGGCAGGTGCCGCTGCTCCGTACCGGTCGCGAGGTGGACGCCGTCGGCGCCGCACGTCACCGCGACGGCGGCCGCGCCGAGTTCCAGGCATGCCTCGGCGGCCCGTTCGGGGTCGGTGGTGTCCAGCAGGGCCGACGTGTCTGCGGGGCAGGACGGCAGGACGAGCGCGGCCCGGGGCGCGACCTTCGCCAGGACCTCGCGGGCGTCGCCCGGCGTGGTGAGGCGGCTGCGGAAGTTCGGGTCGTAGACGACCTTGCCGCCGGCCTTCTCGGCCGCGTGCACGACGGCGGCGGCGCAGGAGTCCGACAGCGCGGCGGTGATGCCGCTGAGCAGCACCGCCCCGGCCTCCGCCACCGGTGCGCGGTCCACGTCGGCCGGGCTCAGCCGGGAGGCGGCGCTGCCGGAGCGCAGGTAGGCGAAGGCCCGGGTGCCCAGCGGGTCCGCGCCGACGACGTACGCCCCGCTGTGGCCCGGCCCGCGCCATATCCAGCGGGTGTCGATGCCGTGCCGCGCGGCGAACTCGACCAGCCGGTCGCCGAACTCGTCCTCGCCGGTACGCGTGACGAGGGCGACGTGCGCCCCGGCGGCCGCGGCGGCGACCGCCGCGTTCAGCGCGTCGCCGGAGAAGGACAGCCGGAACGTCTCCGCATGGGTGAGGGGCTCGGCGGCCGAGAACTCGACCAGCGGCTCGCCGATGATGACGACCTCGGGGACGTCCCCGCGGGTCACTGGGCCACCTCGATCAGCTCACGGACCGCCTTGGCCGGATCGGGCGCCTTGACCAGGTCCGAGCCGACGCCGACGGCGTACGCGCCCGCCTCGAGGTAGGCGGGGACATCGGTCAGCGCGATCCCGCCGGTCGGCACGATGCGCGCGCCCGGCAGCACGGCCAGGACCGAGCGCAGGTACGCGGGTCCGCCCACGTGCGCGGGGAACAGCTTGGCGATCCCGCGCGCGGCCGCGGCGGCCACCTCCCCGGGAGTGAGCCCGCCTTCGAGGAAGACCGTCCCGGTGTCGTCGGCGACCGCGCGGACGGCCGCGGCCGGGTAGGGGCTGACGAGGAAGTCGGCGCCCGCGTCGAGGGCGCGGCGGGCGTCCTCCGCCGTCGTGACGGTTCCGGCGCCGAGGACCGCCGCCGAGTGGGCACGGCGCAGGCCGGCCAGGGCGTCCGCCCAGCCGGGGGTGGTCGCGGTCAGCTCGATCACCTGCAGGCCGGCGTTCAGCAACGTCTCGGCCGCCCGTACGGCACCGTCGGCGTCCGGCGTCCTCAGCACCGGCAGCACCCGGCCCGCGCCGATCGCCCGTTCGATCTCCGCCCGATCCATGCGCCAGCCTCTCGTTCTGTGTGACGGGACGACGTTCTATTCGACGGATGATAAATCATGCGGCGGGTCGTGCGTCCCGTGGTCATCGTTCATGCCGGCCGGACGATCTACGAACGCGCATGACCGAGATCCTGCCGGCCGGCGTCGTGGGATCCACCGCATACGGCCTGGCCACGCCCGAGTCCGACGCCGACTTTCACCGCATCCGCACCCCACTCCCGGACCGCCCCGACGAGCACACCGTGGAAACGTGGCTGCGGGGTACGCGCGGCGTACTCCACGCCCGCCCTCGGTTAGATCCGGGTCCGGCGGCCCGGGCGCAGGCGCTCGAGCCGCTGCCAGGCGATGATCACGAAGACCAGCCCCAGACCGGCCAGTACTCCCATGTCGGTGGCCCAGGTGGTCGCGTCGGTACGCCAGAGTCGGTCCGGGATCGGCTTGTGCGGCAGGTGCGCGAGGTCGACGGTCGAGGCCGCGGCCCCCAGCCCCCAGCGCGACGGCGTGATCCAGGCGATCTGCTCCAGACCCGCCTTGCCCTGCAGCGGCATGAGGGCGCCGCAGAGGATCACCTGGGCCAGGGACAGCAGCACCAACAGCGGCATCGTCTTCTCCGACGTGCTGACCGCCGCCGACACCAGCAGGCCCATCGCCATGGACACGATCGCCAGCCCCGCCATGGCCAGCATGAGTTCCGGGTACGGCGAGGTGAACGCGCCGTGCCCCGGCATCGGGCGGAACACCAGGCCGATGAGGACGAGGAGCACCGCCTGCGCCCCGGTGAGCAGGCCGAGGATGAGGATCTTCGACAGCAGGTAGATCCCGGCCGACAGCCCGGCGGCCCGCTCCCTCCGGTAGATCGGGCGTTCCTTGACGAGCTCGCGCACGGAGTTGGCGGCCCCGACGAAACAGGCGCCGATGACCAGCGTGAGCAGGACCGACGCCGCGTCGTCGTTCTCTCCCGGCCCGGTCAGTCCGTGCGGCGCCGGCATCGCCCGGATCAGCAACCCGACGACCAGCGGCAGCACCGCCAGCACGGCGAGGTAGCTGCGATCGGAGCCGATCACCGCGAGGTACCGGCGGCACAGCGTGCCGAGCTGGGCGAACCGGCCCTGCCGCCGGGGCGGTGGGGCCGCCGTCACCCGCTCCGGCCGGGCCACCTCGGCCTCGCCGTCCAGCCCGGAGAGGACATGGCGGGCGTACAGCGGTGCCATCCGGAACTCGGCGGCCCAGTCGCGGTCGGGCTCCCGGTCGAACGCCTGGAACACCTCCGCCCAGCTCGCCTTCCTGAAGAAGGTCAGTCCCTCCGCCGGTGGCCCGTAGAAGGCCACCCGGCCGCCGGGGACGAGGACGAGCAGCCGGTCGCAGGTGTCCAGGTTGGCGACGCTGTGCGTGACGACGACGATGGTCCGGCCGTCGTGGGCGAGGTCGCGCATCATCTCCATGACCGACTTGTCCAGCCCCGGGTCCAGGCCGGAGGTGGGCTCGTCCAGGAACAGCAGCGACGGCTTGGTCAGCAACTCCAGCGCGACGCTGACCCGTTTGCGCTGGCCGCCGGACAGTGAGTCGATCCGGGTGTCCGCGTGCGGGGTGAGCCCGAGCTCCTCGATCACCTCGTCGACCCGCCGGTTGCGCTCGGCCGCGACCGTGTCGCCGGGGAACCGCAGCTCCGCCGCGTACCGCAGCGCCCGCCGGGTGGCCAGCTGGGTGTGCAGGATGTCCTCCTGGGGCACCAGGCCGATCCGGTGTCGCAGCTCCGCGTAGTGGCGGTACAGGTCGCGGTTGTCGTACCGCACGCCGCCCTCGGTGGCCGGCCGGGTCCCGGTGACCGCGCCCAGCAGGGTCGATTTGCCGGCGCCGCTCGGGCCGATCACCCCGACGAGGCAGCGCTCGGGGATGGGGAAGCTGACGTGGTCGAGCAGCACCTTGCCCTTGGCGGTCCGCACGGTGAGGTCCTGGGCGACCAGGGACACGTCGCCGGTGTCGATGAACTCGCGGAGTTCGTCGCCGACGAGCCGGAAAGTGGCCCGCCCGATCCCGACGATGTCACTTTCGGTGAGCGGTGCCGAGGTGATCCTTTTGCCGTTGACGAAGGTGCCATTATGGCCACCGAGATCGACGATCTCGTGCCGCCCATCGGCCCTTTTTCGAAGCTCGGCGTGATAGCGAGAAACGATCAGGTCCGAGAGCACCACGTCATTGTCCGGAGCCCGTCCGATCCGCAGCGGCCGTGACGGGACCTGGATGACAGAGGTCGGCTGGCGGTCCACGCCGATACGCGAGTCGAGCACCGGGGGGACCGAACAGGCCACCTGCGGGCCGCCCTCGGCGTTGCCCAGCCGGAAGACGATCTCGCCTTCGATGCCGGCGCGCCGGATGCGCCGGGAGCCGGCGAACGTACCGTTCGTGCTGCCCAGATCCTCCAGGAGCCAGCCGTTTCCGTCGGTGCGCAGGACGGCGTGCTTCCAGGACACGCGCGGATCGGCGATCGGGATGTCGGCCGCCGGATCACGGCCGACGGAGTACGAGCCCCCGGGCTGCAGTCTGCGGACGGCCTCCTTGGTCCGCACGACCAGAGCCGGCGGGGCCATCGACGAGACAAAGCCCTCGGCCGTCATATCTCCGCAGTGTAGATCGGATGCCATAAAACGCCCATCTTTCCGTCACGTGTTTGCCGTGAAACCATTGACGGCTCCCCCGCGGTGAAATTTGCTGAACGTCATGGCGACTCGTAACAGCGTCGAATGACCGCGCACGAGAGTGACTGGACCCGCCCGGACGGCCTTCCGCCGAGGCGACGCCGGCGGCGGCCGCTGATGGTCATTCTGGTGGTCGTGCTCGTGCTGCTCGGCCTTCTTGTCGTCGTGGACCGGTTCGCGGCCGCGTACGCCGAGAACCGCATCGCCGGCGAGATCCAGAAGCAGGGGTTCGGCGCCCGGCCGAACGTGACGATCGACGGCTTCCCCTTCCTGACCCAGGTCCTGGACCGTCACTTCCCGCACGCCCACATGACCGCGCACGACGTGCGGGAGGGGCCGGTGACGATCAGCCGGATCGACGGGGACGTCCGCGACGTCCGCGTCGACTCGTCGTTCCGCAAGGGCACCCTCGGCCGCGTGGCCGGCACCGCGACGATCGGCTTCGGCGAGCTGGCGAAGGTGTCCGGCCAGTCCGGGGTGAGGTTCTCCGCGGCGGGCCCCGACAAGGTGAAGGGTGACGTCGACCTCGGCATCGCCTCCGGAACCGTGACCTGGCAGGTCACCAGGGTCGGCCGGGACCAGATCCGCGTCCATCCGCTGTCGGCCGAGGGATTCTCCCTCGCGGACCTGGGCCAGGACCTGGACTTCACCGTGCCGGTCGGCGGCCTGCCGCTCGGCCTGACGTTCCAGAGCCTGTCGGTCACGGCGAAGGGCGTGGAACTGCGCGTCACGGGCTCCCACCTCGCCTTCGGCCGCTAAGGGACTGAGACCAGGCCGCGGGCGGGCGGCCCGGATCGCGTGAACCCGTTTCGGTCCGGTCCGGCGGGCGCGGACCGCACCCGGTGGCCGGCCACGCCCCGCGGGTCCCCGGCGAACGGCGAACCGGTCAGGGTCATACCCGGCCGTCACCACCACGCGCACGTGCGCACCTCAGTGCACCGCGATCGTCCGGGAGGCGGCCCAATCCGCGATCCGGCGGATCAGCTCGGGGGGCGCGGCGCTCTCGGCGTGCCCGTAGCCGGGTTCGATCCACAGCTCCCGGGGATCGCGGGCGGCGGCGTACAGCTGTTCGGCGTGGTCGACCGGCAGGAAGGGGTCCCGGTCACCGTGGACGATGAGGAGTGGCGTCGGCGCGATCCGCCCGGCGACCTCGTGCGGCGCCGCCGGCACCCTCGCCCACGAACCACCGGCGATCCGCGTCTTCTTGACGACGCGGACGGCGAGCCGGCCCGACCGTCGCTCGATCGCCCAGTGCACGCGGCGCATCGGCTTGGTGTCGCGGTAGTACCACCGGGCGGGCGCGCTCACCGCCGTGACCGCGTCCACGCCTCCGTGCAGGGCGGCGTGACGGACGACGACGGCGCCGCCCATCGAGAAGCCGACGAGCCCCACGCGCCGGTAGCCGAGGTGGCGGGCGTAACGGACGGCCGCGTCGACGTCGAGGATCTCGCGATCTCCGACCGTTGAGCGGCCGCCGGACCGCCCGTGGCCGCGGAAGTCGATCGCGATGACGCCGCCGGCCTCGTTGAGGACGGCGGCGATCCGCCGCGTCGTCGGCTGCCGCCACGCACCGGTGAATCCGTGCGCGAGGACCAGGCACAGGCCGTCCGGTCCGGGCAGGTGACCGGCGTCGATCCGGACGCCGTCCATCGAATGCAGGGTCAGGGGCTGAACGCTCATGTCGTTCATCGTGCCCCTCCCCCCGACGGGTCCGGTCAGCGCCTGATGTAGTCGACGAGCTGCTCGCGTTCGGCCTCGAGCTCGGAGATCGTGCTCTTCACGACGTCCCCGATGCTGACGATCCCCACCAGGTGGTCGTCGCGGACGACCGGGAGGTGACGGATGCGGTGCTCGGTCATCGTGACGCGCAGCCCGTCTACGGCGTCACCGGGTTCACAGGTGCGCACGGGCGTCGTCATGATCTCCGACACGGGGGTGTCGAGCAGGTCGGCGCCCTGCTCGTTCAGCCGCCGGACGATGTCGCGCTCCGAGACGATGCCCTCGATCGTGGACTCGTCCGAGGACACGACGACCGCACCGACGTTGCGCTCCGCCAGCAGCGCGAGGAGCCGCCGGACGCTCTCGTCCGGCGCGATCGTCGCCACGTCACCGCCCTTGGCGCGGAGGATCTCGGAAATTCGCATGTGGGGACCTCCCGACTGGTCCTGACCGGGCCATCACTACGCCCAGCATCCTCCGTCCGCGCGGAAACGTCACGGCCTGCGGGACATCGAGCCGGCGGGTGTGGGCGCCGTCGGTG
>JBJMIW010000236.1:0-11633 GCA_045806665.1 Actinoallomurus sp.
CCGGACGCTCGTCCGGCTGCCCGACCACGGACGCGAGAGGCCCAGGCCTCCGCGCTGGAACGCATCGTCGGGACGGCCCGGCAGCGGCCCTGAGCCTCCGGAAGGCTCAGGCGCCGGCCTGGACGGTGCTCGCCGAGAACGTCGCTGTGATCGTCGCGGAGCCGAGCACCCGGTCGCCTTCGTACAGCACGGCCGCCTGGCCCTTGGCGACCCCGCGCGCCGGCGCGCGCAGCGCGATCCGCAGCACGTCTCCGTCCAGCACCGCCGTGCAGTCGTGCACCTCACCGTGCGCGCGCAGCTGGACCGTGCAGTCGTACGGCGCGGTGAGCGGCTCGGCGAGCCACACGGGCCGCTCGGCGTGGATCTCGTGGACGTCCAGCGCCTCGCGCGGCCCGACCGTCACCGTGTTGGTCACCGGCGAGATGTCCAGGACGTAGCGCGGCCGGCCGTCCGGTGCCGGGCGGCCGAGCCGGAGCCCCTTCCGCTGGCCGATCGTGTAGGCGTACGCGCCGTCGTGCTCGCCGAGGACCTCGCCCGACGTGTCGACGATCTGGCCCTTGTCCGCGCCGATCCGCTCGGCCAGGAAGCGCTGGGTGTCGCCATCGGCGATGAAGCAGATGTCATGGCTGTCCGGCTTGTCGGCGACCGCCAGCCCGCGCCGCTCGGCCTCCCGGCGCACCTCGGCCTTGGTCGTGTCGCCGAGGGGGAACATCGCGTGCGCCAGCTGCTGGCGGGTGCAGACCGCCAGGACGTACGACTGGTCCTTGCCGAGGTCGACGCTGCGCCGCAGCACCCCGCCGGCCAGCCGCGCGTGGTGGCCCGTGCAGACCGCGTCGAAGCCGAGCGCGAGTGCCTTGTCCAGCAGCGCCTGAAACTTGATCTTCTCGTTGCAGCGCAGGCACGGGTTCGGCGTCCGGCCCGCGGCGTACTCGGCGACGAAGTCCTGGACGACGTCGCGGTCGAACCGCTCGGCCATGTCCCACACGTAGAAGGGGATGCCGATCACGTCGGCCGCCCGGCGGGCGTCGCGGGCGTCCTCGAGCGTGCAGCACCCGCGCGCGCCCGTGCGGTAGGACTGCGGGTTGGACGAGAGCGCGAGGTGCACGCCGGTCACCTCGTGACCGGCCTCGGCGGCACGAGCGGCGGCCACGGCGGAGTCGACACCGCCCGACATGGCGGCGAGTACGCGAAGAGTCATGACCCAAACGAGGGTACGCGCTCCACCCCGCTCACCGCTCCGCCGTACCAGCGACATACCAGGACGAACAGCAGATCGTGACTCCGATCTGTAGCGATCCACACACGGATAGTGCTCACATCCTCTACCGTGCGCCGCGTGGGATCTTTTGCATACCTGGACGAGGCCGACGCCGAGCCGACCCTCGCGCGCACCGGCCTCTACCTTGTCGCGGCGGCGATCATCGAGAGTGCGCACCTCGCGCAATGCGAAGCAATGCTCCGCACCCTTGTACGCGAAGAGGCCGTGGACTCGAAGGGACATCGGCGCCTGCACCTGTCGCGAATCAAAAGACTGGCAGCGCAAGCACGAGCTCGCCGATCTGCTCGCGAGTCTGCGCGGCACCCGCTTTGCCGTGGGCTGGACCTCGGGGTACGCCGATCCGAAGTCGCGAGAGCGGATACGCGCCAAGATCCTTTGGGAGTTCCTTCCCCACCTGGCGACGAAGGAGGCGACAGGCGGCATCTTGTTGGAGCAGCGTGAGGACGCGAAACTCCGGGCCGCCGATGCGCGTACGATCGGCCGACTGCGTGACAGCGGCTTCCTGGACCTCACTCTCCCCGTCGACCAGGCACCGGCCTCGACGGCCCCCGGGCTCTGGATGGCCGACGCCGCAGCCGCGGTCTGGCGGCGCGACCTTGTCGAAGGCAAGGACAACTGGTCCAGGTGGTACGCACCTCACACCAGTTTGATCCAGGTGGCGTAGCGGCATGAGAAACGCGCGAAGCCGGGCTCCCGGCTGTGCGGGGGTTCCCGGCTTCACTTCCAGACCCCGATGAGGTCGGCTAGTGCTCGTAGGTTCCCGGACAGACGCACGCCTGTCAAGTCGCTCCGTACAGAATCGGTCACTGTCGGCGATGGTCGCTCTGACTCACGCGGCCAAGCTCTCGGCGGGGAATCGGGCGTGATTAGGCTGGAGAGGTCATCGTCGGCCGTACGATTGGCCGCACCATGGGAATCTTCCGACGCTCACCAGGGACGCCTCCGTCCAACGCCGCCATCGCCCGGTTCTGGGAGTGGTGGCCGGAGGTTCGGGACCGGCTGGAGGACGGCCCTTCCGAGGACGTCGCCGAGCAGATCACCGCGCACGTCGAGGCGATCCACCCCGACCTCGAGTGGGAGATCGGGCCGGGGCCGGGTCTGACCGTGAGCGGCGGCGGCGTCGGCGAGCTGCGCGGCGTCGCCGAGCGCTGGTTCCGGGCGGCGCCCGACGACGGCTGGGAGTACCGTCCGGCGCGGGCCGCCGATCCGGCGATGCTGGAAGGCAAACTCCAGCTCGAGGACCATGAGTTCGACCTGAGCTACGTGAAGATGGGACTGCGCGCGGACGCACGCCGGGCCCGGGTCGACGTCACCGCGTACCACCCGGACTTCCTGTTCGTGCCGGAGGAGACCCAGCTCGCCCTGGTGTACCGCGTGCTCGACTGGGCGCTGGGCGAGGACGACGCCGCCCGGTGGATCGGCAATGTCGCGGTCGTCACCGATGAGCCGATGGACGCGCTGCCGCCGTCGATGCTGTCCGCGGTGGTCCAGCAGGTCGCGGCGCCGTTCGCCGAGCCGGCCTGGCTGACCGGTGAGGGTCGTACCCCGTTGGGCCACGCCGCGCGGGTCGCCGTCCGCTTTCCGTTGCACCGCCAGGACCATCCGCTGTGCGACCTGTACGTCGCGGTGGCGCTGCCGTACGCCCATGCCAACCCGGACCGTCTTCCGGTCGAGCCGTCTGCGTCGGCGCTGCGCGACTTCGAGAAGTCGGTCGAGGCGCTGGGCGAGCGTGCCGTGTTGGCCGCGCATGAGAGCGGTGACGGGCGGCGGGTCTTCCACCTGTACGTCGACCCGGAGTCCGGTGCGGTCGCCGAGCTCGACCAGATGGCGGCCGCCTGGTCGGAGGGCCGGGCCAAGGTCTCGTCCGAGCCGGACCCGGGGTGGGAGGTCCTGGAGCCGTACCAGCCCTGACGGGGTCAGGCGGCGCCGGCCCGGCGGGCGCGCTCGACGACGGGGCCGATGGCCGCTGCGACGGCGTCGACGTCGGCCTGCGTGCTGGTGTGGCCCAGGGAGAACCGCAGCGAGCCGCGCGCGCGTGGCAGGTCGGCGCCCATCGCGAGGAGGACGTGGCTGGGTTCTGCGACGCCGGCCGAGCACGCCGACCCGGTCGAGCACTCGACGTCCCGGGCGTCCAGCAGCATCAGCAGGGCGTCGCCCTCGCAGCCGGGGAAGGACAGGTGCGCGTTGCCCGGGAGCCGGTCCTTCGGGTCGCCGTTGAGCACGACGTCGGGCACGGCCGCGCGGACCCGGTCGATGGGGTCGTCACGGAGCCGGGCCAGGCGCTCGGCCTCGGCGGCCCGGCGCGAGACGGCGACGCGCATCGCCGCGGCGAAGCCGGCGATCGCGGCGGCGTCGAGGGTGCCGGACCGTACGTCGCGCTCCTGACCGCCGCCGTGCAGGACGGGGACGGGGTCGAGGCCCTTGGCGAGCAGCAGGGCGCCCACTCCGACCGGTCCCCCGATCTTGTGTCCGGTGATGGTCATGGCGTCGACGGCGAAGGTGACGGGCAGCTGCGCGACGGCCTGGACGGCGTCGGCGTGGAACGGGATGCCGTGCTCGTGAGCGATCGCGACGAGCTCGGAGATCGGCTGAACCGTGCCGATCTCGTTGTTGGCCCACATGACGCTGACGACCGCGACCGTGTCGGGGTCGCGGTCGATGGCGGCGCGCAGGGTGTCGGGCAGGACCCGGCCGTCGGGGTCGACCGGCAGGTGCTCGACGCTCGCGCCCTCCTGGTCGGCGAGCCACTGGGCCGAGTCGAGTACGGCGTGGTGCTCGATGGCGCTGACCAGCACGCGGGTCCGGGCCGGGTCGGCGCTCCGGCGGGCCCAGAAGATCCCCTTGAGCGCGAGGTTGTCGGCCTCGGTGCCGCCGCTGGTGAAGACGACCTCGCTGGGCCGGGCATCCAGCGCCTCGGCGATGATCTCGCGGGACTCCTCGACGATGCGACGGGCGCGGCGGCCGGAGGCGTGCAGCGACGAGGGATTGCCGATGCGCGCGAGCTCCGCGGTCATCGCCTCGATCGCCTCGGGCAGCATCGGCGTGGTCGCCGCGTGATCCAGATACACCATGGCGGCCTCAGCCTATCCGCGCCGCCGCCCCCGCGGCGGAACGGGGCCGCACTCAGAGCGTGCTCGTCGGGCTCCTCGCCCCAGTCACGCCCCGCTGGACGACGACGCGGCGAAGGAGATCGCGTCACTTATCGCACGGTCTGTCCGGAATGGAAATAACTGTACCGTCCGGACGGTATAGTAGAGGTGTCATGAAACGAGACGCCCTCCTCGATGCCGCCGAGGCCCTGCTCTGTGAGCAGGGCACCCAGGCCCTCACGCTGTCCGCGGTCGCCGAGCGCGCCCAGGTCAGCAAGGGCGGGCTGCTCTACCACTTCCCGAACAAGGAAGCCCTGATCCGAGGGCTGGTGGAGCGGCTGATCGAGGAGCTCGACGCGCTGATCGCCTCGTACGAGACCGGCGGCCCCGGGTCGTACACCCGCGCCTTCGTCGAGGCGAACTTCGCCGTCGTCATGGACCGCGACCAGTCGCGGCTGCTCCGACGGTGGGCGACGGTCAGCGCGGCGGCGGCCGACCCGGCCCTGCTCGCCCAGATCCGCGAGGCGATGCACCGCTGGCACGACCGGGACCCCGTCGACGATCCGGATCCGGTCGCCGCGCAGATCGCGCGGCTGGCGGCCGAGGGGCTCTGGGAGGTCGTGATGCACGACCCCGGCCTCTATGACGAGGCGCAGCTGGAGACGCTGCGCGAACGGCTGCTCGGCTCGCTGTAGCGACCGACCACGACTGACAAAGCCGGTGCCCATCGCGGGCGCCGGTCCTTCCGTGCGCACCACGGCAAAAAGAGAGAGGTGAAATCATGACGTCTCGCGTCCTCGTCCGGGCCCGCCTGGGCACCGTGCTGACGTTCGCCCTGGCCGGCATGCTCTGCGGGGTCTGGGTGTCACGGACGCCGGCCCTCGCGGACAAGTTCGGGATGAGGGAGGGCGATGTCGGGCTGGCCATCCTCGTCTGGGGCATCGGCGCGATCATCGCGATGCAGGGTCTGCGAGGCGTCATGGCACGGCTGGGCGGCACGGCGGTCCTGCGGGTCGCGGCGCCGCTGACGGCGGTCAGCCTGGCCCTGGTCGGGCTGGCTCCGACCCGGCCGCTGCTGTTCGTCGCCGTCGCCCTGTTCGGTATGACGTTCGGCCTGACCGACATCGGGATGAACGCCCAGGGCAGCACCGTGGAACGGTCCTACGGACGGCCCGTCATGAACGGGATGCACGCCGGGTGGTGCGCCGGCGGCATCTCCGGAGGGCTGATCGGTTCCTTCAGCGCCTCGGCCGGGCTGTCCTTCGGCGAGACGCTCGTCGGCGGAGCGATCATCGCCCTCCCCCTGACGCTCGTCCTGGGCCGCACGTACGTCCAGGACACCGCGTCCGCCTCGACCGGCCGGGGCCGTGCCCGGCTGCCGCTGGTCGTCTATCTCATCGGCGCGCTGGCCTTCGTCGCGTTCATGATGGAGGGCACGATCGCGGACTGGAGCGGGCTGTTCCTCAACCGCGAGCTCGGCGCGACGCAGTCCGTCGCAGCCCTGGCCTACCCGCTGTTCGAGGCCGCCATGCTCGGCGGCCGGCTCGTCGGCGACCGGGTCCGCGCCCGACTGGGCACCCGCCGGATGCTCACCTACGCGGGGCTGGGCACGGCGGCCGCCGTCTCGGTCGTGGTCCTCGCCCCGGCAACGCCGTTCGCGCTCGTCGGCTTCGGGCTCGCCGGCCTCGCGGTCTGCACGGTCGTGCCGACGACGATCTCGGTGGCCGGCGCGGTCGTGCCCGGCCGGTCCGCCGCGGCGGTCGGCCAGGTCGGCGCGATGGGCTACGGCGGCCTGGTCCGGGGTCCCGTGGTGATCGGCTTCCTCGCGAACGCGGCCTCGCTGCGGGTCGGGCTCGGCCTGGCGGTCGTCCTGGCACTGCTCATTGCGGCCGGTGCCCGGTTCGTCCCGGCACGCCGCTTCATGGTCGTGGCGAACGAGCCGGACGCGCAGCCCGAGCCCGTCCGCCTCGCGGCCTGACCGGCGGGAAGACCCGGCGCGACAGAGCGCGGTGAATGATTTACATCACATAGCCGATGATCGTAGGTTCTCTTCAAGACCCCGAGGAGAGCCACATGATCCTTCGCCGCGTCCTGTCTCTCGCCACCGCGGCACTGCTCGGCGGCGCACTCGCCGCCGGGCCGCTGACCGCCCCCGCCCACGCCCGTACCCGGTCCTGCCCCACGCCGGCCACGGCCGACCGCCGGCTGCGGGGGGTCTGGATCGCGTCCGTCACCAACATCGACTGGCCGTCCGCTCCCGGCCTGTCCGTCGCCCAGCAGCAGGCCGAGTACGTCCGCCTGCTGGACAACGCCGTCGCCCGCCACCTCAACGCGGTCTTCGTGCAGGTACGGCCGACGGCGGACGCGTTCTGGCCGTCGCCGTACGAGCCCTGGTCCCAGTGGCTGACCGGCACGCAGGGCAAGGACCCAGGGTACGACCCGCTCGCCTTCCTCGTCCGCGAGGCGCACGCGCGCGGACTCGAGTTCCACGCGTGGCTCAACCCGTACCGGGTGTCGATGAAGGCCGACCCGAGCCTGCTCACGCCGGACCACCCGGCCCGCCGCCACCCCGACTGGGTGCACCCGTACGGCGGCAAGCTCTACTACGACCCCGGCATCCCGGACGTCCGCCACTTCGTCGAGCGGGCGATGCTCGATGCCGTACGCCGGTACGACATCGACGGCGTCCACTTCGACGACTACTTCTACCCGTACCCGACCGGCACCGCGGACTTCCCCGACGACGCGACCTTCGCCACGTACGGCGCGGGGTTCGCGGACAAGGCGTCCTGGCGGCGGCACAACATCGACCTGCTCGTACGGGAGATGGACCGCCGGATCCACGCCCTCAAGCCGTGGGTGAAGTTCGGGATCAGCCCGTTCGGCATCTGGCGCAACAAGGCGTCCGACCCCGAAGGCTCGGACACGAACGGCCTGGAGTCCTACAGCGCGATCTCGGCCGACACACGCGGCTGGGTGAAGAAGCGGTGGATCGACTACATCGCGCCGCAGATCTACTGGTACATCGGGTTCACGGTGGCCGACTACGCCAAGCTCGTCCCCTGGTGGGCCCGCCAGGTCGACGGCACCGGCGTGCAGTTGTACATCGGCCAGGCCGACTACCGGCAGGGCGCCGCCGGGCAGGCCGCGCCCTGGCAGGACCCGGCGGAGCTGTCCCGGCACCTGACGTTCAACCGGGACTACCCGCAGGTCGACGGCGACATCCACTTCAGCGCCAAGGACATGGACGCGAACCGGATCGGCGCGGTGAGCCGGATGGTCGCCGACCACTACGCCCGCCCGGCGCTCGTCCCGCTGATGCCGAGGCTCGGCGGGCACGCCCCGCACCGGCCGCGGCCCGCCGTCGCGGGTTCCGCGGTGAGCTGGCGCCCGGTCCCGGGGGCCGCGCGGTACGCGGTCTACCGGTTCGACGGGCCGCCCGCAGGGTGTGACCTCGCCTCACATCTGATCGCCGTGACCGGTGGGACGTCCTTCGCCGACGGCACCGCCGAGCCCGGGAAGTCCTACGTCTACGCCGTGACGGCCCTGGACCGGCTCTGGAACGAGAGCGCAGCCGCGGAGGCGCGGCCCGCCCACGAGGGAGTCGCAGATCGGCGGCCGGCGACCGCCCAGGCCGAGGTACCTGACCGGGATCCAGGAGCTGTTCCAGGCGACACCGAGGCCCGAGGTGGTGCCGCAACCTGACGCTTACACAGAACCAGGTCCTGCTGTTCGTCGGCCCGACCCGGTCGGTGCACGAGGGCCCGCCGGCTCCGGGTGCTCCGTGTCCGTCGCCGACGGCCCACTGACGGCTCCGGAGACGGCGACGCCCCGGCGGGAGATCCGCCGGGGCGTCGCCGCACGCGAGGTCACTTGCGCTTGATGATCTCCTCGGTCAGCGCCGGGGCGACCTGGAACAGGTCGCCCACCACGCCGTAGTCGACCAGCTCGAAGATCGGCGCGTCGGGGTCCTTGTTGATCGCGACGATCGTCTTGGAGGTCTGCATGCCGGCCCGGTGCTGAATGGCGCCCGAGATGCCGACCGCGACGTAGAGCTGCGGCGACACCGTCTTGCCGGTCTGGCCCACCTGGAAGGTGTGGGGATACCAGCCGGCGTCGGTGGCGGCGCGCGAGGCGCCGACGGCCGCGCCGAGCGAGTCGGCCAGTTCCTCGATGAGCTTGAAGTTGTCGGCCCCGCCGACACCCCGGCCACCGGAGACCACGATCGCGGCCTCGGTGAGCTCCGGCCGCTCGCCCTTCTCCTGCACGACCTTCTCGACGACCTTGGCGCCCTTGGCCGCGTCGGACAGCGTCACCGACACCTGCTCCTCGGCGGGCGTCGAGGGCGCGGCCTCCGGGGCGGTGGAGTTCGGGCGCACCGCGATGATCGGCGTGCCCTTCGACACCTTGGCGTGCGAGACGATCGCACCACCGAAGATCGAGTGCTCGCCGACGAACCCGTCCGCGACGTCGACGACGTCGGTGAGCACGCCGGACTCGGTCTTGACCGCGAGGCGCCCCGCGATCTCCTTGCCCTCCCCCGTCGCGGCCACGAGCACCGCGGCCGGCGACTTCTCGGCCACCAGTTGCGCGAGCAGTTCGGCCTTCGGCGCGACGACGTAGGAGGTCAGCTCCTCGTCGGCGGCGACGTAGACCTTGGCCGCGCCGTACTCGGCGAGCTTGTCCTTGGCACCCTCGTAGCCCGGGCCGATCCATACCGCCGCGGCGTCGCCGTGCCGGCGCGCGAGCGTCAGCAGCTCGAAGGTGACCTTCTTGACCTCTCCGTCGACATGGTCGACGAGGACGAGAATCTCCGCCATTTCCCCGCCTCTCAGATGAACTTCTTGGACGCGAGGAACTCGGCGACCTTCACGCCGCCGTCGCCCTCGTCCTTGACGATCTGGCCCTTCTCGCGCGGTGGCGCGTCGGCGAAGTCGACGACCTCGGTCGAGGCTCCGGCGAGCCCGACCAGGGCGGCGTCGATCTCGGCGTCGGCGACGGCGAGCTTCTCCACCGGCTTGTTCTTGGCCGCCATGATCCCCTTGTACGACGGGTTGCGCGGCTCGTTGATCTTCTCGACGACGCTCACGACGGCGGGCAGGCCGGCCTCGACGCGGTCGAAGCCGTAGTCGGTCAGCCGCTGCGCCTTGAGCGAGGAACCGTCGATCTCCACCTTGTTGGCCAGCGTCACCTGGGGCACGCCGAGCCGCTCGGACAGCATCGCGGCCAGCAGGCCCGTACGAGCGTCGGTCGACTCCGAGCCGAGGATGACGAGGTCGAAGCCGATCTTCTTGAGCGTCTGGGCGAGCGCGTACGAGGTCGACAGCGCGTCCGAGCCGTGCAGCGCCTCGTCCGACAGGTGGACGGCCTTGTCGGCGCCCATGGCCAGGGCCTTGCGGATCGACTCCGACGCCTTCTCCGGACCCATGGTGAGGACGGTCACCTCACCGCCGTGGGCCTCCTTGATCGTCAAGGCCTCCTCGACGGCGTACTCGTCGAGCTCGTTGATGACGCCGTCGGCCGCCTCACGGTCGAGCGTCTTCTCGTCGGACCGCAGCTAGCGTTCGGTCGCCGTGTCGGGGACCTGCTTCACGCAGACGACGATGTTCATATGGTGTCCGCCCTCCCTGCATACTTCATCTACGCGCTCCTCCGGCACGACGGGCGCCGTCCATGCGGGCGACGCGGGCTGACGCATTGGACGTCCCAAGCCTGCCCTATACCCGAAAGTGATTCGGCCGCGGGGCGCTGTCCTGCGTCGCCCCCGATGTTACCCACGGGTAGCGACTGCGCAAAGTCCGCTTACCCCGTTCAGGGCACGGTGACCGGCCACCCTGCCGGCGTCCGGCTCGACGGGCTGCTCAGTCGGCCCCGCGGGCCTCGGTCACGACACGCGCTGCTGGATCGAGTCCTGGAAACGCGAGAGCTCCTGGGCGATGGAGTTCTCCAGCTCGTACATCGGGGCGAAGGTCGGCTTGAGCACGATCGCGCCGGCGATGACGGCGAGCGTCACGACGCAGAGGAGCGTGCCGACCACGGCGATCCGGCGCGGCCCGGAGGCCAGGGCGACGAACACCTGGACCAGATGCCGGCGCGGCGCCCGGACGCCCGGCGCGGCGAGCAGAACGTACGCCGCGGCACCGGCCCCCCAGGCGGCCGCGACGAGCGGGGCGACCTGGACGTCGATGGCCGTCGCCGCCATGATCGCCATCGTCACGGCCACCGCGAATACCGCGGCGTACGGCACGGTCAGCAGGGTCCCGGCGGCGCCGCGGACCAGGTCCAGCGGCGCGGTGAGCGGGCCGACCACCAGCCGCAGCAGCGTGCGAGGATGCCGGCGCGCGTGCGCCTGCCCGGCCCGCAGGTACGACGCGCTCGCCACCGCCAGCAGGAGCCCGGAGAACGGCGTGATGACGCTCAGTCCGATGACGATCGCGACGACGAGGTAGGTGAAGAGTCGCGACCACCCCTCGATGACGGCGTTGACGGTCTCCTCGGCCACGCGCGGCCGCTCGGAGACGGCGCCGGATGTCTCATCCCACGTCATCGGTGCGCGGCGCGCGGCCCCGGCCGTCGGGCCGGAGAGGAACGCCGTTCCCTCCTCGGAATGTCGCAGGGGTCCCCGCATCGGGCGGACGTGAATGCAACGCCAGACTATCGCGCCGCACCGGCCTCAGCGGTGCAGGAGCGCGGCGATCCGGTCCGTGAGGTCGACGAGGAGGCCGGCCTGGTCGCCGATCGGCCACCACCGTGGCCGGAGCAGCCATCCGGCCGCGACCGCCAGCGAGGCGACGCCGGCCAGGGACACGCCCACCGAGGCGGCGTGCTGCCGGCTCTGGGCCGCCGCCGAGAACAGCCGGACGAGCTGGCGGCGCGGACCCATGACGCCGGGCCCCGCGAGCGTCACCCAGGCGAACACCGCCGCGCTCCACCGGGTCACGGCGTCCGGCCACACCTGGTGCCGCGTGGCGGTCCAGACGAGCAGCGCGAGGCCGGTCACCGCCGCGGCCAGGACGGAGTACAGCAGAGCGGGGAACAGCGCCCAGGTCGACCGGTTGAGCGAGCCGGGCACACGGAAGGGCACGAGGGCCAGGTCCTCGGCCCCGCGCACCGGAACCCGCCGGGAGCGGACGGCCGAGTCTCCCGCCCGCAGGTACCAGACGGCCGCCACGACGACGGGCACGCCCACGACCGGCGCCACGGCAGAGGCGGCCACCGTCGCGATGATCGCCAGGTAGGCGAGCAGCTTGTACCAGCCCAGTGCC
>JBJMIW010000237.1:0-8645 GCA_045806665.1 Actinoallomurus sp.
GCCGACGCCGGGGTGCCGATCCTCGGCACCCCGCCCGAGGCCATCGACGCCGCCGAGGACCGCGGCCAGTTCGGCGCCGTCCTCGACCGCGCCGGCCTGCCGGCGCCCGCCTACGGCACCGCCACCACCGCCGAACAGGCCTTCGACGTGGCCCGCCGGATCGGCTTCCCGGTGCTCGTGCGGCCCAGCTTCGTGCTCGGCGGCCGCGACATGCGGATCGTCTACACCGAGGACGAGTTGGCCGCGTACATGACCCGCGTCGCCGCCGAGGTGTCCAAGGACAAGCCGGTGCTCATCGACCAGTTTCTCGAGAACGCCACGGAAGTCGACGTCGATTGCCTCAGCGACGGGACGCGGACGGCCATCGGCGGCGTGATGCAGCACATCGAGGAGGCGGGGATTCACTCCGGCGACTCGGCGTGCGTGATCCCGCCGCACAGCCTGCCGGCCGGGGTGATCGCCCAGATCAAGGAGCAGGCCCGCAAGCTCGCCGCGGCGCTGAACGTGCGGGGGCTGATGAACATCCAGTTCGCGGTCACCGGGCTGCGGCCGGACGGGCTGGCCTCGGCCGAGACGCCGGAGGTGTACATCCTGGAGGCCAACCCGCGGGCCAGCCGGACAATCCCGTTCGTGTCCAAGGCGACCGGGGTGCCGCTGGCGAAGGCCGCGGCCCGGATCATGCTTGGCGCGACGATCGCGGACCTGCGCGCGGCGGGCTACGACACGGTCATGGTCAACTGCAACCCCGAAACGGTCTCCACTGACTACGACACCAGCAGCCGGCTCTACTTCGAGCCGCTCACCCTGGAGGACGTCCTGGAGGTCGTGCACGCCGAGCAGGAGACCGGCGAGGTCGCCGGCGTGATCGTCCAGCTCGGCGGGCAGACGCCGCTCGGCCTGGCGCAGCAGCTGAAGGACGCGGGCGTGCCCGTCGTCGGCACCTCGCCGGAGAGCATCCACCTCGCCGAGGAGCGCGGCGCGTTCGGGCAGGTCCTCGCCCGCGCCGGGCTGCCCGCGCCGAAGCACGGGACCGCCACCTCGTACGAGGAGGCGGCGGCGATCGCCGCGGAGATCGGCTACCCCGTGCTGGTCCGGCCGTCGTACGTCCTCGGCGGGCGCGGAATGGAGATCGTCTACGACGAGGCCACGCTGAAGACGTACATCGATCGCGCGGGCGGCGGGCAGTGGAACCCCGAGCACCCCGTGCTCGTCGACCGGTTCCTCGACGAGGCCATCGAGATCGACGTCGACGCGCTGTACGACGGCGAGGAGCTCTACCTCGGCGGCGTCATGGAGCACATCGAGGAGGCCGGCATCCACTCCGGCGACTCTGCGTGCGCGCTGCCGCCGATCACCCTCGGGCGCGAGGACATCGACCGCATCCGCACCTCCACCGAGGCCCTCGCCCGCGAGATCGGCGTGCGCGGCCTGATGAACGTCCAGTACGCCCTCTCAGCGGGCGTCCTGTACGTCCTGGAGGCCAACCCGCGCGCGTCCCGTACGGTGCCGTTCGTCTCCAAGGCCACGGCCGTGCCGCTGGCCAAGGCGGCGGCCCGCGTGATGATGGGCGAGAGCATCGCCCGGCTCCGCGCCGAGGGCGTGCTGCCCGCGACCGGCGACGGCGGGCACCTCCCGCTGGACGCGCCGATCTCGGTGAAGGAGGCGGTGCTGCCGTTCGACCGGTTCCGGACCCCGGAGGGCGTCGGCGTCGACACCATCCTCGGCCCGGAGATGCGCTCCACCGGCGAGGTCATGGGCATCGACACGGTCTTCGGCACGGCGTACGCCAAGTCGCAGATCTCGGTGTACGGATCACTGCCGACCAAGGGCCGGGCGTTCGTCTCGGTGGCCAACCGCGACAAGCGAGCGATGATCTTCCCGGTGAAGCGGCTGGCGGACCTCGGATTCGAGATCCTGGCCACCGAGGGGACGGCGGAAGTCCTGCGCCGCAACGGCGTGCGTGCCAAGATCGTGCGTAAGCACAGCGCCGGCCCCGGGCCGGACGGCGAGCCGACGATCGTGCGGCGCATTCTCGACGGCGAGGTCGACCTCATCGTGAACACCCCGTTCGGCAGCCCGGGGCAGTCCGGGCCGCGGCTCGACGGCTACGAGATCCGCACCGCCGCCGTCCTCCGCGGCGTGCCCTGCCTCACCACCGTGCAGGCGCTCGGCGCGGCCGTCCAGGGCATCGAGGCGAGCGCCGCGGGCGTCATCGGGGTCCGGTCGCTGCAGGAGCACGCCCAGCACCTCTGGGGTGGCGAGGAGGACAGTTGACCGACTCACCGGTCGCACCGGTACAGGTGCCCGGAACGGTCCTGACGATCCGGCGTACCGGGGCGTACCACACGATGACCCTGGTGGCCCCGGGCATCGCCGAACGCTTCCGGCCGGGCCAGTTCGTGGCCCTGGCCGTCGGCGGTGAGCAGTCGAGCATGCTGACGCGGCGGTGCTTCTTCGTCCGCGAGGTCAAGCCCGACTACGGCGGCACCGTGGAGATCGTCTTCGCGGTACGCGGCAACGGAACCGGGTGGCTGGCCGCGCTGCGGCCGCGCGACATCCTCGACGTCGCCGGCCCGCTCGGCCGTCCCTTCCCGCTGCCGCGTCACCCCGTGCGCTGTGTCCTCATCGGCGAGGGGAACTCCGCGGCCGCGCTGTTCCCCCTCGCCGCCGTGCTCCGCCAGCGCGACTGCGCCCTGCACTTCGTGCTCGGCGGCGCCGACTCCGACCACGTGTACGGCACGCGCGCGGCCCGCCGCGCCGGCGACTCGACGTCCGTGGTCACCGAGGACGGTTCGCTCGGCCGGCGGGGCCGCCCCGACGAGCTGGTGGCGGCCGTCATCGAGGAGGTCGGCGCCGACGTGGTCTACGTCTGCGGCCGCACCGAGACCCTCCGGACCGTCACCCGGATCGCCACCGGCTACGACCTGCCCGTGCAGGTGGCGGTCGAGGAGCCGATGTCCTGCGGCACCGGCGACTGCTTCGCCTGCGTGCTCCCGGTGATCGACGATGAGGGCGTGACCCACATGGCGCGCTCGTGCGTCGAGGGCCCGGTGTTCCGCGGCGAGCGCGTGCGCTGGGAGGACCTCGGCACCATTCCGTTCGACGCCTACGGTGCCCCCCGCTCGATGCTCCCAGGAAGCACTTCATGACGGACTTGGAGACGCGGATCGGGGAGGTCATCCTCCCGAACCCGGTGCTGACGGCGGCGGGCTGCGGCGGGACCGGCCGCGAGCTGGGCCGTTTCTTCGACGTCGGCCGGCTCGGCGCGCTCGTCACGCCGTCCATCACGCCGCAGCCGCGCGCCGGCCGGCCCGCGCCCCGGATGACCGAGACGCCCTCCGGCGTGCTGAACGCCGCCGGTCTCCAGGGCACGGGGATCGAGACGTTCCTCAGCCGCGACCTGCCCTGGCTCGCCGAGCGGGACGCCCGCGTCATCGTGTCGATCGCCGGCGGCAGCGTGGGGGAGTACGCCGAGGTGGCCCGTCGGCTCGGCGACGCACCCGGCGTCGCGGCCGTGGAGATCAACCTCTCCTGCCCCAACGTCGAGGACCGCGGGTCCATGTTCGCGGCTCACCCGTCGGCCGCCGCCCGCCTGGTCCGCGGGGTGCGCGCGAGCACGCCGCGCCGCCTCCCCGTGCTGGCCAAGCTCTCGGCGGACGTCACCGACATCGTCGGGGCCGCCATGGCGTGTGTCGACGCCGGAGCGGACGGCCTGTCGATGATCAACACGCTGCACGGCATGGCCATCGACACCACCACGCTCCGCCCCCGGCTCGCCGGCATCACCGGTGAGCTGTCCGGACCGGCGATCCGCCCCGTCGCGGTCCGCTGCGTCTACCAGGTGCACGCCGCCCTGCCGGAGGTGCCCATCATCGGGATCGGCGGGATCCGGACCGGCCTGGACGCCCTGGAGTTCGTCCTGGCGGGCGCGTCGGCCGTCGCCGTGGGTACGACGATCCTGCACGACCCGTCCGCGTGCGTACGCATCCTGCGCGAGCTCGAGGGAGCGTTGAAGGAGCGCGGCATCGACCGGCTCGCCGACGTCGTGGGGCTCGCCCACAAGCCGGCGGGGAGCCTCTACCGCCGCATCGACCCCAATGTCGGCCTGGCGGTCGCCGGGGATACCGTCGGCGCGGGCTCGACCGAGCCGATCGAACAGGAGACCAGCCAGTGAACACCGCTCCCATCGCCGTCGCGCTCGACGCGGCGGATCTCGAGACCGCCGCGCGCTGGGCCGCGCTGGTCACCCCGCACGTCAGCACGGTGAAGGTCGGCCTGGAGCTCTACCTGCGGTACGGCCCCGACGTGGTCGCCAGCGTCCGCGGGGCCAGCGGCGTCCAGGTCTTCCTCGACCTCAAGCTTCATGACATCCCGGCGACCGTCGCGGGCGCCGCGCACGCCGTCTCCCGGCTCAGGCCGGCGTACCTCACCGTGCACGCCGGCGGCGGCGCCGCCATGATCCGCGCGGCCGTCGAGGCGGCCCCGCACACCAAGATCGCCGCCGTAACGGTCCTCACGTCGCTGTCAGAGGCCGACCTGTCCGGGGTGGGACTCAACGGTTCAACGTCCGATGTCGTGCGCCGTATGGCCGCTCTGGCGGTCGGAGCGGGGGCCCAGGCGCTGGTGTGCTCACCGCGCGAGGTCGCGGACGTCCGCGCGGAGGTCGGCCCCGACATCACCCTCATCACGCCTGGCGTACGGCCGGCGGGCTCCGCGACACAGGACCAGGCGCGGGTGGCGACTCCGGAGGAGGCCCTCGCGGCCGGAGCCGACCTTCTGGTGATCGGCCGGCCCATCACGGGCGCCCCCGACCCGGGGGCCGCCGCCGCGGGCATCGCGGCGGCGCTCCGGCGTACCGGAGTCGCCTGACCGATCCGCCCCGTACGGGTCGCAGGAGCCGCGTACGGAGCCGCGTGATCGATCCGGCCCGGCGCTCCGCCGCGCGGGTGCCTCCGGATCTGACCGTCGTCCCCGAGCGGCTTGACTAACCCGTTTTCCCCTCGCAAGAAACGCCAGGCCGTCGTACGGTTCGGGGTGTAAGAACCCCCTACTTTCAATACAGTGAGTGACCAGGACGACGCATAGAGTGACATCTGCAACTTAAAACCAGGCTATATGGCCTTTCACGTTGCTTTATGGGCCCTGAACTCGCTAGGTTCCCAAGCCGTCCGACTCAATCGAGTGGAAACACGAGGTGACCCGGCGTGGCGCTTCCGCCCCTAACCCCTGAACAGCGCGCCGCAGCTCTGGAAAAGGCTGCAAAGGCGCGCAAAGAGCGTGCCGAGGTCAAAGACCGGCTGAAGCACGGGGGTACCTCCCTCGCTGAGGTTCTCAAGGATGGGCAGGCCGACGACGTCATCGGCAAGATGAAGGTGTCGGCTCTGCTGGAGTCCCTGCCTGGCGTCGGCAAGGTCCGTGCCAAGCAGATCATGGAGCGGCTCGGTATCGCCGAGTCCCGCCGCGTGCGGGGTCTCGGGGCCAACCAGCGTGCCGCTCTCGAGCGTGAGTTCGGCGGCGGTGGAAATCGCTGATCGACTTGCCTCGGACGGGCGCGGCGGGCAGACCGCCGCGGCCGGCTCCGCCACCCCCCTGGCGGCCGGCTCCATCCCGTCCAGGCGCCTGACGGTCCTCTCCGGGCCGTCCGGCGTCGGCAAGAGCACGGTCGTCGCCGAGATCCGGCGTGCGCACCCGCAGGTGTGGCTGTCGGTCTCGGTGACAACTCGTGCGCCCCGCCCTGGCGAGGTCCACGGTGTGCAGTACTTCTTCGTGGACGGCGCCGAGTTCGATCGGCTCGTCGCCGGGGACGAACTGCTCGAGTGGGCCGAGTTCGCGGGCAATCGTTACGGCACGCCGCGCCGCGCGGTGCTGGAGCACCTCGAAGCCGGCGTGCCGGTCCTGCTCGAGATCGACCTGCAGGGTGCCCGCCAGGTGCACGCGGCGATGCCGGAGGCGCTGTTCGTCTTCCTCGCGCCGCCGTCCTGGGACGAGCTCGTCCGCCGCCTGGTCGGCCGGGGCACCGAGCCGCCCGAGGTGATCGAACGCCGCCTGGACGCCGCCCGTACCGAGCTGGCGGCCGAGAAGGAGTTCGACATCACCCTCGTCAACACGTCCGTCCAGGACGTCTGCGCCGAGCTGGTAGCCTTGCTGGCTGCACAACCACCGAACTCCGACTAGCGGAAGGCGCAGGAGTGGCATCGAATGCCCCTGGTGCCGAAGGCATCACGAACCCGCCGATCGACGACCTGCTGAAGATCGTCGACAGCAAATACAGCCTGGTGATCATGGGGGCGAAGCGCGCCCGCCAGATCAACGCCTACTACGCCCAGCTCGGCGAGGGCCTCCTGGAGTACGTCGGTCCCCTGGTGGAGACCCAGGTCCAGGAGAAGCCGCTGTCCATCGCGCTGCGCGAGGTCCGCGAGGGCCTGCTTCACTCCGAGGCCATCGAAGGCGCCTGAGTTGTCCCTCCGGCGGCCCTCGGCGCGTCGCGCCTGTCGCCTGCGGACGTCGGCCGACCGGCGCGCCGTGCCCGGTGAAAGGGTCTGCCGGTGAGTGAGGCGGCCGGGCGTCGTCCCCGCGTGCTCCTCGGCGTCGGCGGCGGCATCGCCGCGTACAAGGTGTGCGAGCTGCTGCGACGGCTCACCGAGTCGCGGCACAGCGTCCGGGTCATCCCGACGCGCGACGCGCTGCGCTTCGTCGGCGAGCCGACGTGGGCGGCGCTGTCCGGCGAGCCGGTGACCACCGAGGTCTGGTCTGGCGTCGACGAGGTGCCGCACGTCCGCCTCGGCCAGGGCGCCGACCTTGTCCTCGTGGCCCCGGCGACCGCCGACCTGCTGGCCAGGGCCGCGCACGGCCTCGCCGACGACCTGCTCACCAACACGCTGCTCACCGCCCGGTGCCCGGTCGTGTTCGCGCCCGCGATGCACACCGAGATGTGGGAGCACCCCGCCACCCAGGCCAACGTCGCGACGCTGCGCTCGCGCGGCTGCGTCGTGATCGAGCCGGCGGTCGGGCGGCTGACGGGTGCGGACTCCGGCAAGGGACGGCTGCCCGATCCGGACGCCCTGTTCGACGCCGCCCGCCTCGTGCTGGCGCGGGGAGGTCTCCCCGCCGACCTCGCCGGCCGCCACGTCGTCGTCTCGGCGGGCGGCACCCGCGAGCCCATCGACCCGGTCCGGTTCATCGGCAACCGCTCGTCCGGCCTGCAGGGGTACGCCCTGGCCCGCACCGCCCTGGCGCGCGGTGCCCGGGTCACCCTCGTCGCCGCCAACGTCGCGCTCCCGGATCCGGCGGGCGCCGACGTCGTACGCGTCGGCTCGGCGCTCGAACTGCGCGACGCCGTGCTCAAGGCGGCGGGCGAGGCCGACGCGGTCGTCATGGCCGCCGCGGTGGCCGACTTCCGGCCCGCCGGCTACCAGGACGTGAAGATCAAGAAAACGGACGACGCCGAGCCGGAGCCGATCCGCCTGGTCAAGAACCCCGACGTCCTCGTCGAGCTCGTCGCCGCCCGCCGGCCCGGGCAGGTGATCGTCGGATTCGCCGCCGAGACGAACGACGTGCTCCGCAACGGCCGGGACAAGCTCGCCCGCAAGGGCTGTGACCTGCTGGTCGTCAACGAGGTGGGGGAGCGGCTGACCTTCGGCGCCCCCGACAACGCCGCGGTGATCCTCTCGGCCGACGGCGCCTCCGTCGACGTGCCGCGGGGTTCCAAGGAGACGCTCGCCGACGTCGTATGGGATCAGGTGGCCGGGCGGCTACAGTAAAGGCACCGGTCCTCGTACGCCTCAAGCGTCGCTCAACCGGTCCCGGCTAGACTTCGCCACCGGAAACCAGATCGTTCTGCTACGTCAGTCAGCAGCCGCTGCAAGGAGTACACCTACGTGTCACGTCGCCTGTTCACCTCCGAGTCCGTGACGGAAGGTCACCCGGACAAGATCGCCGACCAGATCAGTGACGCGATCCTCGACGCGATGCTGAAGGACGACGCGCGCAGCCGCGTCGCCGTCGAGACGATGATCACGACCGGGCAGGTTCACGTCGCGGGTGAGGTGACCACCGAGACGTACGTGGACATCCCTGGTGTGATCCGGGAGAAGATCCTCGAGATCGGCTACGACTCCTCGAGCAAGGGCTTCGACGGCCACTCCTGCGGCGTGTCGGTGTCCATCGGCGCCCAGTCGCCCGACATCGCGCAGGGCGTCGACGACGCGTACGAGACCCGTGAGGGCGAGGGCTCCGACGAACTCGACCGGCAGGGCGCCGGCGACCAGGGCCTGATGTTCGGCTATGCGTGCCGTGAGACCCCCGAGCTGATGCCGCTGCCGATCACGCTGGCGCACCGGCTGGCCCGGCGGCTGTCCGCGGTCCGCAACGGCGGCGTGGTCCCCTACCTGCGTCCCGACGGCAAGACCCAGGTCACGATCGAGTACGACGGCGACCGTCCGGTCCGGCTCGACACGGTCGTCGTGTCCTCCCAGCACGCCCCCGACATCAGCCTCAGCGACCTGCTGACCCCCGATGTCAAGGAGCACGTCGTCGACCCGGTCATCGCCGACCTGGACATCGACACCGAGGGCTACCGCCTGCTGGTCAACCCGACCGGCCGGTTCGAGATCGGCGGCCCGATGGGCGACGCGGGCCTGACCGGC
>JBJMIW010000238.1:0-6911 GCA_045806665.1 Actinoallomurus sp.
GCGACGGCCCCCGTTGCGACAAGAGTCGCGAATCGACGCATTGATCCTCCGTGTTCGGGGATATGGGGTGAACAGTGAAGGAATGTAGCACTACGAGGGAATCCGGCGTGCACGTTTTTGTGGTGATTTATGGCCACAAAAGGACGGAGCCGTCGGTGAGGTCGCGGCGTAAGATGGAGCATGGGCTGTAGCCGAGGCCCGGTGATGAGACTGTCGGATCGGGGCTCTACAATCCCCGTTTCTCCCCGGGGTGTGGAAAGCTCCGTCGCGCGATCGGGCACTTACGTACTGCCACAAAGAGGCTCCGAAGGGCCTCCTTCAGCGTGCCTTTCTTCGAGTGACGCTCCGTGTCCGAGGCGGCTCATCCGCGATACCGGCGAGCCATTTCGTTCCTCTCACCGTGCGTCGGGGGGCCGGTCAGGTCGTGTGATCATCCGCACATCCGAGGCGCGCGGTGTGCGCCAGGACGTAGGGGCGACGTGCGGACCAGGTGGGCAGTGGCTCGCCGGGGAGACGGCGAGTGACCGCCGTCGCTCGCTGATCCGCAATAGAGTTGGGTCCCGCACGGCGCGGGCCCGGCGGACGGTGGAGGGAGGCGGGCGGTGCGGGAGTACATCCTCACGTTCTTGACGGCGTCGATCGTCACCTACCTTCTCGTCCCCCTGGTCCGGAAGTTCGCGATCGCGTTCAAGGCCATGACGCCGGTGCGCGACCGGGACGTGCACGCCATCCCCACGCCGCGGATCGGTGGCCTGGCGATGTTCTTCGGGATGTGCGCGGCGCTCCTGATGGCCTCACGGCTGCCTCACATGCGTGACGTGTTCACCGAGAGCCCGACCTGGGTGGGCCTGCTGTCGGCCGGCGGACTCCTGGTCGTCGTGGGCATCGCCGACGACCGGTGGGAGATCGACGCGCTGACCAAGATGGCCGGTCAGGTCGCGGCGGCCGGGCTGCTCATCATGAACGGCGTCCAGCTGCTGTGGATCCCGCTGCCCGGCGCGACACTCGCGCTGCCGCCGTCGTACGGCGTGCCACTGACGATCATCATCGTGGTCGCGACCATCAACGCGGTGAACTTCATCGACGGGCTCGACGGCCTGGCGGCCGGCATCGTCGGCGTCTCGGCGATGGCCTTCTTCGTGTACGCCTACCTGGTCACCGTCGTTGCACACCTCGACCACCAGAGCGCCCCGGCGCTGATCGCGGCCGTGCTGACCGGCATGTGCGTCGGGTTCCTGCCGCACAACTTCAGCCCGGCACGGATCTTCATGGGCGACACCGGATCGATGCTGATCGGGCTGCTCCTGGCCACCTCGATGATCACCGTCTCGGGGTTCGACCCGGCGGCCCTGAAGGGGACGATCAACCGGTTCCCGACGATCCTGCCGCTGCTGCCGGTGGCGATCCTGGTCGTCCCGTACGCCGACATGCTGATGGCGGTGGTCCGCCGGACGTACGGCGGGCGGTCGCCGTTCGCGCCCGACAAGAAGCACATGCACCACCGGCTGCTCAACCTCGGCCACTCTCACCGGGGGGCCGCGCTGGTGATGTACCTCTGGACGGCGCTGTTCTCGTTCGGGGTGGTCGCGCTGTCCGCGGCCAAGTCACCGCTGGTGGTGCTGGCGGCCGCGAGCGTCGTGGCCATCGCCGCCCTCGTCGTGATGGCGTTCCCGCAGCTGCGCCCGCACGGACGGAGGCACCGTACGGCGAAGACCTCCTCCGACGAGCGTCCTCGGCAGGCGGCCTGAGCTGCGGTCTTTACCGTTACTTGGCAAGTAATTCCGACGTGTGAGAGGCTTGTGATACCTTTCACGAGCGGGCAACCGAACACTCACCGTGAACACTCGGAGCACTCATGCAGTCCAACGACGCCCGGATCCTCCGTGGCGCCGCGATCCCGACTGGCATCGTCGGCCTGGTGGCCATCGCCGCCGGCCTGCTGCTCGCCGGAGCTAAGGGAGCCCTCGGCTCCGCGATCGGTCTCGCGGTCGTTCTCGTATTCTTCACCCTCGGGTTGCTCGTCGTCAGCTATGTCACGAAAGTTTCCCAGCAGCTGATGCTGATGGCGGGTCTGCTGAGCTTTCTGATCAAGTTCGTCGCGGTGTTCGCCCTGATCGCGGCGTTCAGAGGCGTGACCATCTGGAGCGCGCACGCCTTCGGGTGGACCGTGATCACCCTCACGATCGTCTGGCTCGCGGCCGAGACGAACGCCACGATCAACGCCAAGACGCCGTACACGGAAACCGCCCCCCGGTCGCGCGACCAGGAGAAGTCGGGCGGATGATGACAATGGACTACTCCAATATGACTATGCGGGAGGTGGCCTGCTATCGTCCGAGACGCGATGACCGGGAATGGGCGTCAGCCCAGCGAAGCGGAGAACCGCAAGTTCGCCAACGACGTGTCGGCCGCGCCAGCCACCATCGTGGCTGGGATGCTGGTCTATGGCGGAGCGGGCTGGTTGCTCGCTCGCTGGCTGCACATGTCAGCGTTGTTCCCCATTGGGCTGGTGTTCGGTCTGGTCTTCGCTGGCTACCTGGTCTACGCCCGCTACGGCCGCTGAATGCGTCCGGCGGAGCCGTAGCCCACCGAGACGACAGCAAGGTTGCCGCCTTGATGAGCTACGACTGCGAAAGGAACGCCGGGTGAGTGCGCCGCACGTCCTCGCCAAGGACTTCGAAGCCCCTGGGCTCTGGCTCTTCCAGTGGAAGCCCCTCTTCCACATCGGCCCGGTCGCCGTGGCGAAGCCGATGGTCCTGAGCCTGCTCGTGATGGTGATCGTCGTCGCCCTCTTCTGGGCGGCCTACGCCAAGCCGAAGCTCGTCCCACGCGGCGCGCAGAACCTCGGCGAGGTGGCCTACATGTTCGTCCGGGACGAGATGGGCCGTCCGTTCCTCGGCAAGGACGCCGAGAAGTGGATGCGCCTGCTGGTGCCGCTCTTCTTCTTCGTCTGGGTCGGCAACCTCATGTCGGTCGTGCCGATCGCCCAGTTCCCCGTGAACTCGCGGATCGCGTTCCCGATGGTCCTCGCCGTGCTGGTCTACCTGACGTTCTGGTTCGTCGGTGTCAAGAACCAGGGCTTCTTCGGCCTGCTCAAGAATGCGACGATGCCGCCCGACCTGCCGGCCGCGCTGTACATCATCGTCGTCCCGATCGAGTTCGTATCGACCTTCTTCATCCGGCCCTTCACCCACGCGGTCCGGCTGTTCGCCAACATGTTCGCCGGTCACATCCAGATCGGACTGTTCGCGACCGTCGGCTTCCACTTCCTGTGGGAGAAGGTCACTCCGCTGGGCTTCGGGGTCGGCGTGCTCGGTGTGGTCCTGACCATCGTCATGACGGCCTTCGAGCTGTTCATCCAGGCGGTTCAGGCCTACGTGTTCACGCTGCTGGCCGCGTTCTACATCAGCGCCGGTCTGCACGCCGACCACTGAGACTCCTCCACTACGCCAGGACATGACCGGCGGGCATACCGCCGGCCGACTGAAAAGGAAAAGGAATGTCGCAGATCCTCGCCGCCGCCACCCAGGTCAACATCAACCCGGGTCTCAAGTCGATCGGGTACGGCCTGTCGGCCATCGGCCCGGGCATCGGCGTCGGCATCGTCTTCGGCCAGGGCGTCAACGCGATCGCCCGTCAGCCGGAGCTCACCGGCGTGATCCGGACCAACATGCTGCTGGGCTTCGCGTTCTCCGAGGCGCTCGCCCTCATCGGTCTGGTCGCGCCGTTCATCTACGCCAAGTGACCCACTTCTGACGGAAGGCTGTGCACGCCATGTTTTTGGCCGAACACGCCGCCGGGCTACTCGCCGAGAACACGGAGAACCCGAATCCTCTGCTGCCCGACATGGCGGAGATGGTCGTCGGTATCTTCGCGTTCCTCGTCGTGCTGTTCTTCCTCGGCAAGATCCTCGTGCCGCGCATCCAGCAGACGCTCGCCGAGCGCACTGACGCGATCGAGGGCGGGATCAAGCGGGCCGAGGAGGCGCAGGCCGAGGCCCAGCGGACGCTCGAGCAGTACCAGACGCAGCTGGCCGAGGCCCGGCAGGAAGCCGCACGGATCCGCGAGGAGGCGCGCGAGCAGGGCGCGCAGATCATCGCGGAGCTGCGTGACCAGGCGCAGGCCGAGGCGCAGCGCCTCATCGACCAGGCGCACACCCAGATCGACGCCGACCGGCAGCTGGCTTTCACCCAGTTGCGGACGGAGATCGGGGAGCTCGCGGTCGAGCTCGCCGGCCGCATCGTCGGCGAGTCCCTGGAGGACGAGGCCCGGCGTCGAGGCACCGTCGACCGGTTCCTCGACCAGCTCGAGGACCGTGCGCGGGCGGGGGCGTAAGAGATGATCGGCGCGAGCAGGGCCTCGTTCGTCGAGGCCAGGGAGCGGCTCGAGGCCGTCCTGTCCGCCGGAGATGCGGCGGTGTTCGGCGACGAGCTGTTCGCCGTGGTGCATCTGCTCGACCGGGAGCACGTGCTGCGCCGGGCCCTGTCGGACCCGGCCCAGCCGGCCGACCAGCGGGCCGGGCTGGCTTCGGCCGTGCTCGACGGCAGGGTCTCCCCGGCGGTCCGTGACTTCGTCGCCGAGGTGGCCCGGGTGCGGTGGGCGCGGTCCACCAAGCTGGCCGACGCGCTGGACGAGCTCGCGGTGACGGCCATCGCGGCCGGCGCCGAGGCGCAGACGCGGATCGACGACGTGGAAGACGAGCTCTTCCGGTTCGGGCGGATCGTCGAGGGGCAGCCGGAGCTGCGAGGCGCGCTGGTCGACCGGCGTGTGCCGGCGCAGCGCAAGGTCGAGCTGCTCACGACGCTGCTGCAGGGCAAGGTCACCGCGGCGACGTTGCGGCTGGTCATCGAGGCCGTCGCACACCCGCGAGGACGTAGTCTGGAGCGAGCGCTCGACACGTATGGGCGGATCGTCGCCGAGCGCCGTAACCGGCTGGTCGCGGTCGTCCGCACGGCGGTCGAGTTGGACGACGCGCAGAAGACGCGGCTCACCGCCGCCCTGGCAGCGCAGTACGGCCGCGACGTTCATCTGAACATCGAGGTGGATCCTTCGGTCATGGGTGGTATTTCCGTCCAGATCGGGGACGAGGAAATCGACGGAACCATCGCTCGCCGGCTGGAAGAAGTCCGCCGGCGAATCGAACGGGCGAGCTGAACCAAGCATCTTGGACTCACGGAGAGAGACGAAGAAGACATGGCGGAGCTGACGATCCGGCCGGAGGAGATCCGGGGCGCGCTCGAGCGCTTCGTCCAGGCCTACGAGCCGGAGACCGCCGCGCGCGAGGAGGTCGGGACCGTCGTCGAGTGCTTCGACGGCATCGCCTTCGTCGAGGGGCTGCCCTCGGCCATGGCGAACGAACTCCTTGAGTTCGAGGACGGCACGCGCGGCATCGCGCTGAACCTTGATGTTCGGCAGATCGGTGTCGTCATCCTGGGCGATTTCTCCAAGATCGAGGAGGGCCAGCAGGTCCGTCGCACCGGCGACGTCCTGTCGGTCCCCGTCGGCGACGGCTACCTCGGCCGCGTCGTCGACTCGCTGGGGATCCCGATCGACGGCAAGGGCGCGATCGACACGACCGGTCGCCGGGAGCTGGAGCTGCAGGCGCCGGGCGTCATGCAGCGCCAGCCGGTGAACGAGCCGCTGCAGACCGGCATCAAGGCGATCGACGCGCTGACGCCGATCGGCCGCGGTCAGCGGCAGCTCATCATCGGTGACCGGCAGACCGGCAAGACCACGGTCGCGATCGACACGATCCTGAACCAGAAGCAGGCCTGGGAGAGCGGCGACCCGGCCAAGCAGGTCCGCTGCATCTACGTCGCGGTCGGCCAGAAGGGTTCCACGATCGCGCAGGTGCGGGCCACCCTCGAGGCGGCCGGCGCCCTGGAGTACACCACGATCGTGGCCGCTCCGGCGTCCGAGCCCGCGGGCTACAAGTACATCGCCCCCTACACCGGCTCGGCGATCGGCCAGCACTGGATGTACGAGGGCAAGCACGTCCTGATCGTGTTCGACGACCTGTCGAAGCAGGCCGAGTCGTACCGCGCGATCTCGCTGCTGCTGCGCCGTCCGCCGGGCCGTGAGGCCTATCCCGGCGACGTGTTCTACCTGCATTCGCGGCTGCTGGAGCGGTGCGCGAAGCTGTCGGACGACATGGGCGCAGGCTCGATGACCGGTCTGCCGATCATCGAGACCAAGGGCAACGACGTGTCGGCGTACATCCCGACGAACGTCATCTCGATCACCGACGGCCAGGTCTTCCTCGAGACGGACCTGTTCAACCAGGGTGTCCGGCCGGCCATCAACGTCGGTATCTCGGTGTCCCGCGTCGGCGGCGCCGCGATGACCAAGGCGATGCGGAAGGCGACCTCCAACCTGAAGCTGTTCCTGTCGCAGTTCCGCGACCTGGAGGCGTTCGCCGCGTTCGCCTCCGACCTGGACGCCGCGTCGCGCGCGCAGCTGGACCGTGGCTCCCGCCTCGTCGAGCTGCTCAAGCAGCCGCAGAACAACCCGTTCCCGATGGAGCAGCAGGTTGTCTCCATCTGGGCCGGTACGAACGGCGAGCTGGACGAGGTGCCGATCGAGGACATCCGCCGGTTCGAGGCCGAGCTGCTCGACTACGTCAAGCGCAACAACGGCGGTCTGCTGGACAGCATCCGGGAGACCGGCCAGTTCGGTGACGACGCCATCTCCACCCTGAAGGACGCCGTGGCGGAGTTCAAGAAGGGCTTCGAGACCACCCACCATGGCCTGCTCGTCCAGGAGCAGCCGGTCGAGGCCATCGATGAGGGTGACGTCGAGCAGGAGAAGATCACCCGCGTAAGGAAGAAGTAAGGCATGGGTGCCCAGCTTCGGACGATCCGGCGCCGTATTGCCACGACCAAGTCGATGGCGAAGATCACGCGCGCGCAGGA
>JBJMIW010000239.1:0-55336 GCA_045806665.1 Actinoallomurus sp.
ATGTTCGGTCCACTGGGTTCTTCACCACTGGCACCGGGCCAGGTGAGCGCCTGCTCGGTGCACCACCAGTACTCCTCCAGCGTCTCGCCCTTCCAGGCGAACACCGGGACGCCCTGCGGGTCCTCCGGCGTGCCCTTCGGGCCGACGACGACGGCCGCGGCCGCGTGGTCCTGGGTGGAGAAGATGTTGCAGCTCACCCAGCGGACCTCGGCGCCGAGCGCGACCAGCGTCTCGATCAGCACGGCCGTCTGGATGGTCATGTGCAGCGAGCCCATGATCTTCGCGCCGCGCAGCGGCTGGGCCTCGGCGTACTCGGCGCGCACCGCCATGAGACCCGGCATCTCGTGCTCGGCGAGCTGGATCTCCTTGCGGCCGAACGCCGCCAGCGACAGGTCGGCGACCTTGTAGTCCATGGTTCGTTTGCTCCCTGGGATTCGGTTTCACAGCGAGTCTAGGCGGCGCCGCTTGAGGATCGCACGAGCCGGGCGTCGTATCTGACACTGATTTGTCAGAATAGGACCATGCGTATCACGGAGGCCGCCCAGCGGCTCGGCACGTCCGCCCGCATGCTCCGCTACCGCGAGACCCTGGGCCTCCTCCCGCCGACCCGCGAACGCCAGGGGCACCGCCGGTTCGGGGACGCCGAGCTGCGGGCCGTGGCACTGGCCTTGGCGCTGGAGCGGAGGTACGACATCAGCCCCGCGGAGCTCGCGTTCGGACTGCGGGTGCTGGCCGATCCGGAGGTACGGGCCGACGTGCGGGAGCTCGGCGAGCGGGTGGGCCGGCTGTCGGCGCCTCCGGCGCGGGCCCTGGACTTCGAGAAGGAGAAGGCGCTCCGCCTGCTGCGCGGCCGGCCATAGCCTCGCGCATGGTCCGCACGGGGCCCGCCGCCGGCGCGTCCGCCGGGGAGATCGGCGGGCCATCGAGTGCAGCCCTCGCCGAGGAGGCCGGATCGGGGCCTTCCCCAGCCCATGGTCGCCCCGATCGGCCGTCCACGGGACATACCCGCGGGAGACCCGGACGGACTGCGGCCACCTCGGCGAGGGACGATCGGCCGCGCCATCCGAACCCCCGAAATCCAGATGGCCCGGCCCGGACGCCGGCGACCTCGGACCCCCTAGTGCGAGAGCGCCGGCGCCCCGTCACAATGCAAAGGTACGCTGCGGATCTCGGCGGGTCGTCCCCCGCAGGATGGAACCGGGATCGTCCCTGAGGCGGACATGAGGGTCCGGACGGCCGAGACTGAATCGCTCCGTGCGGTGAGGCGGACACCCCCGCGGACAGGTGATAGTGAAGAGTGACCAGCGACAAGCCTGACTTCCTCCACGAGGCCGGACCGGCGGCGTGGCGCGTGGCCGCGCAGGTCGTGACCGCGGTGGGTCAGGTCCTTCTGTGGATCCTCACCGGGATCGGCCGGCTGCTCCGCCCGATCACCAGCCGCCTCGTCGCCGCCCTGTACGGCCGGAGCACTCCTCCCCCGGCCCCTCCGCCTTACGGCGGACCGCCCCCGTACGCCGGGCCGGGCGGCACATTGCTGCAGCGGCAGCCGCCGAACCCGGCCGGCCCGCCCGCCCCGCCGGCCCGGCCGCCCAAGACTCCGCCGCTGCTGCGCTGGGTGCACGCCTGGCGCCGTTTCGGAGAGTCGTGGGCGTACGGTCCGGTGACCGGGGCGGTCCTCGCCGTCGCGGCCCTGATCGAGTTGCCGCTGCACCATCTTCAGGTCGTGAGCCTGCCCGGCGCGTTCGCGCTGGCGGCGACGCTGCCGCTGATGTTCCGCCGTGAGTCGCTGCGACCGGCGTCGGCGATCGTCCTGGGCGCGCTCGCCGCGAGCCTGCTCTCCGGGCAGCAGGTCCTGCTCACGACGGCCTTCGCGGGGCTGTACACGCTGTACCTCCTCGCCCAGCAGCTCCCCCGCCAGTCCACGGGCGTGCTCGGCGTCTGCAGCGTCGTCGCCGTCGGGGTCGTCTACCTCGCGTCGAGCAGCCTGGACGAGATCCCCTGGCTGGCGGGGTTCACGGCCGTGATCGCGGCCATCGGGCTGGGCGACGCCCGCCGTACGGTGGAGACCGCCGAGGCGAGCGTGGACGAGGAGCGGGAGCGCAGCAGCGAGACCCTCACGCAGCTGAACGCGGCGCAGCGGGAGCAGGCGGTCCTGCGCGAGCGGGCCCGGATCGCACGGGAGCTGCACGACGTCGTCGCGCACTCCGTCTCGATGATCGCCGTGCAGGCGGAGACGGCCCCGTACACCATGCGGGACCTGTCCCCCGAGGCCAGGAAGGGCTTCGGCGAGATCGCGGGCGCCGCCCGGGAGGCCCTGGAGGAGATGCGCCGGCTCCTCACCGTGCTGCGCGCCGAGCCCGGCACCGAGCCCGAGGTGACGCCCCAACCGCGGCTCGATCGGCTGGGCGAACTGATCGAGTCACACCGCGGCGCGGGCGGTGACGCCCGGTTGACCGTACGCGGCAGCGCCCGCCCCCTGTCGACGACGATCGAGCTGTCGGCGTACCGGATCGTGCAGGAGGCCCTGACGAACGCGCGGCGGCACGCGCCGGGCGCGCGGGTCGACGTCGAACTCGAGTACCAGGGCGACCGGCTGGCCGTCCGCGTCAGCGACGACGGCACCACCGTCCCACCCACCACGACGGTCGCCCCTGACGGCCGTACGCGGATGATGGGCCACGGCCTCGTCGGCATGCGCGAGCGGGCCACGATGCTCGGCGGACGCTTCGCGGCAGGTCCGCGCCCGGAAGGCGGATTCGCCGTGCAGGCGGAGCTTCCGGTAGGCCAGAATCGTCGATCGTGATCCGAGTGCTGATCGTCGACGACCAGACGATCGTGCGGGCCGGCTTCGCCGCCCTCCTCGCCGCCCAGCCGGACATCGATGTCGTCGGGCAGTGCGGTGACGGGCGGGAGGCCGTACGCCTCGCCGAGACCCACCGACCCGACGTCGTGCTGATGGACATCAGGATGCCGAAGATGGACGGCATCGACGCGACGCGACGCATCCTCGCCGACCCGGCCAACGGATCGACGCGCGTGCTGGTGCTGACGACGTTCGACGTGGACGAGTACGTCTACGAGGCGCTGTCCGCCGGGGCGAGCGGCTTCCTGCTGAAGGACTCGACCGCCGACGACCTCCTCGCGGCCGTGCGCGTCGTCGCCCGGGGCGACGCGCTGCTGGCCCCGCAGGTGACGGGCCGGCTGATCCGGGAGTTCGCCCGGCAGCGCAGGGACCGGCCCACTCCCGTTCCGGCGATGGCCACGCTGACCGCACGGGAGACCGAGGTGCTCCAGCTGATGGCCAGGGGCCTGTCCAACACCGAGATCGCCGCGCGTCTCGTGGTGAGCGAGCACACGGTCAAGACCCATGTCGCCCGGGTGTTCACCAAACTGGGCCTGCGCGACCGTGCCCAGGCCGTCGTCCTGGCCTACGAGTCCGGCCTGGTAACCCCGGGCGGCACGGCGCAGTAGCCGCTGGGACCTCGGACCCGGCCGGCCGCCGGGTCAGGCCTGCCGGCCGGACTCCGAGGGCAGGCCGGAGCGGTCCAGGTCGGGTTCGAGGTAGATGTGGCGGGCCATCGGGACGGCGGCGCGCACGCGCTTCTCGGCGGCGTCGATCGCCCTGGCGACCTCGCCGGCGGTGTCGTCGTGGGTGACCGCGATCTTCGCGGCGACGAGCAGCTCCTCCGGGCCGACGTGCAGGGTGCGCAGGTGGATGACGCGGTCGACCTCCTCGACCGACTCCAGCTCCGCCACGATCTGCTTCTCCACCTCGGTGGAAGCCGCCTCGCCCATGAGCATGCTCTTGGTCTCGATGGCCAGCACGATCGCGACGAACGCCAGCAGCACGCCGATGGCCATCGAGCCGACGCCGTCCCAGATCCCGTTCCCGGTGACGACGGCCAGCGCCACGCAGATCAGGGCGATGACCAGGCCGATCAGGGCGGCGAAGTCCTCCAGGAGCACGACGGGCAGCTCGGGCGCCTTCGCCCGGCGGATGTAGGCCACCCAGCTCTGCCGCCCGCGTGTCCGGCCGGCCTCCTTCATCGCCGTACGGAACGAGAAACCCTCGAGGAGGATCGCGAAGATCAGCACGCCGAACGCCCAGATCGGGTCCTCGACGTCGTGCGGGTCGGCGACCTTGTGCCAGCCCTCGTACAGCGAGAACAGCGCGCCGACGGTGAACAGCACGACCGCGACGATGAAGGCGTAGAAATAGCGTTCTCTGCCGTATCCGAACGGATGCTCCCGGGTCCTGGCCCGCTGCGCCCGCTTGTTGCCGAGCAGCAGGAGGCCCTGGTTGCCCGAGTCGGCGACGGAGTGCACCCCCTCGGCCATCATCGACGCCGAGCCGGTGAACGCGAACGCCACGAACTTCGCGGCCGCGATGCCGAGGTTCGCCCCAAGTGCCGCAATGATCGCCTTGGTACCGCCTTCAGCACTCACGGTCGCTCCCGTACGTCGCGCGGCCGGTGTTCCTCACGTGATCCTCTCTTCGGACTGCCGGGTGCTCGCCGACGGGTCGACGCCGACGGCCAGGGCCAGATAAACGCTGATGTAGTCGATGTGCGCGATGAGCCCGGCGAGCCGTTCGAGGGGGTGCGTACCCCGGGTCGTCAGCTCCACCACGGGAACGGCGCGCTCCCGGGCGAACTCCGCGGCGATCTCCCGCCGTCTGGTCACCTGCGGGTGCTCCTCGACGTCGTGCAGGAGCACCAGGGACAGCCGGGTCGGCTCCGGCTCGTCGACCCGGTCGCGGAAGAAGTCGTCCTCGGCGGACGCGCCGGACCCGGCGGCGAACGGGCCGTCGAACATCGCGGCCTGGTCGTGCCAGGCCGACGGCAGCTCACCGTGGACGGCGGGGTAGCCGGCGTTCGCCGCGAGCTGGCTCGCGAACCGGTGGGCGACCGTGCCGGTCATCGGCGACGTGCCCCAGATGACGGGCAGGGAGCCGGCGATCGCCAGGGCGACCTGCTTGCCGGGGTTGACGAACGATTCGCTCGCCGGGCGGCACTGGTGGCTCATGTCCTCCAGCACTCCGGCGGTCCGTTCGAGGGTCTCGGCCGTGACGTCGGTGAGCCCGAGCACCCGGCCGGCCAGCAGCAGCGGGACCGTCAGGCCCCACAGCATCGTCCGCTCCGGGCCGGCCGGGCGTACGGGGACGAACGGGACGCCGGCCTGGACGGCGATGTCGGCCAGGGGTGACTGGCCGGCGCCGACGCACAGCAGGCGGGAGCCCCGGCGCACGGCCTCGACGGCCGCCGTCAGGGTCTCCTCGGTGCCGCCGGGCCCGGACACGGCGATGACCAGGTCGGCCGCGCCGACCCAGCCGGGCAGCCGGTGACCTCGTACGGTCGTGATGGGCACGCGGCAGCCCTGCCCGCAGACGGCCGCCAGCATCTCGCCGACGAGGCCGGAGCCACTGGTGCCGACGACCACGACGGCACGGGGCCGACCGCCCTGCGCGATGCGTTCGACGCCCGCCTCGGCGGTGTAGAGCTCGGCCTCGCGGACCTGCGCCGCGGCGGACGCGACGCGCCGCAGCATGTCACCGGTATCGGCGGCCGCCAGCGCCTCGGGGTCGTCGAGGCGGCGGGGGTCGACCTCGACAGGACTCATCTCAGGCCGGGGTCCGGGCCTCGTCGACCAGGAGGACCGGGATGTCGTCGCGCACCGGGTAGGCGTACTTGCACGTTCCCGTGCAGACGAGCTCGTCCGCCGCCTCGTCGACCTTCAGCTCGCCCCGGCAGTTGGGGCAGGCGAGGATCTCCAGCAGCCAGGCGTCGATGTTCAACTGTCTTCCTTTCGGACGATGGCGAGGACTTCGTCGCGCATCGCGGACATCGTCTCAGGGTCGGCCGCCTCGGCGTTGAGGCGGAGGAGGGGTTCGGTGTTGGAGGGACGGAGGTTGAACCACCAGTCGGCGTGCGTGACCGTGAGGCCGTCGAGGTCGTCCGTCGTGACACCCGGACGCCCCGCGAACTCCGCGCGCACCCGCGCGGTCGTGGCCTCCTGGTCGGCCACCTCGGAGTTGATCTCGCCGGAGGCGGTGTACGGGCTGTAGGCGGCCAGCAGCACGGACAGCGGGGAGTTCTGCTCGCCGAGCGCGGCCAGGACGTGGAGGGCGGCCAACATGCCGGAGTCGGCGAACCAGAAGTCGCGGAAGTAATAGTGGGCAGAGTGCTCACCACCGAAGACCGCGCCGGCCTCGGCCATCGTCTGCTTGATGAACGAGTGCCCGACGCGGGTGCGGACGGGCTCGCCGCCATGCTCCCGGATGATCTCCGGCACGGCCCGCGAGGTGATCAGGTTGTGCACGACCCGCGCGCCGGGGTGCTTGGCCAGCTCCCGCACGGCGACCAGGGCGGTGATCGCCGAGGGCGTCACCGGCTCGCCGCGCTCGTCGACGACGAAGCAGCGGTCGGCGTCGCCGTCGAAGGCGAGCCCGATGTCGGCGCCGTGCTCGCGCACCGCCGCCTGCAGGTCCCGGAGGTTCTCCGGCTCGATCGGATTGGCCTCGTGGTTCGGGAACGTGCCGTCGAGCTCGAAGTACAGCGGGACCAGGTCGATCGGCAGGCCCGCGAACACGCTCGGCACCGTGTGGCCGGCCATGCCGTTGCCGGCGTCGACGACGACCTTGAGCGGGCGGACGCCCGACAGGTCGACGAGGGACCGCAGGTACGAGGAGTACCCCGAGAGCAGGTCCAGCGCGCGGACCGTGCCCGCCGGGCCGTCATGGGCGGGGACGCCCTCCTCCACGAGCCGGCGGATCTCGGCGAGCCCGGTGTCGCGGCCGATCGGCCGGGCGCCCGCACGGCAGAGCTTGATCCCGTTGTACTTGGCCGGGTTGTGGCTCGCGGTGAACATCGCACCGGGGAGGCCGAGGCTGCCGCTGGCGTAGTACAGCAGGTCCGTGGAGCCGAGACCCGCCTCCGTCACGTCCGCGCCCTGGGCGGCGGCGCCGCGCGCGAACGCCGCGGACAGCGGGACCGACGAGGCGCGCATGTCGTGCGCGGTGACGATCGCCGTGGCACCGGTGACGCGGACGAACGCGGCTCCCGTCGCCTCGGCCATCCGCTCGTCGAACTCGTCGGGGACGACTCCCCGGACGTCGTACGCCTTGAAGATCTTGGCCAGGTCGCCCACTCGCGCCCCCCTGCTCACGGCCCGGTCATCGCATTGCGGTCCTGAGCCTACCGGGAGCGGATCAGGGCTTGCGGGGCGTGTCCGAGCGGAGCACCCGCAGATGGCCGCGGCGCCCCACCTCGATGCCCTGCCCGACCGGCTCCTCCCGGGGCGTGGCCGGCTTGGCGGCCTCGCGGACGGCGTTGGCCAGCGCCTCGAGGTCGTCACTGGTCGGCTCGGACTCTTCGGCGGGGAGGCGGACGAGCTCCCACCCGACGGGGGCGGTCAGGCGCTCGGCGTGCTCGGCGCAGAGGTCGTAGCAATGCGGCTCGACGTACGCCGCCAGCGGGCCCAGAACAGCGGTCGAGTCGGCGTAGACGTACGTGAGCGTGTAGACAGCAGACTGCTTGCACGCGGTGCGGGAGCAGATGCGGACGGGGCTCACGACGGGAACGTATCTCCTCCTGACGCACCCGCGCCACTATCCTCACTTCGTGTCGCCGTATTTCCGACGCGCGACCGCATAACGGATCTTTGTGCGGAGGGCAGCCAGGCTAGGTCCGGACTATGCTCAAGGAGTGCGATCCCGGGTGACACGCTCCAGCACACGCCGCCGCGACCGCCGTGGTCGCGGTATGCGCGGACCGCTCGCTCCGTCCGATGCGCCCATCTCCCGGACCCGCGCCGAGCGGTTCGACGAGTTGGTCCGCGAGGAGGCGCGCCGCCTCGAGCAGCGGTGGAGCCGTGAGCTGACGGGCGTCGAGTTCGCCGTCGAAGAGGTGCCGCCCGTCGAGCCGTGGGTGGACGGAGCCGATCCGGTCCCCCTCGGGCGCCTGCTGCCCGCGGCGGACGGCAGGCCGGCGCGGATCGTGGTCTACCGGCGGCCGGTGGAGGCGCGGGGCGGCGATGACGAGCGCGACCGTGCACGGCTCGTCCGTGACGTCGTCGTGGAGGAGGTCGCGGATCTGCTCGGGCTGGCGCCGGAGTCGGTCGACCCGACCTACGACTCCCGCGACGACTGACGGCGCGTCGGCGGCACCCGGGCGCCGAGCCGGCCCGGATCCCTGGTGATCGCCCGGCTCAAGCCTCATGCGGTGCGGACGCCCCCGGGGGGCCCGCCGGACCGCGTCGAGCCGTCCGGCAGGACCCCCGGTGAACGGTCACCGCGGGCGTCACATGCTACGGCGGGCCTCAGCCCGCAGCGCGCTTCAGCTTCCGGCGTTCCCGTTCGGACAGACCTCCCCAGATACCGAACCGCTCGTCATGCCCAAGCGCATATTCCAAGCATTCCGCCCGCACCTCGCAGGCACGGCACACTTTCTTGGCTTCACGGGTCGAGCCACCCTTTTCCGGAAAAAATGCTTCCGGGTCAGTTTGCGCGCACAGCGCGCGCTCCTGCCAGCCCAACTCTTCGCCGTCTGTACCGTGCGCCAGCGGGATGAGCACCTCGCTCACAGACGCACCTCCTCGCCCCGTGGAGTCCCCCCTGGTCACCTTCCCTCACACACTCCCCCGGGAAGGCGGAACTACACTCATGAAATTACACGCGTGTATGACCAGGGTCGTCAAGCCGAATGGGCACGTAACGGTGTGCCACGGCTAAAAAAGCCGTGGTGACCTGCGCAGACGCTCGCGACTCCGCAGAATCCCGCAGTTATGCGTTTCTGCCCGCCGACTACTCCGGAGGCCGGTACGGATCGCCCAGAGGCGACGGATCCGACTCTCCGGACCCCGACGAGGTCTCCTTCGGCGCCGGTTGGTCCGTGCTGCCGTAGGCACGCGTCCACTCGCCCTCGCTCTGCCCGGCCGGGGGTGCCGGCTGGGCGGACTGGGCGGGTGGCTGCTGATAGTAGGCAGGCCGGCCGTACCCCTGCTGCGGATATGGCGACTGTTGACCATACGGTTGCTGCATTTGGGGCTGCCCGTAAGGCGGCTGTCCCTGTGGCTGGGTGTACGGCTGCTGCTGCCCGTACGACGGGCCGTACGGCGGCGCGGGCTGGCCGTACCCCTGCTGCGGGTACTGCGGGGCCACCGCTCGGGCCGGCCCGAGCGACTGGAAGGTGGAGAAGGCGTAGAACGCCCCGACCGCGACCACGGCGAGCTTGGCGACGCCGTACAGGAACATCGAGAACTTCGCGCTCGCGGGCACGTCGATGATGACGCCCGGCGTGCCGCCGCCCGCCGCGAGGCCGGCGAGGAGGGCGATCACGTCGAACAGCGCGGTCGCGGCGAGCAGGATCGCGCCGGCCAGGGCGACGTTGCGCGCCTGGCCGGTGGGAGCGCCGCCGAGCCGGGACACCAGCGCCACCGCGACCACGACCAGCCCGACGACGGCCACGCCCGAGAAGAAGTTGTCGTACGCGACGAAGTTGTAGGCGCGGTACGTGAACACCGTTCCCTTGCCCGTCACGAGGGCGATCAGTCCGCTGACCAACTGCAGGAAGACCGAGCCCAGGAGGACCCAGGCCCCGGGGTCTCGTAGCCGCTGCGCGGCGCCGTTGTTCACGCGCTACTCCCTGTGGTTGTTCGGATCCCTGTCAGCTTCGCACACCGACCCACGGCCCGTGGGCGTCCGCCACTCCCCGAGGTGCCAGACTTGTCCGCATGCGCATCGTGGCACTTGCGGGCGGAATCGGGGGAGCCCGTTTCCTGCGCGGACTGCGGCAGGCCGCCCCGGAGGCGGACATCACCGTTATCGGCAACACCGGCGACGACATCTCACTGTTCGGGCTACGTGTGTGTCCCGACCTCGATACCGTGATGTACACCCTCGGCGGCGGCATCGACGAAGAGCAGGGATGGGGCCGCGCGGACGAGAGGTTCACGATCCGCGAGGAACTCGCGGCGTACGGCGTCGGCCCCTCCTGGTTCACCCTGGGCGACCGTGACTTCGCGACGCATATCGTGCGCACGCAGATGCTGGACGCCGGGTACCCGCTGTCGGCCGTGACCGAGGCCCTCTGTGATCGCTGGCAGCCGGGCGTGCGCCTGCTCCCGATGAGCGACGACCGGGTGGAGACCCACGTCCTCATCGAGGACGAGCAGGGCCGGCGTGCCGTCCACTTCCAGGAGTGGTGGGTGCGGCTCCACGCGCAGGTCCCGGCCCGCTCCATCGTCGCGGTCGGCGCCGAGGACGCCAAACCGGCCCCTGGCGTGATCGAGGCCCTGGACGCCGCCGACTTCGTCATCCTGCCGCCGTCCAACCCGGTGGTCAGCGTCGGCACGATCCTGTCCGTGCCGGGCATCCGCCCGGCGGTCGCGGCCAAGACCGTGGTGGGCGTCTCCCCCATCATCGGCGGCGCGCCCGTACGCGGCATGGCCGACGCGTGCCTGACCGCGATCGGCGTCGAGACCTCAGCGGGCGCGGTGGCCGCGCACTACGGCGCGGACCTGCTGGACGGCTGGCTGGTCGACTCCGCCGACTCCGCCCTCGACGGCGACCTGGACGGCGTCGCCGTCCGCTCCCGGCCGCTGCTCATGACGGACGTCGACGCCGCGGCGGACATCGCCCGCGCCGCGCTGGACCTGGCCGGGGAGCTGTCCACATGAACGAGCCGCAGCGGCGCGACGTCGTCTGGACTGAGCAGCGCAGGGAACACAACGACCGGAGCGACGAGGGAAGCCGGCGTCCGAGGGCGCCCCGGGGGCGAGCGGGGAACGCAGCATGAGCGCGTACGAGGTCTTCGGCGTCGACGGTCTGCCGGAGGTGCGCGAAGGCGACGACGTGGCCGAGCTGATCACCGGGGCCGGCCTGCGGGACGGCGACGTGGTCGTCGTCACCTCCAAGATCGTCAGCAAGGCGGAGGGACGGATCCTGGTCGCCGACGACCGGGAGAAGGCCATCGACGCGGAGACCCTGCGGCTGGTGGCCCGGCGGGGCGCCACGCGCATCGTGCAGACCCGGCAGGGCCTGGTCCTGGCCGCGGCCGGAGTGGACGCCTCGAACACCGAGCCCGGTACGGTCCTCCTCCTCCCCGAGGACCCGGACGCGTCGGCGCGCCGGATCCGCGCGCGGCTCCGGGAGCTGGCCGGGGTCCGCGTCGGCGTGATCATCTCGGACACGCTCGGCCGGCCCTGGCGGCTCGGGCTGACGGACGCCGCGATCGGCGCGGCCGGCGTCCCGCCGGTGGACGACCTGCGGGGCCGCGTCGACGCGTACGGCAACCGGCTCGACGCCACGGTGGTCTCGATCGCCGACGAGATCGCGTCGGCCGCCGAACTGGTGAAGGGGAAGCTGGCCGGCGTCCCGGTCGCGGTCGTCCGCGGGCTGGACGGCCTGGTCACCGAGGAGGACGGGCCGGGGGCGCGGGCCCTCGTCCGCTCGCCCGACCAGGACATGTTCCGGTACGGCTCGGCGGACGTCCTGATGGCCCGCCGTACCGTCCGGGAGTTCGGGCCGGAGCCGGTCGACCCGGCCGCGGTCCGCCGGGCGGTGGCCGCCGCCATCACCGCGCCCGCACCGCACCACACGACGCCCTGGCGGTTCGTGCTCGTCGAGGAGCACAAGGACCGGCTGCTCGACGCCATGCGCGACGCATGGGAGGCCGACCTGCGCGGCGACGGCTTCAGTGAGGAGTCGATCGCCCGGCGGCTGAAGCGCGGCGACGTGCTGCGCCGCGCCCCGTACCTCGTCGTCCCGTGCCTCGTGACGGACGGTGCCCACGACTACCCGGACGCGCGCCGCTCCCGTGCCGAACGCGAGATGTTCCTCGTCGCGATGGGCGCCGGCGTGGAGAACCTCCTCGTCGCGCTGGCCGTCGAGGGCCTGGGCTCCTGCTGGGTGTCGAGCACGCTGTTCTGCGCCGACGTCGTACGCGAGACGCTCGGCCTGCCGCCGAACTGGGACCCGATGGGCGCGGTCGGCATCGGTCACCCCGCCGCTCCCCCGCGCGACCGCGAGCCGCGCGACCCCGAGGACTTCATCCTCCGCCGCTGACCGCTACCTGGTCGCAGAGAGCTTCCGTAGCGACCCCCCTGGGCGCCCCCGCAGTGCCGGCGCTCAGGTCCTCATGGCGGCCGCGACCTGGGCCGGGGTCGGGGCCGCGAGGATCTTGGGGAGGCGTTCCCGGAGGCCGAGGCGGGCGGCGTCGCGGGCGTCGAGGCGGCCGTCCGGCGTGCGGAAGCCGTCCCACTGGAAGGTGTCGAGGGCCTGTCGGGCCTGCAGGGCCCAGCGGAACGCGTCGACGGCCTGGGCCCGCAGCGGGTCGGTGGTGACCGCGACGTACGGGTGGTCGAGGAGGAGGGTGCCCTCCCCGGGGATGATGACCGACGCCGGGTTGGGCCGGTGGGTGTCGTTGTAGGCGACGACCGACTGTTCGGAGGCGACCACGAGGGGGCGGCGGAGGTCGGGCAAACCGGCGAAGGACGTGTAGAGCCGGGCCGGGTCCGGAACGCGCTGCACCCTCACGGAGCCGACGGTGGCCCGGACGGCGAGCGTGACGGCGGCACCGGCGGCGTTACGGGTCGGGTCGAGGGCGCGGACCGACGCACGGAGCGGAGGCATCTTCAGGAGCCGCCAACTCGCGGTGATCCCGCCGTCCCTCAGTTCGGCGGCGACGGCACGCGGCACCGCGAGCACCACGGGCGACGAGGCTAGGGGCACGCCGGCGGCCGTCGTCCGTGCGCCGGCGGCTCGGGCGCGGTCCACCCACATCGACGAGTCGGGCACCCAGGCGTCGACGGACGGATCGCCGCTCGCCAGGGAGCGGGCGACCGCCCCCGGATCCCGGACCTCGACCTCCATCCGCGCGCACCTGCCACCGATCTCGTGGGGCTGCACGTTGAACCGGGCGGCGATGTCGGCCAGCGCCGGAGCGATGTCCGGGGCCGCCACCACACCAACCTGGAGGATCTTCCCCCGGCACGCCTGCGGACGATCGCGCAGGACGTAGACCCCGGCGGACACACCGGCGAGGAGGAGGACCGCGCCGAGGACCAGCAGACGAATCCGGGGATCTCTCCTGGTCACCGCCATGAGCCGGAGGATAGCCGCCCTGAGAACCCGCGCGGGCTCTTAGTGGGCGAGCGGCAGGAACCGCCCGACGCCGTCCGTCGCCAGCGCCGCCGCGCGCCGCTCCTCCGGCACGGGACCGTAGAGCGTCGTCCGCTGCCGTGCCGGGCGCCCGGCCCGAGCGGCGAGTTCCTCGAGCGCCGACATCGTCTTGAACGAGCCGTTCTCCGACCCGGCCATCCGGCTGATCGTCTCCTCCATCAGCGTGCCGCCGAGGTCGTTGACGCCGCCCTGGAGGACCTGGGCGCACAGCTCGTCCTCCAGCTTGACCCACGAGCACTGGATGTTGGGGATCGCCCGGTGCAGGAGGATGCGGGCCAGGGCGTGCACCGCGCGGTTCTCCCGCCTCGTCGGGCCGGTCCGCGCCAGGCCGGCGAGGTAGATCGGCGAGTTCTGATGCACGAACGGCAGGAGGACGAACTCGGTGAAGCCGCCGGTCCGCTCCTGGATCGACCGGATCAGCTTCAGGTGCGCGACCCAGTGCGCGGGCGTGTCCACGTGGCCGTACATCATCGTGGACGTGGTCGGAAGCCCGATCTCGTGGGCGGTCGTGACCACCTCGATCCACGCCGACGTCGGCAGCTTGCCCTTCGTGAGCACCCAGCGCACGTCGTCGTCGAGGATCTCGGCGGCCGTGCCGGGCAGCGAGTCCACGCCCGCCGCCCTCGCCTCGATCAGCCAGTCCCGGATGGACAGGTTCGTACGGGCGGCCCCGTTGACGACCTCCATCGGGCTGAAGGCGTGCATGTGCATCCCCGGCGCCCGCTTCTTCACCTCGCGCGCGAGGTCGAAGTACGCGGTGCCGGGCAGGTCCGGGTGGATGCCGCCCTGCATGCACACCTCGGTCGCCCCGGCGGCCCACGCCTCGTCGACCCGCTGCCCGACCTGCTCGATCGAGAGCGTGTACGCGTCCGCGTCCGTACGCCGCTGGGCGAACGCGCAGAACCGGCAGCCGGTGTAGCAGACGTTGGTGAAGTTGATGTTCCGGGTGACCACGTAGGTCACGTCGTCCCCGACGGCGTCGCGGCGCAGGTCATCGGCGAGCCGCGCCAGGGCGTCCAGCTCGGGACCGTCGGCGTGCAGCAGCGCGAGCGCGTCCTCGTCGGAGAGCCCGGCCGGGTCGCGCTCGGCGTTCCGCAGCGCCGTCGCGACGTCGGCGTCGAACCGCTCCGCCGGCCGGATCCTCGTGCCGACCTCGGACCAGTCGCCGTACACCTCGTCGAAGTCGTCCCGGCGGTCCTTCGTGCGGCCCTCGGAGTCGATCGCGACGTGCAGGTCGGTCCGCCCGGCATCGCCCCAGCCGCCGTCCGGCTCCTGCCACGGCAGGCCCACCGGCCGTACGCCCTCGCGGGCCAGGCCGTCCGGACCGGCGAGCGCGGCCACGTGGGCGGCGAGCCGGGGATCGAGCCAGGACTCGCCGCGCCGGACGTACTCGGGATAGATGGTCAGGCGCTCCCGCAGGGTGAACCCGCTGTCGGCGGTGCGGGCGGCCAGCTCGTCGATCTGCGGCCACGGGCGCTCGGGGTTGACGTGGTCGGGGGTCAGCGGCGAGACGCCGCCCCAGTCGTCGATGCCCGCACGCAGCATCAGGGCGTACTCCGCGTCGACCAGGTTCGGCGGGGCCTGCACCCGTGCCTTCGGCCCCAGCACGATGCGGGTCACGGCGATGGTGGCGGCCAGCTCCGCCGGCTCCGCGTCGGGCGTGGCCCGCATCTTGGTGTCCGGCTTGGCGCGGAAGTTCTGGACGATTACCTCCTGGATCCCGCCGTACTCCCGCGCGACCTTGCGGATCGCGAAGATCGACTCGGCGCGGTCGCGGACGGTCTCGCCGATGCCGATGAGGATCCCGGTCGTGAACGGCACGTTGGACCGGCCGGCGTCCTCCAGCACCCGCAGCCGTACGGCGGGGTCCTTGTCGGGGGAGCCGAAGTGCGCGCCGCCCTTCTCCTCGAAGATCCGCCGGGACGTCGTCTCCAGCATCATCCCCATCGACGGTGCGACCGGCCGCAGCCGCTGCAGGTCCCGCCAGCTCATGACGCCCGGGTTGAGGTGAGGCAGCAGCCCGGTCTCCTCCAGCACGCGAATGGCCATCGCGCGCACGTAGGACAGCGTGTCGTCGTAGCCGTGCGCGTGCAGCCACTCGCCCGCCTGCTTCCAGCGGTCCTCGGGCCGGTCGCCGAGGGTGAACAGCGCCTCCTTGCAGCCGAGCTCGGCGCCCTGCCGAGCGATCTCCAGGACCTCGTCGGGGCTGAGGTACGGAGCGTCGAGGCGGCCGGGCACCGTCACGAACGTGCAGTAGCCGCACCGGTCACGGCACAGGCGCGTCAGCGGGATGAAGACCTTGCGGCTGTAGGTGATCACGCCGGGGCGGCCGGCGGCCTCGAGACCCGCGTCTCGGACGCGGGCGGCGTAGGACAGGAGCGTCTCCAGGTCGTCGCCGCGGGCGTGCAAAAGCACCTGGGCCTCGTCGACGTCGATCGATTTGCCGTCGCGCACCCGGGCGAGCGCACGGCGGAGAGCGGTCGGCGTGGGCGGCGCGTCGGCGAGATCACTCATGCTGGCAACATACGCCGGGCTTCTCCCGGCTGTGTTCACTGCCCCCGCCGGTCAGAAGCGGCGGTAGTCGCGGACCGGCATCCGCGGTCCCCGCCGTGGCGGAGCGGCACCTGACAGCTCCAGCAGGCGCGTGACGCGGTACCGATGTCCGGCGTACGGCGTCAGGAGGTCGAGCATGCCCGCGTCGTCGACCTTCCGGCCGCTCAGCGCCCAGCCGACGATGCCGGGGATGTGGTAGTCGCCGACCGAGACCGCGTCGGCGTCGCCCAGGGCCCGCTGCCGGACCTCCGCCGACGTCCACACGCCGATGCCGCTGAGCGAGCGGAGCCGCCGGTCGGCCTCCCGGGTGTCGTCGACCTCCAAGCGGCTCGCCACCCGCGCGGCGCCGATGATCGTACGGGCCCGGACCGCCTCGATGCCCGACTTGTGCCACTCCCAGGAGGGGATCGTGACCCAGGTCCGGGGCGCGGGCGGCACCCGCAGGTCCAGCGGCCCGGGCGCGGGCTCGCCGAACCGGCGCACGAGGTAGCGCCAGGCCCGGAAGGCCTCCTTGCCCACGACCTTCTGCTCGAGAACCGCCGGGACGAGGGCCTCGAAGACGTTGCGGCTCCGGCCGATGCGCAGGTGCCGCAGGCGCAGCGACGCCCGGCGCAGGATCTCGTGCTCCGGCCGGAACGACGCCGGGTCGTCGGCCGCGCCCAGCAGGTCCGGCACGCCGTCGAGCAGCCAGGACGCTCCGGCCCCCCAGGCCTCGGCCTGGATCTCGTCGCCGCACGCGAGGACCCGCAGCGTGCCCGGCCCGTCCGGGGTCATCGACGCCCGCCACACCGCCCCGTCGGGCGTCACGGCGAACGCGGGGTCGCCGGCGCCCCGGCGGTGCGGCGACAGCGTCAGCCGCACGTCGACCGGCCAGGGCGGGCGCCAGGTCCGGGTGCGGGAGGCGTCGCGGGTGAGCATGCGAGAGCCCTACACGTCGGCGGAGAACCGCACGGCCGTCTCCGGCAGCTGCACGCCCGGCCACAGGCGCAGCCCGTCGCGGAGCTCATTGCCCGGACCGACCATCGCGCCGTCGCCGATCACCGCGTCCGACACGACCGCGCCCGCGCAGATCCGCGCGCCCCGGCCGAGGACCGAACGCGACACCCGCGCCCCGCGCTCGACCACGGCCCCGTCGAACAGCACGCTGGACTCCACGGTCGCGCCCGACTCCACCACGGCGCCGGCGCCGACGGTCGTGCCGCCGGAGACGGCGGCCTCCGGGGCGACCACCGAGCCGTTGAGGAACAGCACGCCCCCGCCCGGCCGCACGGCGGGCGACTCCATCCGGCCGAGCACTAGGTCGCAGGAGCCCTGGACGAAGGTGGCCGGCGTGCCGACGTCGAGCCAGTACGCGCCCTCGACATAGCCCATGATGGTGTCGCCCGAGGCGAGCAGCTCGGGGAACGTCTCGTACTCGACCGACACGACCCGGCCGGTGGGGATCGCGTCGATCGCCGAGCGGCGGAAGACGTAACAGCCGGCGTTCACCTGGTTGGTCGGCGGCTTCGGGGACTTCTCCACGAACGCGATCACCTTGCCCTCCGAGGTCGTCGGCACCGCACCGTAGCGTCGGGCGTCGTCGACAAGGGTGAGGTGCATGGTGACGGCCGCGTCGGACTTCTCGTGCATGGCGACCTGGGACACCAGGTCGTGACCGGAGAGGATGTCGCCGTTCAGCACCACGACCGGGCTGTCGGCGTCGCAGGTGAGCTCGGCCGCGGCGTTCCGGATGGCGCCGGCCGTGCCCAGCGGCTCGTCCTCGGTGACGTAGACCAGTTCCAGGCCGAACCGCGAGCCGTCGCCGAACGCCTCGGTGAACATCGCGGCGCGGTACGACGTGGCGAACACGATGCGGCGGATGCCCGCCGCGCTCGCCTTGCGCAGCTGGTGCTCCAGCAGCGGCACCCCGGCCGTCGGCAGCAGTGGCTTCGGCGTCGAGATGGTGAGCGGCCGCAACCGCGTGCCCTTACCTCCGACCAGCAGAATCGCTTCCAGGGTGCCCTCCCTCATCGGTCCAGGCCAGTCACCCTACTGTTCGGCAGCGCGCTGGTACGCCGCGAGATGGGCGTCGGCGGATGCCGCCCAGGTGAATTCCCGGGAACGGGCGTGCGCCGCCTCGGCGAGCTGACGGCGCCGCTCCGGGTCGTCGATCAGCGCGCGCAGCGCCGCCGCGACGCCCGGGGCGTCGGGCTCGGTGTAGGCGACGGCGTCGCCGCCGACCTCCGGCAGCGACGCGCGGTGGGTGGTCAGCACGGTCGCGCCGCAGGCCATCGCCTCGAGGACCGGCAGGCCGAACCCCTCGCCCCGGCTCGGCAGCGCCACGGTGAGCGACCCGGCGAAGAAGCCCGGCAGCGACGGCCACGGCAGGTAGCCCGGCCGGAGCACCCGCAGGTGGGAGGGGACATCGGCCAGCGCGGCGTCCAGCTCGTCGTCCCATCCCCCGCTGCCGGCCAGGACCAGCGCCGGCGGACCCTCGAGCCCCTGGACCGCCTGGACCCAGCCGCGGATGAGGTTCGGTACGTTCTTGCGCGGCTCCAGCGCGCCCAAGAAGGCGATGTAGGGACGCCCGTGCAGGCCGAGCCGGTCGGAGAGGCGCCGCCGCTCCTCCTCGGTGGGCGGATGGAAGATCGTGTGGTCGACGCCGTGGTAGGCGACGTCGATCCGGGTGGGGTCGGCACCGAGCAGCCCGATGAGGTCGTCGCGGGTCGCCTTCGACGGCACGATCACCCGGGTCGCGCGCCGCACCGCGGTGCGCGTCGCCGACCTGATGAAGGTCGTCTTGACCGGGATGTGCGCCTCCGGATCGGTGAAGTACGCCATGTCGTGGACGGTGGCGACGGTCGGCAGACCCGGTCGCAGTGGGATCGAGTAGTACGGCGCGTGGATGACGTGCGCGCCGACCTGCTGGGCGACGAGCGGCAGGCCCGTCTGCTCCCAGGCCAGGCGCGCCTGGCGGTGCGCGATGGCGGTGGGGCCGGCGACGACCCGCGCCTTCGGCGCCAGCTTGCCGTACCGCTCTTCGTCCGATCGCTGACAGACGACGGCCAGATCGGCGTCCGCGCCATGCAGCGCGCCGATCAGCCCGTCGACATAGCGGCCGAGCGCGCCGCGGTCGGCGGACACGGCGGTCGCATCGACAAGCACACGAGGCACCACGGTGTCAGTCGCCCCCTCCGTTCGGTGCCGAGTGGTCGGGATCGCTCCCGATCGGAAGCCTACGCCGATCAATCGCCGACAGGGGGACGTCAGCCTTTCTTGCGCGCCCTGATGAGCACGATGCTGCCCCGATCGTTGGGACTGCGCCGGTCGGCGAGCGCGACCAACGGCGCGAGCGGCGCGGCGGCGTTGAATCCGGCCCGGCCGCCGTACGCCGACAGGGACAGGTAGAGGCGCTCGGTCGCCTTGGTGCGGAACTGGTAGGAGTAGTCGGCCAGCTCCATCCCGCGGTCGGCCAGCAGCTCCCCGAGGCTCTCGTGCGTGTAGGTGTGCTGCACGTGGTACTTCGCGCAGTGCGCCGCGCGCAGCTTGGGCCACTCACGCGACCGGCTGAGCACGTCGGCGGACATGAACAGTTCGCCGCCCGGCTTCAGGATCCGGGACATCTCGTCCAACGCCGTGCCGCCGTCGTCGAAGTGCTCGATCGCGCATACCGACAGGACGGCGTCGAAGCTGCCGTCGGCGAAGGGCAGCTTGAGCGCGTCGCACTCGATGAGCGCCGGCGGGTGCTTCAGCGTCTGCCCGTAGAGCATCTTGCCGCGCGCCAGGTCGATCGAGACCGCGTCCGCGCCGCGCTTGCGGGCCTGACCGGCCCAGTAGCCGTCGCCGCCGGCCACGTCGAGCACCCGCTTGCCGCGCAGGTCCTCGCCCATCCAGCGCAGGAGGGTCCCGGCCTCGCGGTAACGGCACACGTGCACCTGGTGGCCGACGAAGGCCTTCGCGTCGTTGAGTTTCATCGCGCCCCATTTTACGGCCCCGCCGGGGCGCGTACCCGCTGATCACCGAGTGTTCACCGGAGCGTACCGACTAGTCTGGCCGAGTGATCTCCCGCCTGCGAGCGAGCCGCCTCGCGCGCGTCGTCCTGGTCGTCGTCGCGCTGGCCTTCTGCGGCTACGGCCTGTTCGCCCGCTGGGACGACACGCGCCGCGCCGTGACGCAGCTGTCCTGGCCGTACGTCGGCGCCGCGCTGGTCGCGGGCGTGCTCGGACTCGGCGCGTGGATGCTCGCCTGGCGCCGCCTGCTCGCCGGCCTGGGCTCCCCGCTGCCCCTGCGCGCGGCGGTCCGGATCTACTTCGTCTCCCAGCTCGGCAAGTACATCCCCGGGTCGGTCTGGGCGCTCGTCGCCCAGATGGAGCTGGCCAAGGAGCACCGGGTGCCCCGCGAGCGCGGCGCGAGCGCGGGCGTGCTGTCCATGGTCACGACGATCGCCGCAGGCTGCGCGGTCGCCGCCGTCACGCTGCCGCTGACCTCGCCGGACGCCACGCGCCACTATTGGTGGCTGCTCGTCCTCGCGCCGGTCTTCCTGGCGATGCTGCATCCGCGGATCCTGGCGTTCGCGCTCAACCGCGCGCTGCGGCTGGCGCGCCGGCCGCCCCTGGCCCGTACGGCCGATGTCGGCACGATGGCCGCCGCGGTCGCGTGGACGGCGCTGGGCTGGCTGCTGTTCGGCGCGCACACCTGGCTGCTCGTCCGCGCGGCGGGCGGGCACGGGTTCTTCCTCGCCACCGGGGCCTATGCCCTGGCGTTCACCGCGGGGTTCATCATCGTCATCGCGCCCGGCGGGGTGGGCGTGCGGGAGGCCGCGCTCACCGTGACGCTCGGGCCGGTCCTGCCGGCCGCCGGCGCGCCGCTGGTCGTCGCGCTGGCCTCCCGTGTCGTCCTGACGGTCGCCGATCTGGCGTGGGCGGGCGCCGCCGTGCTCCTCGGCACCCGACACCCCGTCCTCGCCGAGGACGAGGTCGAGCCGGTGGCTCGCCCGGTCGAATAACCTCCCCTCTGGAATATCGCCAGGGCCACCGGCCTTGTGATCCGTGTTGCCCGACGCCGCCCGTGCGGCGCACTGGAAGGAGAGACAATGGCTCCCGTGGCCGCCGAACCGATCACCGTGACCGACGCGACGTTCGACCAGGAAGTCCTGAAGAGCGACACGCCCGTGCTGGTGGACTTCTGGGCGTCGTGGTGCGGACCCTGCCGCATGATCGCGCCGCTCCTGGACGAGATCGCCGCCGAGTACGCCGGCAAGCTGAAGATCGCCAAGCTCGACTACGACGCGAACCAGGCGACCCCCGGCAAGTACAACGTCCTCGGGCTGCCGACCCTGCTGCTCTTCAGGAACGGCGAGGTCGTCGAGCAGATCATCGGCGCCAAGCCAAAGCACGCCCTGCTCAAGGCGATCACGCCGCACCTGTAAGAGTCAGGCCGACCGCTCCTCACCGTCGGCGCCGCTCCTGACGAGCGGACCGGCCGTGAGGAGCTGCTCGAGGTAGGCGGTCCAGTGCGGCTCGGAGTCCACGGGCCGCACGCCCGCCCGCAGCCGCGCCGGCTCGCCCGGCGCGTAGAACCGGCGCAGGGCGTCGGTGAGCGAGTCGACGTCGTCCGGCTCGGACAGCACGCCGTCGACGCCCTCACGGACGTGATCGGCGAGCGTGCCGGCCCGCGTCGCGATCACCGGGATGCCGTGCTCATAGGCCATGAAGACGTTCTGCGAGGCCGTCGCGGTCCGGTACGGCAGGACCAGCGCGTCGGCGCGGGCGAACAGCTCCGGGACCTCGGCGGCCGGGACGTAGCCCGGCCGCAGCTCCACCCGCTCCTCCAGTCCCAGCGAGGAGATCAGCGCGCGGGTGTCGTCCGCGCCGCCCCAGAACTCGCCTGCGACGGTCAGCGCGACGTCGTCCACCCGCGCGAGCGCGTGCAGCAGCACGTCCAAGCCCTTGTACGGCCGGACCATCCCGAAGAACAGCAGGCGGTTCCACGGGCCGTCCGGCGCGCCCGCGCGCGTTCCCGGCCGCCTCCCGGGCGTCGGCAGGTGCGCGGGCAGCACGGCCGTGCCCACCCCGGTCCCCGGCGCCAGGTCACGGGCGAGCTGCGCCTGCTGGGCGGAGTGCACGAGGGCGCCGTCGACGCCCTTCAGCAGGCGCCGCATGAGCGGCACGTCGTACGGCTTGCGCTCGTGCGGCAGGACATTGTGGCAGAGCGCGATGACGCGGGGGACCCGGCCGTCCCGGGATCCCAGGCCGAACAGCATGCCCAGGTAGGCCGGGACCTGCACGGGCGACAGCACGGCGAGGATGACGAGGTCCTGGGTGCGCAGGCGGCGGCCGGTGCGGACCCAGCCGTCCGGGCGGTACCAGGCCAGTGCGCGCCGGGTGCCGGGGAACGGCTCGCCTTCCGGAGTGGCGATCGTCTGCTCGCCCGGGTAGAGGAAGGACGGGTACTGCGCCTTCCACGACTCCAGGGTCACCTCGTGCCCGGCGGCGGCGAGCCGGTGCGCGAGCTCGGTCGTGTGATGGGCGCCGCCGCCCTTGTACGGGAAGGCGGGCCCGATGATCGCGATCTTCACGGTCGGCCCCGCCTCCCCGTCACGCCGCTCCGGCTCACGTATCTCCCCGCGATCGCACGATCAGGTCCGCGAGCAAGGCCATCGACGCGATCATCAACCCGGTCACGAAGATCAGCACCGTGTTGATGGCGAACCGCAGCGGGTGCAGGACCATGTCGAGGATGCCCTTGGCCACCCCGAGTCCCAGCAGCCACAGCGCCAGTGGCATCAGGACCTTCAGCGGGTTGAAGTACATCACCATCCGCAGCACCTGCAGGATGTAGCGGTAGGCGTCGTGCACGAAGTGGAACTTCGAGCTCCCGGCCCGCTTGAAATAGTCGATCGGCACATACCGGATGTCATGCTGGTTCGACAGGAACGCCAACGTGATCGTCGTGACGCAGGAGAACCCGGGCGGCAGCAGCTTGAGGTACGGCTCGGCGACGTCCTTGCGGAACGCCCGCAAGCCGGAGTTCAGGTCGGGGATCTTCTGCCCGGCGAGCCGCTCGGCGACCTTGCGGATGAACCACTTGGCCGGCACCCGGAGGAACTTGTGGGTGCCCTCCTCGGTGGTGCGGGCGCCCACGACCTGGTCGACCGTCGGATCCTGGTCGAGGATGTCGACGAGCTCCGGGATGCGTTCGTTCGGGTAGGTCATGTCGGCGTCGGTCCAGACGACGATGTCCCCCCGCGCCTGCTGCGAGCCGATCCGCCGGACGGTGCCCGACCCGCCGTTGCGGTGGAACGGCACGACCTGCATATGCGGGAAGTGCGGGGCCGCCTCCTCGAGCCGGGCCAGTGTCTGATCGGTCGAGCAGTCGTCGACGGCCAGCAGCTCATAGGTGTGCCCGCTGGCGTCCATGGCCTTGGAGATGCGCTCGACCTCGTCGATGACGTGATCCTGCTCGTTGTAGCAGGGCAGGACGATCGTCACATGGGGCGTGGTAGTCACGCCCGGCGAGGATAGTCGCCCAGTCCGATGCACGGCTCTAAGCGTACGCACTGTTCACCCTCTGTACACGGGATCGGCCATCCAGACGTTGATGGTCAGGGACCAGGTGCCCTCCGGGGCCGTTACCAGGGTGCTGGCGTCGCGGCGGGTGTGGATGTGGAAGACCCGCCGGGCCGGGCCGTACGGCGACACGTCGACCCCATCGGCGCCCAGGAGCACCGGGCGGCGGCCCGCCGCGACGACCTTCTGGACGACCCGCGTGACGTCCTGTTCGGGCGCGGTCTTGAAACCGGGCAGGACGCGCACGCGGGCCGCGGGCGTGCCGCACATCCCGCGGATCAGCTGGGTGAACCGGTCGCCGGTGACGCGTTCGATGATGATCGCCGAGGCGTTCGGGCCGATGGCCCGGCACATCCCCTGCGCCTGGGAGACCTCGCGCTCCTCCGTCCGCACCACCGACATCGGCGCCGAGGTCCACGCGGTCGGCACCAGGATCAGCAGCGCGCCCAGGACGGCGACGCCGGCCGAGAGCCGCCGGTCCTGGAGGAACCGCCGTGCCTGGCGTCCCGCCCAGGCGGCGGCCCACAGCGCGAACAGCAGCAGCCCCGGGATCACCACGCCGATCAGGCGGCGGCTCGCCCACGGGTGGTCGGGGGTGATCCCCGGCCGCCAGAGGGTCGCCACGGTCGTCCACATGATCAGTGCGTACGGCAGGACCCAGGCGGTCCGGCGCCGCCGCAGCAGGTCGCGCAGGACGAGCGCGGCGCCCACGGCGGCCAGGAGGACGGCGGGCACCCCGATGTACCACGCCACCCAGTGCAGGCTCAGCTCCGAATACTGCCGGTTCGGGTCGAGCGGCAGCCCCTGGGACCGCTGGAGGGCGGCGATGAAGGCGGCGTTGACCCGATCGTCCGGGTTGTTCGGCACCCGGCGTACGACCTGGAACATCGGGCGGGCGGCGAAGAAGGCCAGCGCCGCGAATGTCGCGGGGATGGCCAGGTCCGGCAGCCGGAACCGTGTGAGGTCCGGCAGCCCCCAGCGGCGGATCGCCAGGCTCGCGACCGCCGTCGCGGCGAGGACCGCGACCGCGATGTAGAGGAGCGGATGCAGCGACGCGCTGAGGTAGTGCAGGTACGGCCGGGACATCACGAAGCCCTCGAGCAGCCCCGCGCCGACCCCGACGACCAAACCGGCGAACAGCGGAAGGCCGACGCGCCGCCGCAGCGCCAGCAGCAGCCCCGCGTACGCCACGACCGGCAGGACGTCGCGCACCCCGTCGATGCGCACGAGGATCGTCAGCCCCAGCGACAGGCCGCCGATCAGCGCCGGCAGGCGGCGTCCCGAGCGGACCGCGTCGATCGTCAGGCAGATCCCGCCGAGCATCAGGATCAGCGCGCCGGTCTCGCTGTAGATCGACCGGGAGATCATCATCATCGGCCAGGTCAGCCCGAGCGCCAGTGCGGCGACGGGCGCCCAGCGCGCGCCGATCAGCCGGGCCGCCAGGCCGGCGAACGAGACGAGGGCCAGCGCGCCGATCACCGGCATCATGGCCAGCGTCGCGTACGGGCCGCCGATCCAGCCGCCCGGTGCGACCATCAGCGGCATCCCGGCCATGAACTGCGGCACCAGCGCGCCGCCGCGCTGATAGAACGCCGGGCTGCCGTACGTCAGCGCGCCGTCCCCGCCACCGAAGGCCCACCGCATCTGCGGGATCGGCAACGACCCGTGGCCGGCCAGCCAGGTCGCGAAGTTGAAGTAGGAGGCCGGGTCACGGCGCACGACGATCTGCTGGGAGCACATCATCAGCTGCAGGGTGCCGAACGCCGCCGCCACGGCGAGCACTCCCGCGACCGGCCACCACGACGAGCGGCCCGTCGTCTGACCGGTGGGTCGTACCGCCCGCAGGCCGAAGGTCAGCGCGGCCGCCGCCACCGGCACGAACAGCGGGATCGCGATCCACGGCCGGAACGCCCCTGCCATCAGCAACGGCAGGGCGACCACCAGCCAGGAGACCAGGAGCAGGGCCGGGGTGACCGTGACACGGGCGAGGAGGAGGTCTGCCGGCGATGTCCCGGGTCCTCCGTCGATGTCATCGATCGCGTCCGGAGAGTAACGGCCGCGGGCGCCTGGAGCCCGGGGGGCCGTAATCTTCACTTTCATGTCACATCCCGTTGAGCTCCTGCGCCGGGCGCTGGCCGCCGATCCGTCCCGCCCGCTCGTCACCTTCTACGACGACGCCACCGGGGAACGTGTCGAACTGTCGGTCAAGACGTTCGACAACTGGGTGGCCAAGACCGCGAACCTCCTGGTCGACGGGCTCGGTGCGGTACCGTCCGGACGGGTGGCCCTCGCCCTTCCGGGGCATTGGCAGACCGCCGTCTGGCTGTTCGCGTGCTGGTCGGCCGGGCTGACGGTCGTGCCGGTGGGCGACGGCGCCATCCCGGGCGACGCCGACATCGTAGCGGCGGGGCCCGCCCGGCTCGCCGAGGCGGCCGACTCGGCCGCCGACGTGGTCGGGCTGTCCCTGCACGCGCTCGGCGCGCCGCTGACCGACTGCCCGCCGGGCGTGACCGACTATGCGGTGGAGGTGCGTGCGTACGGCGACCGGTTCTCCGGCGGGGCCCTCGACCCGGACGTTCCCGCGGTCGAGTTCGCCGACCGGACCCTGACGGGCACGGAACTCCTGAGCGAGGCCCGAGCGTTGGGTACGCCGGAGGGTGCACGGGTGCTCACTACTGTGGGGTTCGACACACCTGAGGGTCTCCTCAGAGGTCTGCTGGGGCCTTTGACCGCCGCCGGATCAGTAATAATCTGCCAAAACCTCGACGAAACAGGTTTGGAGCGCCGAATCTCCATAGAACATGTGACTTCTGTGATCTGACAGGATCGCCCGTTCCATGCCTTCGCCTAGCGTTTGGGGCCGATGATCAGCGACTACGACTACCTCGACCAGGACTACCCGGCCGGCCCGCCGCCGAAGCGGGGAGTCTGGTGGCGCGTGATCGGCTGGGCGTCGATCGCCATGGCGGTGGTCCTCGTCGGCACGAGCCTGGCCGCGTACGCGGCGTACCGGAAGCTCGAGGGCAACATCAAGCACGAGGACGTCGCCGCCCAGCTCGGCAAGCGGCCCGCGAAGCTCAACAAGTCGCTCAACGTCCTGCTCATCGGCTCCGACCAGCGGAACGGCGCGAACGGCAAGTACGGCCACGACGTCGGGGAACGCTCCGACACCATGATCCTGCTCCACCTGTCGCCGGGCGGGGGCAAGGCCGTCGGCATCAGCTTCCCGCGCGACTCGATGGTGCAGTTGCCCCAGTGCAAGTCGACGAGCGGCCACACGATCCCGGCGCACCTCGGAATGATCAATGAATCGTTCAACAACGGCGGCGCCGGCTGCACGTGGCACACGATCGAGACGCTGACCGGCATCCGCATCGACCACTTCGCGAAGGTCGACTTCTCGGGGTTCAAGCAGGTCGTGGACGCCCTCGGCGGCGTCGAGATCTGCCTCCCCCAGCGCGTCGCCGACAAGCAGAGCAAGCTGTACCTGGGAGCCGGGCGGCACATCGTCAAGGGCGAGCAGGCGCTGGCGTACGTCCGCATGCGGCACGGCCTGGGCGACGGCTCGGACCTCGGGCGTATCAAGCGCCAGCAGAAGTTCCTGGGCGCCGTCGTGAAGAAGGCCACGAGCAACGGCACGCTGACCAACCCGTCGAAGCTGCTGAGCTTCCTGGACGCCGCCACCAGGTCGGTCACCACCGACCAGGACTTCACCGTCGACGAGATGAAGAAGGTGGCCGGCAGCGTGCAGGGCATGTCCGCGGGCAAGGTGCAGTTCATCACCGTGCCGTGGACGGCGTACGCGCCCGATCCCAACCGCATCGCGTGGAAGGAGCCGGACGCGGACAACCTGTTCGCCGCCATCCGCAACGACAACCAGGTGCAATCCGCCGCACCTGTCAAGAAGGTGAAGCTCCAGCCCTCGCAGGTCAAGGTCCAGGTGCTCAACGGCACGACGACCCCCGGGCTCGCGGGACGGGCCGGCGACCAGCTCAAGGCGCGCGGGTTCCAAGTCGGGAAGGTCGGCACCCTGACCGGCACCAGGCCCACCGCGACCGAGGTGCGCTACGGCAGCGGCGCCGACCAGCAGGCCGCCGCCCTGGCCCAGGTCATCCCGGGCGCCAAGACGGTGGCCGGGCAGGACACCGCGGCCGGCACCGTGGACCTCGTCCTTGGCCCTGACTGGCAGGGGCTGAAGAGCACACAGCCGACGTCGATCCCCACGTCGAGCTCGGCGGGAGCGGTCAACGCGGCCGCGGACCCCTGCTCGAACAACTCGTAGACGCGCGGTAGCTGAAAGGTTCCTCACAGCTCGGCGGATGCCCTGCATGTGCCATCGAGGGTCTGTATGGTCGTTTCTCAACCCCGTGGTTTCCGGGGCCCGGAACACCGTCTCCACTCTTGGAATCGATGACCTCGCCCACTGCGCACCCCGCCGAACCCCCGTCGCCCCACGCCGCGACCACGATCCCCGACCTGTACGCCGTCGCACCCGCCGAGGCCCGGCCTCCCGCACGCCGCCGGCGGGACCCGTTCTTCGACAACGTCAAGTTCCTGGCGATCGTCCTGGTGGTGATGGGCCACTCGATCGTCGACCTGCGCGACGTCCGCCTCGCGCACGCGCTGTACCTGTTCGTCTACACCTTCCACATGCCGGTATTCATCGTGATCACCGGTTACTTCTCCCGGAACTTCACGTTCTCCGGGGGCAAGGCCCGCAAGCTGATCACCAACCTGGGCGTCCCGTACATCGTCTTCGAGACGGCCTACTCGGCGTACCACTGGGCGGTCGGCCACGCCGGCTTCCAGATCAGTCTGCTCGACCCGTACTACCTCACCTGGTTCCTCATGGCGCTGTTCCTGTGGCGCCTGTCCACGCCGGTCTGGCAGCAGATCCGCTGGCCGGTGGGGATCGCGGTGGTGATCTCCCTGCTGTCGGGGATGAGCGACCTGCCGACCACGCTGGAGATGCACCGCGTCTTCGGCCTGGTGCCGTTCTACGTCCTGGGCCTCATGCTGAAGCAGGAGCACTTCGACCTGCTCAAGCAGACCAGGGCCCGGGTGCTGGGGGCGCTGACGCTCCTGGCCGGGTTCGTCTTCACCTTCTTCGTCGCGGACCGCCACATGACGACCGAGTGGGTGTACTGGCGCAGTCCCAACTCCGTCATGCACGTCGGCAACCTGACCGGCACGGGCATGCGGCTGGGTCTCATGGTCGCGGCGACCGTCCTGGTGGCGGCCTTCCTCTCACTGGTGCCGGCCCGGGAGACGTGGTTCACCGGTCTCGGCGGCGCCACGCTGTACGCCTACCTGCTGCACGGCTTTCTCACGAAGCTCATGGAGTACATGGGCTGGTTCGACGCGGCGTTCCTGCACACGATCCCTGGCGTGCTGGGGACCGCGGCGACCGGCGCGGTGCTGGCGACACTGCTGTGCACCCCGCCGGTGCGCACGGTCATGCACTGGGCGCTTGAGCCGGACATGTCGTGGGCGTTCGTGCCGCTGCGGCGGCCGCAGAAGGCCTGAGCAGCTCCACCCACCGCTCACCGACGAGATCGAGGGCGTAGGACCGCGTGACCTCCGCGTGGGCCTGCGCCCTCTCCTCGTCCCAGCGGCCCTCCGCCACCATCGCGGCGATGTCCCGCGCCATCGCGGACGGCGACTCGTGAATCCAGCGCCGGTCGTAGATGGTGTCCGCGCCCGGCCAGCCGAGCAGTGCGGGCACCGCTCCGGACGCCATGCCCTCGGCCGGCGCGAGGTGAAAGCTCTCGTCGTCGCTGGTGGACAGTACGACGCCGATCCGGCGCAGCCACGCGGCGACGTCCGGCCCGGCGGGGTCGAAGACGACCGAGCGCGCGAGCAGCGGCGACCGCCGGATGCGCCGGAACAGCGCCTCGAAGGCCTCCCGCTCCTCGGTGCGGTTCCAGATCCAGGGCAGGTCCCAGGGCAGCTTGGACTTCACGAACAGCGTGAAGCGCGGATCCTCGCGGCGCAGCTCCTCAAGGACGTCCACGGCCAGGTCGAGGCGCTTGCGCCACGGCGCGATCCCGATCATCCCGAGGTGGTACCGCGCGCCCGGGAGCTTGGCGCGGTCGAACTGCGCGACGTCCACCCAGTTGGGGATCACCGTGATCTTCTCGGCGGGCCAGCCGGTCATCTTGCGCGTCAGCTCGGCGTACGACGGGCTGACGCAGACGACCTGGTCGATGCGGTCGATGTCCAGCCGTCCCGGCCACGCGCCGTACAGTTCGAAACGGTGCAGCCGCACGATGAGCCGCTGGTCAGGGCGACCGTGCTTCTTGCGCCACTCGCTGTACCAGACGGCGTTCGGCCCGCACCACTCACAGATGATCACATCCGCCCATTCGGCCAGCTCGGCGCTGACCTCCGGGTCGTGGGAGCCGAGGGCGGGCCAGCGGTCGACGCGCACCTCGACGTCCGGCAGCGCGCCAATGTGGTCCAGCAGCCGGGTGAAGAACTTCAGGTCGTGCCCGGCCACGACGACGCGCGTCGTACGCCCGGAGCCGCCGCTGTGCAGCGGCGGCGGGAACGCCTGCCCCAGGTAGGTACGGAGCCGTTCGGCCGCCGCCTCCAGCGTGAACGCCCGGGCGACCTCAAGGCACCGGCGGCGGGCCAGCGCGTAGACCTCCGGATCGGTGACGTCCGCCAGCACGTCGACGACGTCGTCCTCGGTGGCGGCGAACAGCGGATAGTCCGCGCCGAGGAGGTTCTCGTGCATCGGGGTGCGGTTGAGGACGACCGGCAGGCCGAGCGCCCCCATCTCGAGGACCTTGGTGGACAGCTCCAGGCTCGCGTCGAGCTCCGGGTGGCGCCAGGACAGCCCGACGTCGCAGCCGGCCGACACCCGCATCGCCTCGGCGCGCGGGTGGCCGCCGTGCCAGGTGAGGCCGGGCGTCGACTCCAGGGCCACGCGCATCCGGCGGGAGAAGCCGGGGTCCTTCCTGTCGTGATGGATCTTGTCGCCGATCATGTGCAGCTCGGCGTCGACCCGGCGGGCGGCCAGGCGGCGCGGCAGCGCGGTCATCTCGTAGGTGTTCCAGCGCGGCGCGAACTTGCCCGTGTAGACGAGGCGCAGCGGCCGGCCGGGCGTGCGCTCCGCGGCCGGTTCCAGTCCCTCCGGCAGGGCGACGACCGGCGGGAACAGCACGCACTTGCCCGCCGCCTTGTGCAGCACGCCTTCCAGGTGGCAGCGCAGCTCCTCGGTCTGGCACAGCAGGAACCGGGACGCCTTGGCGACCGCCGCCAGCTCGCCGCGGGTCCTCCCGTCCAGCTCGGCGACGGTCTGCGGCACGTCGGTGAGGTACGTCCACAGCCGCCCGGCCAGGGGCGTCGCGGTCAGGCGTACGGCCAGTCGCTTGCCGCGCACGACGACCAGGTCGTACGGCCGCTCGGCGTCGAGCTCGGTGAGCAGCCCCGCCGCCTCCTCCACTGTGAGCGACGCCGTCGCGTCCTCGGGCCTGCGGCGTACGGCCACGCCGGGCAGCCGGTCGAGCGGGTCGACGAGGCGTCCGGTCTTCACGGGCGCCTTGAGGACGAACGTCACCTCGACGCCGGCGACCTGCAGCGCCTGCACCATCCCCTGGGCCCAGATCGCCGATCCGTCGATGAGGTTCAGATCGACGTCGCCGTACACGAGAGCGCGCACGCGTTCCCCTTCTGCCACAGTCATGATTCGATGCCGAAGCGGGCGCACAGGTCCGGCACTGCCTCGCTGATCGGTATGCCGGGCGGCACGGTGGCGTCCCAGCCGAACCCGGCGATCGCCGGAGCGGAGCCGGCCAGCACGACGAGGCGGCCCCGGTCGTGGGCGACGCCGATCAGCGCGAGCAGCGCCCGGTCGCGGTCGGGCACACCCGGGACGCCGAGGTAGGCCCACGGCCCGCCGGGCTCCCCGGCGGCGGCGTCCACGATGACCAGGTCGACGTCGGTCGTGTCGAGGACGAGGGCGGCGTCGTGCGGCATCAGCGGCACGACGTGCGCGACCTCTGCCAGGACCTCGGCGGCGGCCGGGCCGAGCACGCCGGCGACCACCAGACCCGTCGCGGGCGCCGCCGCGATCAGCCGGTCCTCGTCGCGCGCGGTGAACATCGGGCGTTCGCGCGCGTCCACGGAGGTGACGACGTTCGGCGCGCCGCGGTGCCGCCACATCCGGTACAGCTCGCGCGGCAGCTGGACGACGCCCTTGCCCGGGCTGCGGGCGGCGTCGGTGACGGCCCGGCCCACCTTGAGGGACGTCGATCCCTCCAGCGCGGCGACCCGCGCCTCGAGGATCTGAACCCGGGCCTCCCGGTCGGCCAGCGCCGCCTTGAGCCGGGCCACCTGCCGGTCAGCCACCGAGCCATCCCTCCACGACGCGGGCGATGCGCGGTCCGGCGTGGCCGTCCCACAGCGGGGGGTGCTCCCGCTCGCCGCGGCCCGCCGCCAGGGCCTCGGCGACCGCCGGGACCACGTCGTCGGCGGTGACGAGCCGGTTCGTGCCGTGCATGATCGTGATCGGCCGCTCGGTGTTCGGCCGGAGCGTCAGGCACGGGACGCCGAGGACCGTCGTCTCCTCCTGGACGCCGCCGGAGTCGGTGACGACGGCCGCCGCACCGCGTACGGCGGCGACGAACTCGACGTAACCGAGCGGTTCGAGCAGCCGCACCCGCGGGTGGGCGTCCAGGCCGGCCTCGGTGAGCACCTTCCGGCCACGTGGGTGCACCGGCATGACGACGTCCACCAGCTCGGCGATCTCGTGCAGCCGCTTGACCAGACCGGCCGCGACCTCCGGGTCGTCGACGTTCGCCGGGCGGTGCAGCGTCGCGACGACGTACCGCTCCGGCAGGTCGTACGCCCGCCGCACGGCCTCGGTGTCGAAGGCGTCGAGATGGGCGAGCAACGTGTCGATCATCGGGTTGCCGACGAAGTGGGTCCGGTGCACCCCGACCCCCTCGGCGGCGAGGTGGCCGACCGCCTCCGGGCTCGTGACGAAACACAGGTCCGACAGCTGGTCGACGAGCCGGCGGTTGACCTCCTCCGGCATGGTCATGTCGAAGCTGCGCAGCCCCGCCTCCACGTGGGCGACCGGGATGTGCAGCTTGGCCGCGACCAGGGCGGCGGCGATGGTGGAGTTGACGTCGCCGTACACCATGACGAGCTCGGGTGAACGCTCGATGAACTCCTTCTCCAGCGCCACCATGATGGCCGCCGTCTGCGCGGCGTGGCTGCCCGAGCCGACCTCCAGGTTGACGTCGGGCTCGGGAAGGCCGAGGTCGCGGAAGAACACCTCCGACATGCGCTCGTCGTAGTGCTGGCCGGTGTGGATGACCCACTGCTCGCGGCCCGTCTCGGACAGCGCGGCGATCACCGGTGCCGCCTTGACGAAGTTCGGCCGAGCGCCGAGGACATGCGCGATCACTGCTCTCGTTTCCCTTTCGTTCACGGACGATCCCTAACCTCACCCGCCATGCAGGTGGCCAAGATGATCTTTTTCTGGACGGCGCTCGCGTGGCGGCACGCGCGTGCCGATCCACGCCGGGCGGTTCGGCTGGCACTCCGCGTGGCTCCCGGGCCGGTGCGCGCGCGGTTCCGCACGCTCGCCGGACCGGCCCCGCAGCGCGCGGACCGCGAGACCAGGGAGCTGCGCGCGCTGCTCGCCGATGCCGCCGAACCCCGGCCCCCGGCCGGACGCCCCGCGCACCGGGCCACCGGGGACCGGATGACGGTGCTGCACCTGGTCACGAACGCGCTGCCGCGTACGCAGGCCGGGTACACGGTGCGGACGCACCGCATCGTGTCCGCCCAGCGTGAGCTGGGCCTGGACCCGCACGTCGTGACGCGGCTGGGCTACCCGCTCGCGCAGGGCGTCCGGGACGCACGGCCGCGCTGCGAGGTGGACGGGATCCCCTACCACCGGCTGCTGCCGTGGGCGCCGCCGAAGGGGCCGGTACGCGAGGTGCGCAAGGCCGCCGACCTGGCCGGACGCCTCGTCGAGGAGCTGCGCCCGGCCGTGCTGCACGCGGCCAGCAACCACCTCAACGCGGCCGTCGCGCTGGAGCTGCGGCGCCGGTACGGGCTGCCGGTCGTGTACGAGGTGCGCGGCTTCCTGGAGGATTCCTGGCTGTCGCGGGACCCGGCGCGCTCGACGAGCGATGAGTTCTACCGGCTCACCCGCGAGCTGGAGACCGCCCGGATGCGCGACGCCGACCTGGTCGTGACGCTCGGCGAGGCGATGCGGGCCGAGATCCAGGGGCGCGGCGGCGCGGGCGACGTGCTCGTCGTGCCCAACGCCGTCGACGACGGCTTCCTCGCTCCCCTGCCGGACGGCGCGAAGCTGCGCGCGGACCTCGGCATCGCCGAAGGCGAGGTCGTGGTGGGGCTCACCTCGACCTTCTACGGCTTCGAGGGCATCGACACGCTCATCGAGGCGGCGGCGCTGCGACGTGACTTCACGCTCCTGCTCGTCGGCGACGGACCCGAGCGGCCGGCCCTCGAGCGCCGTGCCGCCGAGCTCAAGGTGCCGGCGATCTTCACCGGCCGGGTGCCGGTGGATCAGGTACGTCGGTATCACGCAGTCCTCGATGTCTTCGCGGTGCCGCGGAGGGCGGACCGGGTGTGCCAGTTGGTCACTCCGCTGAAACCGCTGGAGGCGATGGCAGGGGGACTCCCAGTAATAGCAAGTGATGTCAAGGCAATTCGCGAAATCCTGGAACCCAACGTAACCGGGACGTTAACTCTTCCGGAAGACCCCGAAGCTTGGGCGAATAGCCTGGACCAGCTCATTTACAGTCCGAAGCTACGCGGCGAAATCGGACAGGCGGCCCGAGAGTGGGTCGCGGCCAACCGCACCTGGCGGGCCGTCACCGCCCGCTGTCTCGGCGCCTACCGGGACATCGCCTCCGCAGCATCCTGAAGGGAGCCACCTGGTGGATCTGGTGGTCATCGGACTTGGCTACGTCGGCCTCCCGCTCGTGCGGGAGGCCGCCCGCACCGGCCTCCGGGTCGGCGGGCTGGACCGCGACGCCCGCGTCGTCGCCGGGCTCAAGGCCGGCCTGTCCCACATCGACGACGTGAGCGCCGAGGAGGTCGCGCAGATGCTCGCCGCCGGCTTCACGCCCTCGCGGGACGAGGACATCCTCGACGGTGCGCGCACCATCGTGATCTGCGTGCCCACGCCGCTGTTGAACGACGGAGGTCCCGACCTGACGGCCGTCCGGGCCGCCTCGCAGACGGTCGCGCGGCACCTCGACCCCGGCACTCTGGTGGTGCTGGAGTCGACGACCTACCCGGGCACGACCGAGGAGGTCGTCCGGCCGATCCTGGAGGAGTCCGGCCTGGTGGCGGGCGAGGACTTCCACCTGGCCTTCTCCCCCGAGCGGATCGACCCGGGCAACCCGGTGTACGGCGTCCACAACACCCCGAAGATCGTCGGCGGCCTGACGCCGGCCTGCGCGCACGCCGCCGCCGCGTTCTACGGCAAGTTCGTGGACCACGTCGTCCAGGCCAAGGGGACCCGCGAGGCCGAGATGGCCAAGCTGCTCGAGAACACCTACCGGCACGTCAACATCGCGCTGGTCAACGAGATGGCGGTGTTCTGCAACGAGCTGGGCATCGACCTGTGGGACTCGATCGCCTGCGCCTCCACCAAGCCGTTCGGCTTCCAGGCGTTCTACCCGGGCCCCGGCGTCGGCGGGCACTGCATCCCGATCGACCCCAACTACCTGTCCTACAAGGTGCGCTCGCTGGGCTACCCGTTCCGGTTCGTCGAGCTCGCCCAGGAGATCAACGACCGGATGCCCCGGTACGTCGTCGAGCGCTCACAGGCGCTACTCAACCGCGAGGGCCTGGCCATGAAGGGCGCCAAGGTCCTCCTCCTCGGCGTGACGTACAAGCCCGACATCGCCGACCAGCGCGAGTCGCCGGCCCGCCCGGTCGCCCGGCGGCTGCGGAAGATGGGCGCCGACCTGACCTTCCACGACCCGCACGTCGAGACCTGGGAGGTCGACGGCGAGCCGGTGCCGCGCGCCCGCGTGCTGTACACGGCGCTCGCGGAGGCCGACCTCGTGATCGTCCTCACCGACCACCGGGAGTACGACGCGGAGAGCCTCACCCGGCACGCGCGGCTGCTGTTCGACACCCGGGGCGCCACGCGCCGCCTCGAGGAATCGGCCGCCGAACGCGTCGAATTGCTGTGATCCGATGTCCTCGCGGAATTCACCGAAAATTCTTCCGCATCCGCGAGACTCTGCGGTGAAGTGAGAACAATGCGGATTTTCGTGTGCACCGTCGTGCACCATCCGGAGGACGCGCGAATTCTGCACCGGCAGATCCGCGCACTTTTGGACGCGGGACACGACGTGACCTATGTGGCGCCATTCCGGGCGTGCAACGTGGCGCCCTGGCCGGAGATCGATCCGTTCGACGTCCCGCGTGCGACCGGCCGGAACCGGCTGTCCGCGCTGCGAAAGGCGCGGCGCACCCTCGCCGCGCACGCGAAGGACGCCGACATCCTCCTGCTGCACGACCCCGAACTGCTGCTCGCGGTGCCGCACCGGCTCCGCTCGCGCACCGTCTGGGACGTGCACGAGGACACCGCCGCCGCGCTCGGCGCGAAGGGCTGGCTGCCCGCCCCGCTGCGCATCCCGCTGCGGTTCGCCGTACGCCGCCTGGAGCGCCGCGCCGAACGCCGGCTGAAGCTGCTGCTCGCCGAGGAGGGATACCAGGACCGGTTCCGCCGGCCGCACCCGGTGGTGCCCAACACCACCCACGTGCCGGACGCGCCGCCCGCCCCGCCCGGTGCCGACCGGATCATCTACGTCGGGCAGCTCTCGTTCGCCCGCGGCGTGAACGACCTGATCGCGCTGGCCCGGCTCGTGCACGCCGACGGGATCACGCTCGACCTGGTCGGCGGTGCCGACGCCGACGTACGGCCGCTGCTGCGCGACGCCCAGCGGGAGGGGATTCTTCGCTGGTACGGGTTCGTGCCGAACGACCGGGCGCTGCGGATGGCGGAGGGCGTCCTCGCCGGCCTGTCGCTCCTCCACGACACGCCCAACTACCGTCACTCGATGCCCACGAAGGTCGTCGAGTACATGGCGCGCGGCCTCCCCGTCATCAGCACGCCGAACCCGATCGCCGCCCGCATCGTCGAGGAGGCGAACTGCGGCCTCGTCGTACCGTTCGAGGATCCCGAGGCCACGGCCGCGGCGGTCCGGCGGCTGCGCGATGACCCGGCCCTGCGCCGGGAGATGGGCAAGCGCGGTCACGAGGCCGCCCGCGCGCGGTTCCACTGGCCCGAGCAGGCCCGCCTGTTCGTCGCCCAGCTCGAGGACTGGGCGGCCGGCGCGGCCCGGGCCCCGGTCGCCTGACCTACGCGGCCGGAGGCAGGCGCGCGGCGACCACCGCCGCCAGCCGCGTCGCCATGTCGGGCAGCCCGGACGTGACGGTCACGATCGTGCGGCCCACCCGCATCACGACCGTGCCCGACGACGTGCCCACCGCGTATGCCTCGTCACCGGCCCGTACCCGGTCCCGGGCACCGTTCTGCGCGTCGCGGGCGGCGGCGAACAGCGCCTTGGCGGTCAGGGCGTCGGACGCGACCCACTGGACGGTGACGGACAGCACCCCGGCCTCCCGCTCCGGCCCGTCGGGACCGTGCCCGCGCGAGCGTCGCGGGCGGAAGGTGCAGCCCGCCGGTAGCCGCATGCCGTCGACGGTCGTCGAGTCCGGCTCACCGGAGTACCCGCGCGGCAGGTCGCGCGTCGGCAGCAGGGAGCAGGCGTCCGGCCACTGCTGGGTCGGCACGCCGGCCAGCTCCGGCGGCCCCTCGCCACGGATCCCGCCGCGCAGGGCGACCAGCCGCGCCGCACCGAACGGGCGCGGCCGCGCGGCCGGCGCGGCGACGTACAGCAGCCCGCCGCCCGCGGCGAGCCAGGGGCGTACGCCGTCCAGGCCCGCCCGCAGGACGACGGGGATCGGGACCGTCGTACCGTTCCCGCTGACCGGGTCGATGACGTCCACCCCGGCGGGCAGCAGCGGATCGGCGAGCCGCGACCGCAGCCCGTAGACCAGGCCACCCGCGACCGACAGGGCGGTGTAGCCGGGCATGTCCCGGTGCCAGGAGGACGAACCCGACGCGATGTCCACGGACTCGAGCCGGCGCGTCGGCGTGGCGTCCTCGGGCCGCCGCTCGGTCTCGTAGGCGACGAGCAGATGGCCGGACGTCACCGCGATCGGGCACATGTCGCGGCACAGGTCCTCGCCGGCCCGGTTCAGGAAAGCGCGGCCATGCCGGTCGAACGCCTGCAGCGACCAGCCGTCGAAGACGACCGTGACGTCACCGCCGACCGCGATCGCCGAACGCGCGGTGTTCCGGGTGAAGACCGTGAAGTCCGTCCGGCCCGTCCGCGGATCGACGACCAGGACCCGGTCCCTCGCGCCGCAGTCGATGCTGAACGCGGCGATGCTCTCGCTGCTGTCGGAGGCGTACGGCACGGCCTCGGGCAGCAGGCAGCCGTGCGGGAGCCGCTTGGTCCACAGCCGCCGGCCGGTGGTGGCCGACCGGCCGTACAGCGTTTGCCGCCCGTCCTCGGTGACGAACACCACCCCGGCGGCGGCCGGCCAGCGCAGCGTCGTCCGGTCGGTCGCGGCGGGCACCTCGCCCCGCTGCCGCCACAGCAGCGTGCCGCTCACCGCGTCCAGGCCCACCATCAGGCGGTTCCCGCGGTGCCCGGTCCGTTCGAGGTAGGCGACGAGCGCCTGTCCCGTACGCGCCCAGCCGAGCATCGACCACTCGGCGCGGTAGTAGTGCCAGCGCTCCCGCCCCGTACGCGCGTCGCGGACGTCGAGGCCGTGTCCGGACACGATGACGAGCTGGCCGTCCACGATGGTGTACGCGACCCGGTCGTAGGCGGGCAGGTCGCTGTCGCCGACCGGCGTGCTCAGCTGCCAACTCGTGGTGACCGGCGTCGCCGGCGGCCCCAGATCGGCCAGCCACGGTCGCGGCGCGTGCGTCACGGTGCGGTTCACCTGCCACCACTCCGCCTGAAGGACGAAGTGGTCGGCGAGCACCCCACCGACGATCACGGTCAGCAGGGCCGTCAGGGCGCTCAGGATGACGTGCCTACGGCTCCGCGCGGACTCGACCGTGATCACCTCCCCTATGGCCACGCACTGCCGAGCGTACGGGGTCGCCGCGCTTCGCACCGATAATTGGTCCATGGTGCCGACCGTCAAGGACGAGCAGATCGCCGCGGAGCAGTCCCGCGTCGACGAAGCGTACGCACGCCTCGAGGAGATGCGCGCGGGCGCTCGCCGGATGCTGGAGGAGGGCTACCGCCAGGCCCAGGCCGGCACCAGGAGCGCGCTCGTCGACCGGGACGCCATGGTGCACCAGGCCGCCGTCCGCAGTCAGGCGCTCGACGTCGCCGAGGAGGGCCTCGTCTTCGGCCGCCTCGACCTGGTCGGCGGCGAGACGCTGTACGTCGGGCGGATCGGCGTCCGCACCAGCGAGCACGACTCGCTCGTCATCGACTGGCGCGCGCCGGCGGCCGAGGCGTTCTACCGCGCGACCCCGGAGGACCCGCGGGGCGTCGTACGCCGCCGGGTGCTGCACTGCCAGGGCCGCAAGGTCGTCGACCTGGAGGACGACCTGCTCATCCCCGGCGCCCGGCCGGACCTCACGGTCGTCGGTGACGGCGCGTTCCTGGCGTCCCTGGCGCGCAGCCGGGAGGGCACGATGCGCGACATCGTCGCCACGATCCAGCGCGAGCAGGACGAGGTGATCCGCGCCCCCGCCGACGGCACCGTGATCGTCCAGGGCGGCCCCGGCACCGGCAAGACCGCCGTCGCCCTGCACCGGGTGGCGTACCTCCTGTTCCGGCACCGCCGTAGGTTCGGCTCGCGCGGCGTGCTCGTGGTCGGCCCGAACCCGCGCTTCACCGCCTACATCGAACGCGTGCTGCCGTCCCTCGGCGAGGGCGGCGCCACCCTGCGCTCGCTCGGCGACCTCGTCCCCGGCGCGGAGGCGGCCGCCCACGACGCCCCGGAGATCGCAGGCATCAAGGGGGCCGCCATGATGACGCGCGTGCTCCGGCGGGCCGTGCAGGACGCCCCGCCGGGCAGCCCGGACACCCTCCGCACCGTCCATCGCGGCGTCGTGGTGACCCTGGACCGCGAGGCGCTGGACCGCATCCGCCGCGAGGTCCACCGCACCGCGCAGGGCGCGGTCAACACCGCCTACCCCCGCGCCGCCGAACTCCTCCTCAGCGCGCTCTGGGCGCGTTTCCTCGAGGTCGGCGGGCCGGACGACGCTCCTGGCACGACCCGTTCCACGTTCACCGCGCAGGTCCGTGACGAGCGGCGCTTCGTGGAGTTCCTGCGCGCCTGGTGGCCGGTCCGCCGCCCCGCGGACGTGCTGCGCTCGCTGACGGACCCGGAGCGGCTCCACCGCGCCGTCGGCCGCTCCCTCAGCGACCGGCAGGTCCAGCTGCTCGCGGAGTCGTGGCGCGGCCCCTCGTCGTTCGCCGACATCGCGCTGCTCGACGAGATCGGCACCATCCTCGGCCCGCCCCCGCGGCCCGCCCGGCGCACCAAGAAGCGCAAGGCCGAGGACCCGTTCGTCATCGACGGCGTCAACGTCTTCACCGGTGAACGCGTCGAGACCGATGACGAGGACGAACCGACGCTGCGGGAGCTCACGACGTACATCGAACGCCGCGAGCAGGCGATGCGCCGCGGTGACGAGGACGATGAGGACCTCCCCGCGGAGTACGCCCACATCGTCGTCGACGAGGCACAGGACCTCTCGCCCATGCAGTGGCGGATGCTCGGCAGGCGCGGCCGGCAGGCGACGTGGACCGTCGTCGCCGACCCGGCCCAGAGCGCCTGGGAGGACGCCGCCGCCGCACGCAAGGCGATGGACGCCGCGCTGGGCCGCCGGCCCCGGCACGCCTTCGAACTGACCACCAACTACCGCAACTCGGTCGAGATCGCGGAGGTGGCCGCACGGGTGCTGTCCCGGGCGGTCCCCGAGGCCCGGCCCGCCCGCGCCGTGCGCGTCTCGGGGCACCACCCGCTGATCCGCCATGTACAGGAGCTCGACGGACACGTGGGCGCCGAGGCCGCCGCCCTGGCCGACGCGGTCGAGGGCACCGTCGGCGTCATCCTGCCGGTGGGCCACCCGGCCCCGCCGCTGCCCGACCTCCCCGAACGGGTCCAGGTCCTCGACGCTCTGGAGGCGAAGGGCCTGGAGTTCGACGCCACACTGATCGTCGAGCCCGGTGAGATCGCCGACTACGCGCGGACGGGACTGCGCACGCTGTACGTGGCCCTGTCCCGGGCGACCCAGCACCTGACCGTCCTCACCACCGCTCCGGACTGGCAGTCCCTCCTGTCCGGAACCGCCTGATTCATCTCCTTCATCTCCGACGGGCCTGAAGACCCGCCCGGCATCGCCCTCGGTCGCAGTCCCTCCCCTCCGGCACCGGCGGATTCACCTCCGCATGCGTTCCAGGACCCGCCGGGCAAAGCCGTCCGTGGTCTGGATTTCGGCGAGCGGCACGACCGGCAGGCGTACCCGCGTGAGCATCGGGATCTTGCGTCGGAAGGAAGTCGCCCGCAGGCACGTCTGCGACAGTTCCTCGATCTCTGTCCACAATGTCGGCGCGAACTCGTCCGCCAACCGGATCCGGAATTCCCCGTGCGTGCACTTGTAGGTGAAAGGGTCCCGTCCCGAACCGGACGGCGTCCCGCGGCCATCGGCCGCCGCAGCGAGTTCCTCCTGCTCTTCCTCGGCCTCGCGCGGATCAAGGGACATCGGACCGCCCCACTGGAGCCAGTAGACGTTCCAGCGGGAGGCTCGCATCTCGTCCAGGAGCTCCGTCAGCCGGTCGAGCGAGTCTGCGTGGCGGGGCACGGCCATCTCGAACGCAGTGACGGGGACCGGTGCGCCCTGCAGTGCCGCCGCCATCAGACCATCGGCGAGATACCGGGTCTCGGCGAACCAGGACACCAAGGAGGTGAACTCGATCTTCCAACCGGCGATCCGCTCCTTCAGCGGCCGTCCGGCCGCCTCGGCGATGGCCGCGTCGATCGCCTCCCACATCGGCTGTGCCTCGAGGTGCAGTTCCAGCTCCATCGCCCCCAGGATCCGGTCGGCCAAAGGGAGGGTGATGTTGCGAGTGCCCCGCTCAATGGCGCTCAGGGTCGCCGCGCTGGCGTCACAGAGGTCGGCGAGTCTCCGCAGGGACAGCTGTCGCGTCATCCTGGCCTGCCTGATCAGCGCGCCGATCCGCTGATTACTCTCCCCGGACATGGCAGCAATCATCTGCCGGAAAGGCGGTCGGCATCCACCGCCGTCCACAGGCTGTGGAAAACCCGGGCAGCAGAGCCCGGGGGTGTGGCATGTCTTTCAGCGCCGTCTACTCAGCCGAGACGTTGTCTCGTGTCAGTAGACGGCCCAGAACGAGGTGCCACACCCCCCAGCTCCTTTTTGCCCCGATCTGTGGGGGTTGTTCGGCGCTGCGGCGGCCCGGCGTCCGCCCGGGAAGCCGGCTAGATGATCGGGGGGCGGCCGAGGCGGGTCATGCGCCAGACCGTGCGCCAGGAGATCGGACGCCGCGGGCCCGCGGGCTTGCGCCAGCCCTCGAGGAAACCGGCGAACCAGGGGCGGAGCGCGGCCGGCTTGCGTTCGCGCACGACCGTCATCGCGACCCAGACGCCGAGGTAGACGAACACCAGCGGCCACGGCAGGTTGCGCCGCGCCAGCCAGACGCGGTTGCGGGCGTTGAGCCGGTAGAACATCTCGTGCCGGGTCGGCGCGACCGCCGGGTGGAACATCACCGACTCGGCGTCGTAGATGATGCGATATCCCGCGTTGAGCGCCTGCCAGGCGAGGTCGGTCTCCTCGTGGGCGTAGAAGAAGTCCTCCGGCAGGCCGCCCGCCGCGTCGAACGCCGCACGGCGCATCGCGCAGGCGCCGCCCAGGAACGTCGTGACGTCCGACGACCGGAGCGGGTCACCCGCGCGCAGCCGGGGGACGTGGCGGCGCTCCCCCGGACCGCCCTCAGGGTCGCGCACCCGGAAGGACACGATCCCGAGCTTCGGGTCCGCGGTGAGCATGTCCCGTAGCCGCGCGCCGAGCTCCGCCGATTCGTACCAGCCGTCGTCGTCGAGGAAGAGGACGAGTTCGCCGGACGACGCCTCGACGCCCCGGTTCCGGCCGGCCGGGATGCCGACGTTCTCCGGGAGGCGTACGACCTTGACGTTCTCGGGCCAGGAGCCCGGGACGTCCGCGCCGTTGCCGACGAGGACGACCTCCACCTCGACGTACTTCTGGTTCAGGGCGCTCTTGACGGCGCGTTCGAGCTCCACCGGGCGGTTGCCCATGGTCAGCACGACGACGGACAGCCTCACGCGCGCCTCCACGACTCGGCTCGGACCCCGCGGGGGTTCGCCTCGGCTGGGGCCGTCCTCATCAGCCTCCACGACTCGCCTCGAACCCCATAGGGGTTCGCCTCGGCTGGGGCCGTCCTCACTTGAGCCTCCGTGACGCGACGATGCTGACGAAGTGCAGCCCGGTCTGCAGGACGGCGACGACCGCGACGGCGACGGCGAGGACCCTCGTGGCGGTCAGGCCGTGCGTCAGGTGGTCGATGACCGCGGCGGCCACGATGAGCAGGGACAGCTCGACCGCGCCGATGATCCGGTGGAACTTCAGCAGCGACGCCGCCTCGCGGGCGAGCGCCAGTTTCGTGGACTCCGGCCGCAGCGCGCGGTCGCCGCTCGCGGGCTCGCCGGGCAGGCCGGACTTGGCGCGGGCGACCACGACGTTGTCGGTCTCGGCCTTGATCAATGCCGCGCCGAGCGCGGCGAGCAGGCCGAGCTCGACGTAGCCGCCGTTCTGGAACGCGCCCTGGGCGCGCACGCCGAGGCCGGCCAGCAGCGCGACCTCCGACAGGTAGTGCCCGATCCGGTCGAGGTAGACGCCGGTGACCGAGGTGCGCTGGCGGAACCGCGCGACCTCGCCGTCGGAGCAGTCCAGCAGGAGGTAGACCTGGATCAGCACGGCACCGACGATGGCCCACACCAGGCCCGCCGTCCCGCGACCGGCGACCGCGACGGCGGCGCCGCTCAGCACACCAGAAAGGATCATCAGGTAGGTGAGCTGGTTCGGGCTGAACCCGATCCGGATGAAGATCCAGCTGAAGAACGGCGAGATGCTGCGCATGTACAGCCGTCCCGCCCAGTGCTCTTCGTTCCGGCGTTCTTTGAGACCGGGAGGCTGACCGCCCGCCCGGACGTCAGCCAGCGAAGGTGCCGACATATTCGCGTACCGCTTTCAGCACAGCGCCCTCGTCGAGTCCGAGGTGCTCCAGGATGGTGTACCGACCAGGCCGTGTCCGGGGAGCGTAGACCACTGCCTCCGCGAACTGCTCCTCAGTCAGACCGATGTCATACGGAGTCTTGGGCAGCCCGTGACGGTCGAGGCAGGCCACGATCTGCGTGAGGCGTTCGGCGCCCTCCCCGAGGTGCGTCGCACGCAGGTGATAGCAGAACGCCGCGCCGATCCCCGCCAGCTCGCCGTGGTTGGCCGTGCCGGGGAACAGCTGGTCGATCGCGTGCAGGATCTCGTGGTCGCCGCCGCTCGACGGGCGCGACGACCCGGCGAACGACATCGCCATCCCGGAGAGCACCAGGCCCTCGGCCAGCACGGTGAGGAACTCATCCGACTCGATCGACCTCGGCTGGTAGATCAGCGCCTCGGCGGCCGTACGGGCGAGGGTCAGCGCGAGCCGGTCGATCGGGTCGCCCTGTTCCCGGTTGGACAGCAGCCAGTCGTCGACCGCGGAGAAGTTGCTCAGCACGTCGCCGACGCCGGCGCGGACGAGCCGGTCCGGCGCGGCGCGCACGTAATCCAGGTCGACGATCATGGCCAACGGCATGGTCACGCCGAAGGAGTTCTTGCCCTTCTCGTGCTCCAGGGAGGCCGTGGGCGAGCAGATGCCGTCGTGGGAGAGGTTCGTGGCCACCGAGACCATCGGCATGCCGGCGAGCGTCGCGGCGTACTTCGTCGCGTCGATCGTCTTCCCGCCCCCGATGCCGACGACCGCCTCGTACGACCCGCCGCGCAGCCGGGAGCCGAGCTCGACCGCGGCGTCGACCGTGCCGCCGTCGACGTGGAAGACCTCACACGCCTGCAGACCCGGCCGTACGTGCTCGGCGATCTGGTCGCCCTGTCCCGGCCCGACGGCGATGGCGACCCGGCCCTCCGTGGCGATCCGCCGGTCGGCGAGCAGCTCACCGAGATGGGCGATGGCCCCGCGCCGCACGTCGATGGACAGCGGCGCAGGGAGCATCCGCGTGAGCAGCGGCATCAGTATTCCTTGGCGATCCGGCGGGCCTTCTCCAGGTCGTCGTGGTTGTCGACCTCGACCCAGTCGACCGCGCCGATCGGGGCCACCGAGATCTTGCCGCCGCGGTTCACCAGCTCCTGGTAGCCGTCCTCGTAGTAGAGGTCCGGGTCGCGCTCCCAGGTGGCCTTCAGCGCGTCGGCGAGCGGCTCGGCGGCGGCCGGCTCCAGCAGCGTGGCGCCGATGTACTCGCCGTACGCCTCGGAGGGGTCCATCAGCTTCGTGATGCGCCGCAGGCGCCCGTCGGCGTCGAGGACGACCTTCATCTCCTCCTCCGCCAGCTTCTTGGCGTTGTCGACGGCGAGGAGGATGTCGGGGCCGCGGTTGTCCAGGAGGGTCTTCTCGACGCTCACCGGGTGCACCGTGTCACCGTTGACCATGAGGACGCCGTCGCTGAAGTGCTCACGCGCCAGCCACATGGAGTAGGCGTTGTTCCATTCCTCGGCCTTGTCGTTGTGGACGAGCGTGAGGGAGACGCCGTACCGGCTCTCGAGCGCGGCCTTGCGCTGCTCGACCGCCTCCGCGCGGTAGCCGACCACGATGACGACGTCGGTCAGCTCCACCTCGGCGAGGTTGCCGAGCGCGATGTCGAGGATCGTCGTCTCACCGTCGACCGGCACCAGGGCCTTCGGAAGCGTGTCCGTGTACGGGCGGAGCCGTCGCCCCGCTCCCGCGGCCAGAACCATGCCGATCATGAGCCGACTTCCTCCTCTTCCTCGAGATTGACCATCACGCCGCTGCCCGTACCGGTCCGCACCCAGGTGTAGACGCTCTCGATGCCGAACAGCAGCAGGAAGTACACGCCCAGCACGGCCAGGACCACGGGCAGCTTGCCCGCGAGGGTCGCGACCGCCGCGATCAGCAGGCGGCCGTCCCAGCCGAGGCCGGCCACGAACACCCATCGGGCCGGCCACAACCGCTGCCGGGTGCGGTAGACGGTGTCGTAGTGGTGGTAGGCGAGCACGCCCAGGAAGGCGTACACCAGCGGCTTGGAGACGCCGTGGGTGAACCCTAGCGTCGCCAGGTAACCGTACTCGATCGCCCGCATCATCGGCGGCACGAGCCAGTCCAGCCGTCCGCTGTGCGGATGCGTCGAGCCGGGCCCGGCCAGCAACAGCACCAGCACCGGAGCGAAGATGGCCGGGCTGGTCTGGCCGCTGACGCCGGCCGCCAGCAGGATCGCGGTGACGACCCCGGCGACGAGCAACGGAAGCAGAGGCGGAAGCTGACCCTTGGTCAGCCGGCCCAGCGCGTGCGCGATCGGCCCGTCGTCGCGGTAGGCGACCAACCTGCTGCCGTGGTAGGCCAGCTCGGCGTCAGGGGTGGGGGCGGCCTTGTCGACCGCCGCGGACATACCAGGAAGCACGGAACTCATTTGGAGACTGCCACCGACCTCGGCTGGGTGAGGGATCGGAGAACGCGGCCGGCCACCGTGTAGAGCCCGGCGACGGCGCCCCACGAGAGCAGTGCGATGAACGTCACGCGGGCGTTGAACAGCGCCGCCGTGAGGGCGATGAGCGCGAACCGCTCTCCGATCGGGAGCACGATGATCTTTTTACACCAGTGGATGAGGCGGACCTTGTCCGAGCGCCCGGCCATCCACACCACGAGGTGGCTGAGGCCGCCGCCCGACGGGCGGCTCTTCGGCGGCTCCGGCTCGTCCAGTGCGCTGTCGTCCGGCGTGCCCAGCGGCACGACCGGGATGGGCTCCGGCGGCCTGCGCCGCTTCGACGCGCCGAACGCGAAGTCGACCATGTGCCGGCAGGTCTGCACCGTGATGGCGATCACGGCGAGGTACCACACGTCACCGCCGTGCACCGAGCTGCCGACCACGGCCGCGGTGGAACCCGCGGCGAGGCCGGCGAACACGGTGTACTCCTTCGCCCGGTCGAACGTCGCGTCGAGCCAGGCGCCGAGCGTGCTGAACTGCCGGGTGTAACGCGCGAGCTGCCCGTCCACGCAGTCGAAGACGAACGCGAAGTACAGCGACAGGCCACCGAGGATCATCCCCCACCGCTGACCGGTGGAGAAGAACCCCGCGGCCACCACCGAGATCCCCATCGAGATCGCGGTGACGGCGTTCGGCGTCCAGCCGCGCTTGCCACACCAGCGGGCGATGTAGCGGGAGTAGGTGCTCACCGCGTACGTCGTGAAGAAGCCGTCGTTGTTCTTGACCGCCGCGGTGAGCCGGACCTTGTCCTCGTCGACGGTGTCCACGGCCCGCTGGGCGGCGTCCGCCTGCGTCTGGTCCAGGACTCGCTCGCACACCAGTGTGATGTTGCCGCGGCCCGTGACCTTGACGCCCGAGCGCACCAGACCGACGACGAGCAGCGCCGGCGCGTCCTCTCCGGTGATCGGGGTGGTGGCCAGGGCGCTGAGGTGTTGGCCGCCGGCCTGTTCGATCTCGACGTCGCCGGTGTCCTCGGGGGCCTGCCACAGCCGACGGAGCGGGCTGATCTCGGTGAGGCCGTCCGGCTTGTCGGCCAGCTCGGCCAGCCTCTCGGCCACGTCGGCGAGGGTCCCGGTCTCCTCCTGGGAGACCCGCACGATGCCGCGGAAGACGGCGTTCGGGTCGGTCACCTGGTGGTACGGGGAGCCCGCGGACGCGATACGGCCCTTGGTGATCCGGATCAGCGGGCGGGTCGGCTTGTCGTCGTTCACGGGCACGCGGGCGACGACGGCGGAGGCGGGCGCCTTGGAATTGAAGACGAGCCGGGCGAACACCTCGCGGTGGGCGACGACGTCACCGTGCAGGACCAGCATGGGCTGCCGCGCCGTACGCGCGACGCGGGCGATCTCACGCAGGTCGTCGGCGAGCCCCTTCGACTCGACGACCTCACAGCCGGCTTCCCGCAGCACGGCGGCGAAATCGGGACGGGCGATCACGCGTCGATCCCCGACGTCGAGAGACTCGAGCTGGGCGAGCAACCGGGTGACGACGGCGCCGCCGCCCGGGAGTGTGAGGCCGGCCGTCGGCGTGGAACCGGATGCGACCGCCTCGGTCGCGAGAACCACTGCCAACGTCATTGACACCCTCCGAAGATCATCTGTCTAGTCCTCAGGTCTGGGGTGGGGGGTCTCTCTGCGGCCGAGGCCGTGAGATGCGAGCGCCGACCATATCGCGACCGTCGCGGCGCCGCCTCCTCGCCGTAAACATCCGTTCAGCCGGGTGACGCGGCAAAGGCGCCCATAGGTTACCGCTGTCTAAGCGCTCCGGCCGCTCATCAGGGACGGTGGCGGACAGTAAAGTGCGGGCGCATGAGAACCGTTGCGGTCGTCCTCGCAGGTGGCACGGGACTGCGTCTCGGACTCGGCGCGCCGAAACAGTTGGCGACCGTGGGCGGTCGGCCCATCCTGGCCCGCGCGATCGAGGCGTTCGAGCTGGCACCGGACGTCGACGAGATCGTCCTCGTGATGGCCGCCGGCCACGTACCCGAGGCCGAAGTGATCGCCAAGCCCTACGCCAAGGTCGGCCGGGTCATCGAGGGCGGCACCACCCGTACGGAGTCGACACTGCGGGCGCTCGCCGCGCTGGGGGACGAGCCGGGCGACGTGCGCGTGCTGTTCCACGACGCCGCCCGCCCGTTCGTGGACGCGCGGATCATCGCCGAGTGCGTCGCCACGCTGGAACGCGAGGAGGTCGTCGCGGTGGCGGTGCCCTCGTCCGACACGGTCGTCGTGGTCGAGGGCGACCGGGTCGTGGAGATGCCGCCGCGGGACCGGCTGCGGCGCTTCCAAACGCCGCAGGGGTTCCGGCTCGCCGTGATCCGCGCGGCGTACGAGCGGGCCCTGGCCGACCCGGGGTTCACCGAGCGGCCGCCCACGGACGACTGCGGGGTGGTGCACCGCTACCTGCCCGAGATCCCCATCCGGGTCGTCCCGGGCAGCGAGCAGAACATCAAGATCACGCATCCGGTCGATCTGCTGATCGCCGAACAGATCACCGCCCGGGAGAACGCCCCAGGCTCGGCGGGCTGAGCAGGAAGCCGGCGCCCCAGGCGAGGTGCATCGTCGCGTACACCAGCGGCAGGCGCACCCACGCCGACGGCGGCAGCCCCCGCCCGGTGGCGACCGAGCCCGCGAGGATCGCGGCGGCGTACCCGCCGGGGACGATCCAGCCGGGCCAGAAGCCGAACAGGCCGGCGATCGCGCCCGCCGCGATCGCGACGACGGCCAGCGGTGGCGCGAGATAGCGCGGATTGAGGGTGCCCTGGTGCTCGCGGCCGACGACGCGCCGCCATTTGCCGGTGTGGAAGAACTGCTTGGCCAGCGCCCGGATGTTCGGCCGGGGGCGGTAGGTGACGCGCATCCGGGGGGTGAACCAGATCGTGCCGCCGGTCTGGCGGATGCGGTGGTTCATCTCCCAGTCCTGCGCGCGGACGAACGTCTCGTCGTACCCGCCGACCCGGTCGAGTGCGCTGCGCCGGAAGCTGCCGAGGTAGACCGTCTCCGCCTCGCCCGACCTGCCCCCGACGTGGAACTGCGCGTTGCCGATCCCGATCCTGGTGGTCATCGCGCGCGCGACGGCCTTCTCGAACGGCGTGACGCCCTCGGCGGCCATGATGCCGCCGACGTTGTCCGCGCCCGTGTCCTCCAGGGTCTCCACGGCGGCCAGGACATAGTCGCCCGGCAGGAGCGAGTGGCCGTCGACACGGACGATGATGGAGTGCCGGGACGCCTGGATGCAGGCGTTCAGCCCGTTGGGGGTGCGGCCCGTCGGGTTGGCGACGACGACGATCCGCGGATCGTCGGCCGCCAGCTTCTCCGCGATCTCCTGCGTACGGTCCCGGGAGGGCCCGACCGCGATGACGAGTTCCAGCTCACCGGGGTAGTCCTGGGTGAGGATGGACCCGACCGCCTCCGCGAGGTGCCGCTCCTCGTTGAGTACGGGCATGATCACTGACACGGCCGGCCAGACGCGGTTTCGGGCGACCTGTGTGTTGGACGAGGGATTCATGACGGCGCCACGCTACTGTACGAACGCGAGGAACGCCGCAATGAAGGCAAGACGTCGCACCCCCCGGAGAGGCGAGCCGTCATGGCACACGACGAGGAGTCCGACCCGCAGGAGCGTTACTTCCGTCCCCGTCCGGGCGCTCCGGGTGACGACGAGGCCGCGGAGGTCGAGGGCGTCGCGCTGGGCGACGCCGAGTCCTCGCACGTGCGCGTCGAACGACCCTCGCGCGGGGTGTCGGCGGCGGTGCCCGCGGACGGCGCGCGGCGGCAGCGCCGGTTCCTGATGACGACGGGCCTCATGTCGACGGCGGTGCTGCTGTTCTCCGGCGGCGGCTGGGCCTTCCAGGACTACGTGCTGGGCAGCGTGCGACGCGTCAACGCGTTCGAGGGGCTGAAGAACCGCCCCGACTCCGGACCCGAGGGCTCGATGGACATCCTGCTGGCCGGTGTGGACCGTCGTGAGGGGCTGACCGACCAGCAGATCAGGGACCTCCATCTGGGCAAGGCCGACGGCGAGCGCTCCGACACGATGATGCTGGTGCACATCTCCTCGAAGCACGACAAGGTCACCGTGGTCAGCCTGCCGCGCGACTCCCTGGTCACCATTCCGTCACACAAGTCGAACGGCAGCGAAGGGCCGCGCGGCACGCAGGTGGGTGAGCGGCAGGGCAAGCTCAACTGGGCCTACATGTTCGGCGGCCCGACGCTCGCCGTCCAGACCGTCGAGCGGGTCACCGGCGTGCACGTCGACCACTACGTCGAGGTCAACTTCCTGGGCTTCATCAAGGTGGTGGACGCGCTCGGCGGTGTGACCGTCTGCACCGCCCAGCCCATCGACGACGCGAAGAGCGGGCTGCGGCTGCCCGCCGGCAAGAGCACCGTGGACGGCAAGACCGGGCTCGCCTACTCCCGTGCCCGCTACAGCCTCACCGGCGGCAGCGACCTGGGCCGGATCGACCGGCAGCAGCAGTTCATGGCGGCCGTGGCGCACAAGGCGCTGACCGACCCGACGAAGTACCCGGCCGTGCTGAGCGCGGCGCTGAGCACGATCCGGGCCGACAAGGAACTGTCGAAGGGCACGCTGACGTCCCTGGCCACGCAGATGAGAGGGATGAGCACCAACAGCATCGCCTTCACGACCGTGCCGCTGTCCAACCCCGACTACATGACGCCGATCAGCGGTGTGCGGCAGTCGACCGTGCTGTGGGACGACCGCGCCGCCGGCCGGCTCTTCGACCAGATCCAGCGGGACAAGCCGATCGTCGAGCCGCCGAGCTCCGCGAAGAGCGCCTCGTCCAGCGCGTCCCCGACCGCGTCGCCGAGCGCGCCGAAGCCCGACGGCCTGACCGTGGCCCCGCGGAACATCGACGTGCGGGTCGTCAACGGCGTCGGCACGCCCGGGCTGGCGGCCCGGGCGGCGGGCGACCTGCGCGGCGCCGGGTTCGGCGCGACCATCGTGCCGGGCTCGCGTCGCGGGGCCACGGCGACCGTCATCCAGTACGGTCCGGGCCGGGAGGACTCGGCGAAGACGCTGAAGGCCGCGATTCCGGGTGCGCGGCTGAAGCAGGTGGCCGGGCTCGGGTCACGGCTGCAGGTCGTGGTCGGGCCGTCCTGGTCGGGGGCGAAGAAGGTCACCGTGAGCGAGCCCGCCAAGGCGCCGGCCCAGGACTCCCAGCAGCCGCAGGTGAACGCGAAGACCGCGACGCAGAACCTCTGCAAGTGAGATCCTGGTGACCGCCGAGGTCAGTTCGCCCTGCCGGGGAATGTGCCTTTTGACACGTCCGCCGGACCACTAGCCTTCTGCTGTACCGGCGACCCCGCCGGGTCGTCGGCCACTGGGAGGCAGCGATGTCGAACGGCGCCCGCCACACCTGGGGAGTTCTCCTGGGACTGGTCCTCACGGCCGCGCTCGCCGGGCTTCTCATCTTCGGCACCTATCGGCTCCAGCACGGATTCATGATGCAGGGCCACAGGACCGACAAGTGGCTCGGCGCGGGCCTGCTGGCCGGTGCCGCGATCGTCTTCGCCCTGCTCACCGCGTCCCGGATCTCGCCGCTGGCCTCGCTCATCGGCGGTCTGGTCCTCACCGCGGCCGGCGTGCTGTTCTTCGTCTCGCAGAAGACGACCGTCGACCTCATCAACCGGTTCCCCCTGAAAGGGCAGCGTGTCACGCTCGCGGGCCTGGAGGAGGAGGGGTTCATCCTGTTCGCGGGGGTCGGCCTGCTGTTGGCCTCGTTGTTCCCCTCGCGGTGGCGGTCCCGGCCCGGAGACGACTCCGACCCGGCGTACGAGTACGGCCTACCCGAATCCGAGGAGACGTACGGGCGGCACTCCACGTCCACCGGAGGGCGCGGCCGGCACGCCGCGCGCGACGGCGGCGGGGAGACTCCGACCTACGGGACTCCTCGGTACACCGACGCCCACGTCTACGGACCGGCGGACAACGGGGACGTCCCCGCGTACGGATCGACCGAAGGTCCGGCCGCCACGGCCTACGGGCAGACGGAGTTCGACGTGCCCCTGTACGAGCCGGAACGTTCCTACCGCGACAGGTCGCCGTTCAGTCCTCCGGACGAGGACGGCGGCACCCGCGAGATGCGCCGTCCCCGCTGATCAGGCGATCCCCGGAGGATGGCGCTGGCAATCATGCCCACTTCTACCTGGGAGCCCTCCGTGGTCTGCGACATCGCCACCGAGCGGCTGATCGACCGGTTCGACTTCATGCCCGCCGAGACCATCGAGCGGTGCGTACGCAGCCTCTGGGTCTGCGCCCTGCACACCGGCGCCCGGATCGACGCGCAACTCCTGGAGACGCTCGCCGAGGCCCTGCTGGAAACACTGCGGGGCCGTGGCGTCCTGACGCGTCCTCACCGGGGTAGGCCGAGGCGGGCCCATTCGATCGCCGGACAGCGGTCCATGACGACGTCGAGGCCCGCCTCCCGGACCCGCCGGGCGGCGGCCTCGTCGATCACGTCCAGCGGGAACCACACCGCCCGCACGTCACCGTCCCGGCGCGGACCGTACGCCGCGAACAGCCTGATCGCCTCGTCGGCGACCTCGGCCGCGTGCTCCGCCCGCCGGTAGACGCCGACGACGTCCACCCGGGGCTTCACCTCGGCCAGGGACGAGACGCCCGGTTCGCCGAGCACGGTCTCGGCCGCGGGATGCACGGGGACGACGGTCTTGCCGCGGGACTGCAGCAGCTCCGCCATGTCGTACGCGGTACGGCCCGGGTTGTCGCGCAACCCGACCAACGCCCACGTGCGCGAGTCCAGCAGCAGACGGCGGATGACGGCCTCATCGGCGTAAGAGCTCATGACCGTGCAAACCGCTGGGCGGCCCGCCGCCTTCCCGGCGGCACGCCGCCATACGGCTCCGCCCGGACACCCGGGCGGAGCGGTGCGCCGGAAGGGCTGCGGTGCGCGGAAGGGCTAAGGGCGTCCCAGCGCGCGGTACTGCCAGCCCGCCGCGCGCCACTGCTCCGGGTCGAGCGCATTGCGGCCGTCCACGATGTTGCGCTCGGCCACCGCGCCGCCGAGGACCTCCGGGTCGAGTTCCCGGAACTCCTTCCACTCGGTGAGCAGCAGCAGGACGTGCGCGCCGTCGGCGGCGTCCATCGCGGACGTGCCGTAGGTCAGGTCCGGGTGCGCCCGGCGGGCGTTGTCCAGCGCCTGCGGGTCGTAGACCGTCACCTGGCCGCCCTGGGCACGGATCGAGGTCGCGACGTCGAGGGCGGGTGAGTCGCGGATGTCGTCGGAGTTCGGCTTGAACGCCGCGCCGAGGACGCCGACCGTGCGGCCGATGAACGAGCCGCCGAGCAGCTCGCGCGCCAGGTCGACCATGCGGATCCGGCGCCGGATGTTGATGGCGTCCACCTCGCGCAGGAACGACAGCGCCTGGTCGACGCCGAGCTCGCCGGCGCGGGCCATGAACGCCCGGATGTCCTTGGGCAGGCAGCCGCCGCCGAACCCGAGGCCCGGGCCGAGGAACTTGCCGCCGATCCGGTCGTCGTACGAGAGCGCCTCGGAGAGCTTCGTCACGTCGGCGTGCGCCGCCTCACAGACCTCGGCCATCGCGTTGATGAAGGAGATCTTCGTCGCGAGGAAGGCGTTGGCGGACACCTTCACCAGCTCGGACGTCGGAAAATCGCTGACGATGAAGGGGACGTCCTCGGCGATCATCGAGGCGTACACCTCGCGCAGAACCTTCTCCGCGCGGTCGGAGCGGACGCCGACGACGATGCGGTCGGGATGCAGCGTGTCCTCGACGGCGTAGCCCTCGCGCAGGAACTCGGGGTTCCAGGCGAGCTCGACGACGTCTCCGGCCGGGGCGAGCTTCGCCAGCCGCTGAGCCAGGCGCTCGGCGGTACCGACGGGGACGGTGGACTTGCCGACGACCACGCAGGCCCGGGTGAGCAGCGGCGCGAGGGAGTTCACCGCGTCGTCGACGTAGCTCATGTCGGCGGCGTACTCGCCGGGTTTCTGGGGCGTGCCGACGCAGATGAAGTGGACGTCGCCGAACTCCGCGGCCTCCTCGTACGACGTCGTGAATCGAAGCCGGCCGTTCTCCAGGTTGCGGCGCAGGATCGGCTCGAGGCCCGGCTCGTAGACCGGGAGGTCGCCACGGGTCAGCCGGTCGATCTTCTCGGCGTCCACGTCCACGCCCAGCACCTCGAAGCCCAGATCGGCCATGCATGCCGCGTGGGTGGCACCCAGGTAACCGGTCCCGATGACGGTGAAGCGCAGTGCCAAGGTCCCGCCTCCTTTCCTCAGAGTTTCGTGCCCGACCCCGTTGACTCCCCCACGGGACGCTCGGCATGTTATCGGCCCTACTGGCTAGTAGGTTTACCGCGTACGATCGGCGTATGACCGCAGACTTTCCTCTGTACGAACTCTCTGACGAGCACCAGATGCTCCGCGAGACGGTTCGCTCGCTGGCCGATGACAAGATCGCTCCGCGGGCCGCGGAGACCGACGAGAGCGGGGAGTTCCCCCAGGCCGTCTACGACGCGCTGGTCCAGGCGGACCTGCACGCCGTGCACATCCCCGAGGCGTACGAGGGAGCCGGCGCCGACGCCCTCGCCACAGTGATCGTCATCGAGGAGGTCGCCCGAGCCTGTGCCGCCTCGTCCCTGATCCCGGCGATGAACAAGCTGGGCACCGTTCCGCTCCTCCTCTCCGGCTCTGAAGACCTGAAAAAACGCTACCTGAGCTCCTTGGCCCGCGGCGAGCACATGTTCTCGTACGCGTTGTCGGAGCCGGAGGCGGGCAGTGACGCGGCCGCGATGAAGACCCGGGCCGTGCGCGACGGCGACGACTGGGTCCTGAACGGCACCAAGCGGTGGATCACCAACGCGGGCGTCTCGGAGTACTACACCGTGATGGCCGTCACCGATCCGGGCAAGGGCGCGCGCGGCATCTCGGCGTTCGTCGTGGAGAAGAGCGACCCGGGTGTGAGCTTCGGCGCACCGGAGAAGAAGCTCGGCATCAAGGGGTCGCCGACGCGCGAGGTCATCCTCGAGGACGTGCGGATCCCGGCCGACCGGATCATCGGCGAGGAGGGCACGGGCTTCAAGACCGCCCTGGCCACCCTCGACCACACGCGGATCACGATCGCGGCCCAAGCCCTCGGCATCGCCCAGGGCGCGCTCGACTACGCGCTCGGGTACGTGAAGGAGCGCAAGCAGTTCGGCA
>JBJMIW010000240.1:0-8830 GCA_045806665.1 Actinoallomurus sp.
CGGCCCCAGCGCGAACGCTGCGGCGACCGGGCTCACACCAGTTCGGCGGCGGTGAAGTAGATCGCGATCTCGCGCTCGGCCGACTCGGTGGAGTCGGAGCCGTGCACGACGTTCTCCTGGATCTCCAACGCGTGGTCCCCGCGGATGGTTCCGGGGGCGGCGGCGACCGGGTCGGTGGCGCCGGCCAGGGCCCGGAACGCCTCGATCGCGCGCGGTCCCTCGACCACCATGGCGACGAGCGGGCCGCCCGTGATGAACTCGACCAGCGAGCCGAAGAACGGCTTCTCCCGGTGCTCCTCGTAGTGCGTCTCGGCGACCTCGCGCTCCAGCGTACGGAGCTCAAGGGCGACGAGCTTGAGGCCCTTGCGCTCGATGCGCGCGATGACGTCACCGACGAGGCCGCGGCGCACGCCGTCGGGCTTGACGAGGACAAGAGTGCGTTCGGACACGGATGATTCTCCTTGGTTCACAGGGTGCGACCACCGGCGCGGGCCACGGCTCTGGCGCCGCGGCGGGAGGTCACCGGCCGGCCGGGGCCCTGGCCGTATCCGCGCAGGTCGCCACGGCCGGGCTGCCGCATATCGGTGCGATCTTACCCGGCGGGCAACGCGGCTCCGTCCGGTGCGGCGGCACTGGGGACAGCGCCCCGCGAGCGGTTCCGGCTCACCCAGGCGGTGACCGCGGCGAGGATGACGACGATGACGCCCGCGGCGACGAGCCACAGGTGGTAGGCCGCGGTCAGCGCGTACAGCGCCGCGATCGGGCCACCGCCCGCCTTGGTCACGGCGCCGACCTTGGCGATCTGCAGCGGCCCGACGACGAGGTGGCCGCCGAGCACCGCGGGAAAGCACACCGACAGGCCGAAGAGGGCCGGCCCCGGCTCGGTCTGGCCGAGCGCGGCCCCCACCGCCAGGCCGGTTCCGGTACCGAGCGTGCACAGCGCCGCCAGCAGCGTCCACTGGCTCACCGCCGCGCCCATCGTCAGCAACAGGAAGATCGCGACGATGCCCAGGCCGTACCCGCACAGCACCGCGCCGCGGCAGGCGCCCCGGGCGAGTGAGCCGGCCAGGACGGCGGCGGCCAGCGCGCCGGCCGCCGCCGCCGCGAAGGCCGTGAGCGGTACGGCCCGGCCGCCGATGAGCCCGGCGAGCGGCCCGGTGACCGGCATGGTCAACAGGCCGGCCGCCAGCATGACGACGGCGTACCCCAGCGGGCTGCCGATGACGGCGTCCCGGGAACCGACGACGGCGAGCCCCAGCAGGCCGGTGATCCCGCACGCCGCCAGCAGCAGTTGCGCCCCCGGCGACCAGTCGTATGTCGTGATCACCGCCAGGAACGCGAAGCCGGCGGCAGGAACCACCGGCAGCAGCAGTTGGACGCGCTCCCCGCGCGACGCGGGCGGCGGGGCGGCCTTCCGGCCCGGGCGTGCCCGCAGCAGGCCGAGCACGGCCGTGCCGACCAGCGCTATGGCGCTCAGCCACCAGTACGGGTGCAGGATCGCCTGCCACTCCAGCCCGTCCGGGTCCGAGGCGGCGGTCGCTGCGAGCGCGAGCGGCGTGGCGAGCAGGAGGGCGGCGACGAGGACGCCGGCCCAGACGGCCGACGCGGCCCGGCGCTGCCGTCGCTCCCCGGCGAGCGCCAAGGTGGCGGGCAGGACGGCCCCGCCGCCGGCGCCCTCGGCCACGCGCACCGCGCCGACCATCGGGACCGACGTCGCGTGCGCCGAGAGCGCCTGAGCGGCGAGCAGAACGGCCAGCCCGGCGAACAACACGGGCCAGGCGGGCACACGCCGGACGATCGCAGCCACCGGCGGGATCACGAGGAGCAGGGCGGGCAGCGCCAGGCCACAGGCGCGGACCATACCGGCCGCCTCGCCCTCGGACAGGCCGAGGTCGCGTACCGCCTGCGGCATCACGTACGACGCCGTGTCGGGCAGGACCACGACGGCCGCGGGGACGGCCGCGGCGATGACGACCAGCAGGACGGCGAATCCCGCGGCGTCATGTTTCTCGGGGGGCGTGGACATCCGGAATCTCCTCAGGAGATCGTCGATCCCGCACCCCGGAGGAATTCTTTACGCCAAATGTCGACTTTTTGGCATTTGTAAAGATGAGGCGGGCGGGAGGATGGGAAAGGCCACCCGTGAGATTAGCGCGGCTGCGCGCCCTCCACCCGTCGACCGACCCAAATTGAGGCTGCCCACAGAGCGCCGAATATGACACCGAGGAAAAACATCACCGGAACCACAAAACCGGTGGCAATGACCAGAATCTGCAGCAAACTGCCCGCGACGTAGGCCCAGCGGTACCGCAGCAGCCCGGCGATGAGCAGTCCGGCGACGGCCAGGAGACCGCCCACGATCCCGGTCTTGGTCGCGTCCGCGTGCACGACCGAGATCGCTACGGGGATCGCCAGCAACGTCACCACCGCCTGCAGGGTCAGCATGACGGCGCACAGTCTTCTCACCGGCCACCCACCTCGGCATCGATCTCGGTACGGCCGATCTCAGGGGCTCTGGCGCCCGTACGGCCCGTCACTCGCCCGCCCTCAGGAGCACGCGGGCGTCGCCCGCCGTCGTGACCGACCCCGTGATGAGCACGCCGGCGCCCGCGAACTCCCCGGACTCGTCGGCGAGCGCGATCGCCTGATCGATGGCGTCATCGAGGCGGGCCACCAGATGCACGCGGTCCTCGCCGAAGACCTCTCGGGCCAGGTCCGCCAGCTCCCGAGCGGGCATGGACCGGGCGGAGGAGTTCCGCGTGACGATCACTTCCTCCAGTACCGGCTCGAGCTCCGCGAGCAGGCCGGGGACGTCCTTGTCGGCCATCGCGGCGAGGACGCCGATGAGCCGGGTGAACCCGAACTCCTCCGTCAGCGCCTCGACGCTGGCCGCCATGCCGGCGGGGTTGTGCGCGGCGTCCACCAGCACGGTCGGTCCGGTCCGTATGACCTCCAGCCGTCCCGGCGAGGTGGCGGTCAGGAAGGCCTGGCGCACCAGATCGAGATCGAGCTGATCGCTGTCGGTCTCCGACTCCCCGGTCGCCCGGCCGCGCGCGAACGCCTCCACCGCCGCCAGCGCGCACGCCGCGTTGCCCGCCTGGTGCGCACCGAAGAACGGCAGGAAGACCTCGTCGTACACGCCGTGCAGCCCCTGCAGCCGGACCAGCTGGCCGCCCACGGCCATCTCGCGCCCCAGGACGCCGAACTCCAGCCCCTCGCGGGCGACGGTGGCCCCGACCTCGGTGGCGCGCCGCATCAGCACCTCTGCCGCCTCGACCGGCTGCTGGGCGAGCACGGCGATCGAGCCCGGCTTGATGATCCCGGACTTCTCCCCGGCGATCTCCTCGACGGACGAGCCGAGCCAGCGGGTGTGGTCCAGTCCGATCGGCGTGACCACCGCCACCGCCCCGTCGGCGACGTTGGTGGCGTCCCAGGTGCCGCCCATCCCGACCTCGACGACGGCGACGTCCACCGGCGCGTCGGCGAACGCGGCGAACGCCATGGCGGTCAGCGTCTCGAAGAACGACACCTTCACGTCGTGCTCGGCGTCGGTCATCTCCACGAACGGCAGGACGTCCTCGTACAGCTCGGCGAACCGCTCCTCGCTGACCGGCGCCCCATCGATCGTGATCCGCTCGCGCATCGAGTGGAGTTCGGGGCTGGTGTACAGGCCGACCCGCAGCCCGCGCTCACGCAGCAGCGCCTCGATCATCCGCGCCGTGCTCGACTTGCCGTTCGTCCCGGTGATGTGGATGACGGGGTACGCCCGCTGCGGCGACCCGAGAATGTCCGCCAGATCACGCATCCGGTCCAGCGTCGGATCGATGTCCCACTCGACCCCCCGGGCCCTGATGCCCTTGACGGCCTCCTCATACCTGGTCGTGCTCACGCCAGCAGCCTACTAAGCCCCGTCCCCCACCTCCGACCACCCATGATCCCCAGCGCCGCCACTATGGTCGAAAGGTGACCGATGCCGCCGACGCGTTCTTCGCGGAGTGGGACCGGCGTGGCCCCGGCGCCAAGCGGAGCATCGAGCGCGCAGGCCTTCTCGTGCACGCGCTCAGCGCGGGCACCGCCGGGACGCCGCTGCTCACCGTGGTCGGTTCAAAGGGCAAGGGCACGGCCGCCACGTACGCCTCCGCCGTCCTCGCCGCCGCCGGATGCCGCGTGGTCACGGTCACGAGCCCGGCCCTGCGCGAGGAGAGGGAACGCATTCGGGTGGACGGGGCCGCGATCTCCGAGACGGACCTGGCCGGGCTGGGTGGACACATTCGCGAGGCGATCGGATCCTTGCCCGAGCGGCACAGCGGGGAGGGCTATCTGTCCCCGAGCGGCCTGTTCACGATCGCGGGCGTGCTGCACGCGCGAGCAGTCGGCGCGGACGTCATCGTCCTGGAGGCCGGCATGGGCGGCGTCTCGGACGAGGTGAGCCTGTTCGCGCCGGACGTCGTGGGCCTCACCGAGGTCTTCGCCGAGCACGTCGGGGTGCTGGGCGGCTCTCCCGCCGAGATCGCGGCCAACAAGGCAGGGGTCACGGCCGCCACCACCTCCGCCGTCGTCTCCTTGCCGCAGAGCTCCCCGGTCACCGAGGCCATCGCCTCGACCGTCGCGTACCGGACCGGTGGAAGCGTGAAGCCCGAAGTGATCGGTACGACCGGCACGCCGGTCGGCCTCATGCCGACCGGTCATGGTCGACGCAACGCGGAGCTGGGCCGCGTCGCCGCCGAGCGCCTCCTCGACGTCACGGGGCGTTCCCGGCCATCGCAGGACCGGCTGAACCGGGTGCTGTCCTCGGTACGCCTGCCCGGCCGCCTGTCCCGGCACCGGGTGCCCGGTACGGGAACCACGCTGCTCATCGACTCGGCGATCGACCGGTCGGGCGCCGCGACCGCCCTCACCGAGGCGTACGGGCGCTGGGACCGCATCGATCACGTCCTCGTCTGCCTGCCCGACCACAAGGACGTCTCGGGCGTCGTTGCCGGGCTGGCCGACCTTCCCGTGACCTACATACGGATGCCGAGGTACCGGCACCTGAGATTCACTCACCCGGTGCCGGCGCATTGGACGATCATGGACGACACGGAGCTGAGCCGAGAGCATCTCGCCTCGCTCGGCGAGCAGGTCCTCGCCCTCGGAACGGTGTACTTCATCGGCCGACTGCTCGAGCTCGCCGCCTCGGAAACGGAACGACTTTTCGAGGTCTGATGTTCGGAACACTCACAGATCCCTGCTGAACGGTGTGTGCGGGGCGACGTCCGGGCGTGTGTGAACCTGAGATCGAAGGGCCGCGGCCCGGCGACGTCTACCTGTGCCACCCGTTCCTCGTCCACGCCGCCCAGCCGCACCACGGCCGCAGGCATCGGTTCATGGCACAGCCTCCGCTGTACCCGGCCGTTCCGTACGAGCTGGAGCGAAGCGACGGCGCGTACTCCCCCGTCGAGATGGCGATTCCCGAGGGTCTGCGCGCGGACTGGCCCCGCCCTGGGACCGCCGGGACCGCCGTGGCTCCCGGCGGCCGGGCTCGCGCGCCGACCGGCGCGGACGCCCGGCCGTATCTCCCCAGATCACTCCTCCACGCGAAGGACGATCAGGGCGGTGTCGTCGTGGGAGGGCTCGACGGAGAAGCCGCGGACCGCGCGCATGACCTTGGCCGCCACCGCGCCGGCGTTCAGGTCGACGCAGCCGGCGAGGATGCGTTCGAGGCCGCCGTCGTCCCCGAGCAGTTGCTTTCCCCGGCGTCGCTCGGTGACCCCGTCGGTGAAGCCGAGCATCACGTGCCCGGGTTTCAGGATCATGGTCCTGACGCCGAAGGTCGCCTCGGGGAAGGCGCCGAGCATCAGGTCGGAGTCCTCCTCGCTCTTGACCATGCCGCCCGGGCTGAGGAACAGCGGCGGCGGGTGACCGGCCGTCGCGTACGTCACGCGGAACCGGCCGTCGCCGAGCGGTTCCAGTTCGCCGTGCAGGAGGGTGATGAAGCGGGCGCGGGTGCCCTCCTCGAGAATCAGCGTGTTGAGGCGTTCGAGGACCTCGGGGATCGAGTGGTCCTCCCGGCCGAGGATGCGCAGGCCCTGCCGGGCGAGCCCGGTGACCGCAGCCGCTTCGGGGCCGGTGCCGCACACGTCGCCGATGGCGAACCGCCAGCGGGTGCCGACGTTGAAGACGTCGTAGAAGTCGCCGCCGACCTCGCTGTGCTCGCCGGCCGGTTCGTACACGACCGCGACGTCCAGGCCGGGGATCGTGGGGATGTCGGGCGGGAGGAGGCTGCGCTGCAGCGTGCGGCTCATGTCCGCCTGTTCTTCGTACAGGCGGGCGTTGTCGATGGCGAGGGCGGCCCGGCCCGCCAGGTCCTCGGTCAGCTCCAGGGCGTCGCGGGCGAAGCGGGCACCCTTCGGGCCGCCCACGACGAGCATGCCGATACTGCGGCCCCGGGCCAGCAGCGGGAAGACATGGGCGACGTCGCCGGTGACCCGGTGCGCCGTGCCGGGGAGGTCGCCGGACGGCGCGGGCGTGAAGCCCTCCCACGGGCCGGGCTCGGCGGGCGGGGGCGCGGGCGGCAGCAGGTCGAGCAGGGCACGCAGGTCGGCGACCATCGTCTCGTCGGCGTGCCAGGCGTACGCCGGCAGCGCCAGGCCGGTGTCGCGGACGGTGAAGACCGCGCACCAGGTCGCCAGCCGCGGAACGATCAGCTGGGCGACCAGCGCCATCGTCATCTGCTGGTCGAGGGTGCCCGCCAGCATGCTGCTCGCCTCGGCGAGAAAGCCCAGCCAGCCCCGGCGGGCGCGCTCCAGCTCCATCAGGCGGGCGCGCTCCATGGAGGGCGCCTGGCGGTCGGCGATCTGCTGAAGGCGTTCGACGTCGCTCTCCGTGAAGTGCCCCGGGTCGCGGGAGGCGGCGATCAGCAGCCCGATCGCCCGGCCGTCGACGGTGAACGGCGCGGTGACCAGCGAGCGGATCCCGGCGGCCTGCAGGGCCGGCAGGTTGTACGGGCTGCCGCCCAGGTCCGCGTAGACGCCACGGCCGCCCACCGGAGCGCCCTCCAGGCCGATCTCCAGCGCCGCGCCTTCGGGGCGTACGCCGGAGGTGGCCCGGAGCGTGAGCTCGGCGTCGTCGTCGGCGAGAAGGACGTATACGGAGTCGGCCTCCATGGTGTCCTGCGCCGCCTGCGCGGTGCGCTGGGCGAGCTGGTCGACCGTGGGGCGGGCGGTCTGCGGCGCGGAGATGACGTCCTCGCGGGGCGGGGGCGGCGGTGCCTGGTCCGCGGCACCGGTCCCGGGCACGGTGAACCAGACGTGCTTGCCGCCGGAGCCGTACGTCACGCCCCAGGATGTGGCGAGTGTCTCAGGGAACAGCAGTCCCCGACCACTTACCTGGTCGCCTGGTACGGGCACGCGCCGGGCCTGATGACGGTCGTGCACCTCGACCCTGACCTGCCCGCCGACGACCTCGCAGACGACCTCCACCTCGGTTCCCGCGTGGACGATTGCGTTCGTAACCAGTTCGCTGGTGAGTAGCATGGCGTCATCCACGTCATCCACACCCCAGCCACGAAGTGTCTCCCCCACGAAGCGCCGGGCGGCCGCGACAGAGGCGACCTCCGGCGGGAAGGTCGTGTACGACTTTGGGTTCTTCTCCACGGCCCCTTGGATTCGTCTCGGGGATGCAGGACGCTGCCATCGTGGCAGACCGCCCGGGTGGACTGTACATACCCGTGGGAAGGCTAGGAGGAAATCAATGCCTCGAGGCACGTCCCATGCGCCGAGCCGTGCTCGGTTCACGGAGACCGATCTGCGGTCGGTGCTGGACGCGCTGTGCGCGCTGCGCGACGGTGACTTCGACGTGCGGCTCGATCCCTCGGGTGACGACATACTGGCCGAGCTCGGCGGAGTCTTCAACGAGGTCCAGGACCGCGCGTCCCATCTGACCGGGGAGCTCGTCCGCGTCCAGCGTGAGGTACGTCATGAGGGTCGCATCGACGAGCGGCTCCGAGCGGGCGGTGAGGGCGCGTGGGCGACGGGCAACGCCGCCGCGAACGCGCTGATCGACACGCTCGTGCAGTCGACGACGGCGATGGCGCGCGTCGTCGACTCGGTGGCCGAGGGGGACCTGAGCCAGCGCATCGAGCTGGACACCGGCACCCGGCCCTGGCGCGGCGAGCTGCTGCGGATGGGCTCCGGCGTCAACCGCATGGTCGAGCACCTGGACGAGTTCGCCGCCGAGGTGACCCAACTGGCCCGCGAGGTGGGCGCGGAGGGCCGTCTCGGGGGCCAGGCGACACCGCGGGAGATGTCGGGCCGCTGGCGCGACGTCACCGGGGCGGTCAACGCGATGGCGAGCCGGCTCACCGGGCAGGTCCGCGACATCGCCGTCGTGACCACGGCGGTGGCGCGGGGCGACCTGACCCGGAAGGTCACGGTCGAGGCGACGGGCGAGCTGCTGGAGCTGAAGGACACCGTCAACACGATGGTCGACCAGCTCTCGTCGTTCGCCGACGAGGTCACGCGCGTGGCCCGTGAGGTGGGCACCGAGGGCCGCCTGGGCGGCCAGGCCCGCGTCAGCGGCGTCAGCGGCGTCTGGAAGGACCTCACCGACAACGTCAACTCCATGGCCGGCAACCTGACCAGCCAGGTGCGCAATATCGCGGACGTGACCACCGCCGTGGCCAATGGCGACCTCTCCAAGAAGATCACCGTCGACGTCCGCGGGGAGATCCTCGAGCTCAAGAACACGGTCAACCGCATGGTGGACCAGCTCAACGGCTTCGCCTCCGAGGTCACGCGCGTGGCGCGCGAGGTGGGCACCGAGGGCAAGCTCGGCGGCCAGGCCGACGTGC
>JBJMIW010000241.1:0-5258 GCA_045806665.1 Actinoallomurus sp.
GTGGATCGACGTGTTCTGCGAGCGGGGCGCGTTCGACGCCGACCAGACCAGGGAGATCCTCGCCGCCGGGCGGGCCGCCGGACTGGTCCCGCGGCTGCACGCCAACCAGTTGGGTCACGGCCCCGGGGTCCAGATCGCGGTCGAGTACGGCGCCGCGTCCGCCGACCACTGCACGTTCCTCTCAGACGCCGACGTCGCCGCGCTGGCCGACTCGGGTACGGTCGCGACACTGCTGCCCGGCGTGGAGTTCGCCACCCGCCAGCCTTACCCCGACGCCCGCCGGCTCATCGACGCCGGGGTGAACGTCACGCTCGCCACCGACTGCAATCCCGGTTCCTGCTACACCTCCAGCATGGCCTTCTGCGTGGCCCTGGCGGTCCGGGAGATGCGGATGACATTGGAGGAGGCGGTACGGGCGGCGACCGAGGGCGGCGCCCGGGCCCTGCGCCGGAGCGATGTGGGGCACCTCCGGCCGGGCGCCCGGGCCGACGTCCTGCTGCTCGACGCTCCGTCGCACATTCACCTGGCATACCGGCCGGGCGTCCCGCAGGTCGCGCGGGTATGGCGCTCCGGACTTCCGGTATGACGATTCAGAAATGACGAGTGTCAATTATCTTAGTAATTGATCTTGTAAGGTAAGTGGTCGGCGACTTGCGACCCGAGTCGGCCACGATGCGGGATTGACTGTTAACCCTACTGCTTTTCCACCGTCGTGTCCTCTGCTCGGGAGTGAGGCGCAGATAGATGCCTTTTCGAATTGCTACCCTGCGGTATGTGAGGTGGTCGCCAGGGGAGCGGTGCCACCCGGGGCCGTACTCGTTTCAGCGGTATCGGCGGTTGACGCGGATCAATGGCGAGCGTCCGGCGTCGACGTAGTCGACGGCGAGGACCTCGGCGATGAACAGCACGTGGTCACCCGCCGTGATCCGCTGCCGGGTCTCACACTCCAGGGCGGCCGTTCCGTTCTCGATGACCAGCGCGTCGGAGTTCGCCCCACGATGGTGGGGTTCTCCGGCGATCAGCAGCCGGGCGCTTGGGCGGCCCGCAGCGGCGAACCGGCCGGCGATCGCCCGCTGTGCCGTGGACAGCACCGTCACGGCCCACCGGTCGCAGCGGTGCAGGACCTCGTTGAGGTACGAGGTGGCGTCGACGGCGATGAGGACCAGCGGCGGGTCGAGGGAGACGGAGGAGAAAGCGGTCAGCGTGGTGCCGATGTCGTCGCGTCCATCCCGCACGGTCACGACGACCACCCCGGTCGGGAAGGTCGCCAGCGCCTCGGTGAAGTCGGCCGGCGTGACCTCGCCCACGGTCATCGCCCGGCGGGGCCGGCCGTGGGGTTGACCCGCATCAGTGGATGTCCCAGGCGCCCGCCAGCATCAGCGGGCCGCCGGAGGGCAGGCCGAGACGCGTCGCGATCCCGGTGATCGGTCCCCATGCGTCCATGCGCGCGCTCGCGGCCGTACGGTCGTCGCTGGAGTCGGCCGGGCGCAGCCGGTCGATCGGCGAGACGCGCGGGTACGCCCGCACCGGTGCGTCGGCGGCCAGCCCGGCCTTCTTCCTGGCCAGCTCGATGGCGTGCGTCAGGCCGCCCAGCTCGTCGACCAGGCCGCGTTCGTGGGCGTCGGCGCCGGTCCACACGCGGCCCCGGGCCAGCTCGTGCACGCGCTCGCGGGACAGCGACCGGCCCTCGGCCACCTTGCCGACGAAGTCGTCGTAGATCCGGTCGAGGAACGTGTTGACCCGTACCCATTCCTCCTCGGTGAAGTCGCGCGTCGGCGCGTACATCCGGGCGTGCGCGCCGTGCTCGACGCTGCCGACCCCGATGCCGAGCCGGCCGAGCAGGTCGCCGACGACGGGCTTGCCGAAGACGACCCCGATCGACCCGGTCAGGGTGCCCGGCTGCGCCACGATCGTGTCGGCGGGAGCCGCGACGAAGTACCCGCCGGAGGCGGCGACGTTGCCCATCGACACGATGACGGGCTTGCCGGCCTCGCGGGCGAGGATCACCTCACGCCAGATGGTGTCCGAGGCGACGTACGAGCCGCCGGGGCTGTCGACCCGGAAGACGATCGCCTTGACCTTGTCGTCCCCGGCCGCCGCGCGGAACGCCGCCGCGATGGTGTCCGAGCCGATCGACGCGCTCTGCCCGGGCAGGAGGCTGCGGCCGCTGCGGCCCAGCCGGATCGGACCCTGCCCCTGGATGAGCGCGACGACGTCCTGCTGCGGGCGCGGGATCCGCTTCGTCATGCCCTGGCCCCGGTTGTACCGGGCTACGTAGCGTAGCCGGACCTCTCCGCCGGAGCCGCCGGCCGCCGCGCGGACCTCGGCGTACACCTCGTCCCGGTACGCCAGCCGGTCGACCAGCCCGGCCTCGAGGGCCTCGGCGCCCAGCAGCGGCGCCCGGTCGATCAGCTCGCGGACACGCTCCTCCGGCAGGCCGCGCCCGGCGGCCACTCCCGCGACGACCTGCTCGCCGACGGAGGAGACGATGCGATCGGACATCTCCCGGTGCTCGGGGGTGTACGAGCGCTCCATGAAGGTGTTCGCGGCCGTCTTGTACTCGTGCCGCTTGGCGAAACGCGGGGTGATCCCGGCCTTCTCCAGCGCCTCGTTGAAGAAGGGCTCTTCGAGCGCGACGCCGGTCAGCGCCAGGTCCCCGGACGGCTGCAGGTAGATCCGCTCGAACGCGGTCGCCAGGTAGTAGGGGACCGTGCCGCGGCCGGTCTCTCCAAAAGACTCGGCCCAGGCGACCGTCAGCTTCCCCGCGTCGCGGAACGCCTGGACGGCCGCCCGCAGTTCCTGCGCCACGGCCAGGCCGATCCGGTTGCCGCCGATCCGTACGATGAGCGCCTTCACCCGGGGGTCCGAACGACCCTTACGCAGGCCCTCCAGCACGTCACGCAGGTGTGCCCGGCGCATCGAGAGGACCGCGGACAACGGGTCGGCGGGCGGCCCTTCGACGATCCCGTCGGTCAGGTCCAGTTCGAGGATCAACGGCGCGGTACGCCGCTCGCGCGCGTCCTTCAGCAGGTCGACCACTGCTCCGGCATCCACCATGAGCCCAACCCTATGCCGCGTGCGCACAGGGCGGGACGAGCGTCCGGTCATCCGCGCAAGGAGTGGGTAGCCGGTGGGGCCGGCGCTCCACGGCCGAGAGCGCCGGCCCGTACGGCTCAGCGCAGGCCGCTGTCGAGGGCGGTCATCAGGGGGCCGGTGTCACCGGACATCTCCCATCCGCCGGAGGCGGTTTTCGCGGGATGCCGTCCCGACCGGCCCGTTACCCTCACTGGTATGGGTGACGGGGACGGCTGGGCGAACTGTGACGCGGGCCATCGGCACTGGGGGCGCCACGGCGCGGCCGGTCTGCTCCTCTACCACCTGTCTCCCGAGCCGCACGTGCTCCTGCAGAAGCGCGCCCTGGTGTCGATCGGCGGCGGCACCTGGGGCATCCTCGGCGGCGCACGGCACAGCCACGAGGACGCGATCACCGGCGCCCTCCGCGAGGCCGGCGAGGAGAGCACCCTGGACCCGTCGGTCGTCCGGGTGCACGGGCTGATCGGCGAGCACCACGGCGGCTGGTCGTACGAAACGGTGATCGCGTCGGTCGCCGAGCGGCCCGACGTCCGCCGGGCCTCGTTTGAGACCGCGGCCGTCGCCTGGGTGCACGTCGACGAGGTCCCCGGCATGAAGCTGTTCCCGGCGTTCGCCGACGGCTGGTCCCGGCTCCGCGCGGCACTCGTCCGACCGGTCCTCGTCGTCGATGCCGCAGCCCTGGACGGAGGCCGGCCGATCGCCGACCTCGCTCGGCTCCGCGACCGGCTCGCCGCGCTCGGCCCCGTCGAGAACCTCCCCGGGACCGTCGCCGACCTGTCCTATCCCGAGATCATCCTCGCCGCCGAGGATGCCGCCCCGCCTGCGGAGGGGGCGGCCGGGAACGGCGTACGGGTCGTCGCCGTGCGGGGCGGCGCGGAGGGATTCGCGCGGCTCGCCGCGCCGCGAACATCGGACGAGCACCGCGTCGTCGTCACCGACGACCCGGCGCTGCGCCGCCGCGCCGGGGCGGCGCGCGCGACGGCCACCGACCCGAGTTGGCTCCTCGACCTCCTTGCCTGAATGCTCCTGGAGGGCCGCTAAGTCAAACACCGCCGCTTGGGCCCGGCGCGGTAGGGCATGGTGGCCCTATGACGGAGCAGCGCTTGGGCCAGGCGACCCAGAGGCCGGTTCTGATCGTCGACGGGGCCAATGTCGTGGGCGCCACGCCCGACGGCTGGTGGCACGACCGGGCCGGTGCGGCCGAGCGGCTGCGCGACCGGCTCGCCGACCTCGGTGAGGTGGAGGGACTGCCGGGAGCGGGCCCCGGCACCGCTCATCCGGAGGTCATCCTGGTCACCGAAGGCGCCGCCCGGGGCGTGCCCAGCGTGCCCGGCGTACGCGTCGTCGAGGCCTCGGGCAGCGGCGACGACACGATCGCCCGACTGGCCGCACCCGAGGCGGGCGAGAACCGCACCGTCGTCACCGCCGACCGCGAGTTGCGACGCCGCGCCACAGCGGCCGGCGCCTCGGTCGTCGGCCCCGGCTGGCTCCTCGACCGCCTCCGTTGACCCGGTTCCGCTCGGCGAGAGATTTTTGCCGTCGCTTTGTGTGACCGATGATCTTCGAAGGATTGCTGCAGTGCCCGGAGACCATCGACGGCGACCGAGCACAAGATTTAATGGACGAAGAATCTTCTGGAGGGGATGTTGACGTCCTCCCTCGCCTGGTGAGGCGGGGGATTCCAACCCGGTCTTTACCCGGAGGTGAGAACAGGTTGAGGTTCGCGGTTCACGGCCCCGCCCGGTGGCTGGAGGGCTCCCCGCGCTGTCACGGCACGTCCTGCCGCGATGTTCTTGGCCGCGTTCACATCCGCGTGATCGGTATGCCCGCAGGCGCGACAACGGAAGACCGCTTGGCTCTCACGGTTCTCCGCTGCGCGGTGCCCACAGGCGTGACAGATCTGGGAGGTGTACGCGGGGTTGATCTTCTCCACCCGGCCGGGCGCCTTGTCCTCCAGGCGGGTGACCAGGAGGCCCCAGCCGGCGGCGTGGATGGAGCGGTTGAGGCCGGCCTTGGCCCGCACGTTCTTTCCGGGCGCGGCGATGGTGCCGCACGCGGACCGGACCATGTTCTTGATCTTCAAATCCTCGACCCGGATGAGGTCGTAACGGCGGGCCAGGCGGGTGGAGGTCTGCTCCACCCAGTCCTTACGCCGATCGCTCTCA
>JBJMIW010000242.1:0-10247 GCA_045806665.1 Actinoallomurus sp.
GAACGCGAGTCCGCCATGATCCAGGCGGTCGGAGCGGTCGCCAACCAGCCGCAACCCTCCCTCGGCAAGGTCGTCGACTACCTTGACGCGTCGGAGGATCCGGCGTCGAAGAACCTCGGCGCGGTGCTGCGCTCCATGTCGGAGATGCGCCTCGCCCGGCTGTGCTTCGACCCGTCCGGCGGCGAGCGGATCGATACGGCCGGCTGGACGACGGTCTTCACACTCGGCGGCCTCACCCTGCCGGACGTCGCCATCAGCCGCGAGGACTACTCGTACGAGCAGCGGCTGTCGGTCGCCCTGATGTACCTCGTGTCGCAGTTCGCCCGACGCCTCATGCACGGCCTCGACCGCCACCTCCCGAAGGCCATCTTCCTCGACGAGGCATGGGCGATCACCCAGACGCCCGAGGGCGCCAAGCTGATCCCCGAGGTCTCCCGGATGGGCCGCTCCCGGAACACCGCCCTCATCCTGGTCTCGCAGAACGCCGGCGACCTCCTCAACGAACAGGTGACGAACTGCCTCTCGTCCGTCTACTCGTTCCGCTCGACCGAGCGCAACGAGGTCGGCAACGTCATGGCACTCCTCGGCGTCGAGAACTCCGACGACCACCGCGCCGTGCTGCGTAATCTCGGCAACGGCGAGTGCATCTTCCGGGACCTCGACGGCAGGGCCGGCCGGATCGGCGTGGACCTCGTCTCCGAGGAACTCCTCCGCTGGCTCGACACCAACCCGACACGCTCCAAGCCCGGCGAAATCAGTGCGGACGAGGCGTCGGACGCGCATAGTGGGATCGAGCGACCATCCCGTCCCTCCACCGCCCCCCGCGACCCCGCGACAGAGGTCACCCAGGAGGTCCCCCGATGAGGGTGTCAGGCGTCCGCCGCCGCCGACGAACCGCGGCGAAGGCCAGGCCCCGGCGGAAGCGCCGGTCGCTTCTGATCCTCCTCCTGATGGCGGTCTTCATCCTCAGCCCTATGGGCATGGCGGGCGCCGATCCAATCGGCCCCAACCCGAGTGACGCCTGTGCCCCCGCTGACCACCCCGCTCCGGAGCAGTACGGGTCGGGCATCGACGGCATGGTCAAGCCGCCGAACTATCCGAGCGACCAGATGAAGAAGGCGGCGCCGGAGCAGCTCACCTACTACGACCGGTACGGAACACGCGGACAGTCATGGCACGCGGTCGACATGGGCTGTTCCGACATGCCGGCCATGATCGGCAACAACATCGCCAACACCGTCTTCGTCTTCGCGCAGGCGATCGATCGGACGACCATCACGATCTACCAGGCGGCGGCGTCCGAGTCGCTTCTCGGATGGCTGAAGAAGACGGTCGACGGCGTCATCCGGGGAATGGGGAACACCTTCGGGGCCAAATACTGGTCATGGGTGGTCATCCTCGGCGCTCTGTGGCTGGCCTGGTGGGGATTGATCCGCAGGCGGGCCAGCCGCGTCGCGGAAGGCACCATCTGGATGGTCCTGGCGATGGTCGCTCTGATCTGGTTGATCGGGCGACCCGGCGACTTCACCACGCTCGGGACAAAGGTCTCTAACGGGGCGACCGCGGCCTTCAACGCGGCTCTTCCGCAGAGCGATGCGAACGGCACGGCATGCATTCCGCAGAAGGGGAAGGCGCCGCAACCAGTGCAGAACGACGCGGTGACCCGCAATGCCAACGGGCTATGGGTCACTCTGGTCTGCAAACCGTGGCTGATGGGCGAATTCGGCACTGACGACCCGAACAGCAAGATCGTCCAGGATAATGCGGCGACGCTTCTGGCCTCTCAGGCCGTCGACCTGACTGAGACGGCCAACGGTAAGAAACCGGATCTTGGGAAGAAGGCCGATTCCTACAAGGCCGTCACCAAGACCGTTAAAGATGATTATCCTGGGACCTATTCCCTCTTCCAGGGGAAGGACTGGCAGTCGCGCCTCGCGGTGGGCTTCGGAGCCCTGCTCGCGGCTCTGGTCGCCGGGTTGCTGGTCCTCATCGTCTCGGTCATGCTGATCATCTTGAAGATCTCGTTCCTGCTGCTGCTCGTCGCGGGACCGATCTTCCTGGGGATCGGCATCCATCCCGGGATCGGCCGGGTGATCGCGGTCCGCTGGTTCGAGCTTCTCCTGTCCACCTTGCTGAAGCAGGCGGCCCTCATCGGGGTGCTCGCCCTCCTGCTGTGGTGCTACGGGCTGGTCATGGCCGAGAGCCTGCCCTGGGGCCTGCAGATCCTGCTGATCTCCCTCGTGACCCTGGCGGCCTTCGTCTACCGGAAGCCGTTCCAGCACCTGTTCGCCGCGGTCGGCTACTCGGCCGTCGGCTCCCGCAAGGGTGAACAGCACGTCGAAGAGGCGATCCGGGAGACGCGGAAGCGGACCACCGCGATCGCGACCGCGGCCGTCCCCGGTGCCGCGGGGTACCGCCTCGGTCGCTGGGGCAAACGCGACTCCGGCACCCTGGCCGGCGCCCCGAGCCTCAGAGGCGACGAGTCCACCGACTTCGACACGGCCGGCCGCGAGGTGGTCGGCGCATCCGACCGGCGTGGACGCGCCGTCCAGGCTACGGGCGCGGCGAGAGGCAGCGCTCCTCCGCTGAACCTGTCCCCTCGCGCGCAGGCGGCGGCGCCCGCCGCAAGGCCCAGCGGCGGCCTGTGGGGTTCTCGTCCGTCCGGATCCGTGGGAGCAGCCCGCCCACCGGCTCCTCGGCCGCCTCTGGATTCCCCATCCCGCGACAAACGTCGGCCGAGTGCCGCCGGAGGCGGTTCGCGTCCGCCTTCCGCGCCCACCGCTCCCAGCTGGGGCGCTGCCGGAAAGACCGGCGCCGGCCAGGGATCCGGCAGCCGCACACCGCCGCGTCCACCGACGGGCGGCGGCGAGAGCGGAGGCCGCGGCCGGGTCGGCGGCGGTGAGAAGGGCGGCGCCGCGGCGGGCGGTGCCGGTGGTGGCCGGAGCTGGTTCGGCGGAGGGGCGGGCGGTCGTACGACTCCGCGCCCTGACTCCGGGGGCTCGAATGGAGCACCGAAGACTCCTCCGGCGCGCGGAGGGACATCGGGCGCGAGGCCCGACTCCGCGTCCACGGCCAGGCGGCGCGACGAGGCCCGTTCGGAGGGCAAGGCGCCGCCGCCGCTGTGGTCCGGCAAGTCCCGGGACGACGGCCCGGCGATGCCGTTCTGGCTGCGTCCGGTAAATCGCGAGGACGGTGACGAACAGTGAGGGGCCGATGGACCTGACCGATCGCCAGCGGAAGTTCCTGTTCGCCGCGCTGGTGGTGCTCCTGGCCGCGGCAGGGGTGATCCTGACCGTCGGCACCGGCGGCGGCCGGCACAAGAGTTCGGCTCAGCGAGGAGCGGCCCCCTCTCCGTCGCCGTCCGTGCCGTCGTTCACCGCTCCCGGATTGACCGGCCCTCCACCGAGCGGCGGTACGTACGACATCTATTCGCTCCTGCCGTTCACGCAGAAGGATTTCAGTGCGGCAGCGGATCTCGCCCGTCGCTTCACCATCGCCTACGGCACCTACCGCTATGACGAACAGCCGAGCGCCTATGTCGGGCGGATGCAGGGCATCGTGACTGCTGATCTCGCGACCCAGCTGCAGCGAGACTCGTCGGCGGCAGGTCTTGTCGATCAGCGAAAGCAGGATCAGGAGGTCTCGACCTCCGATGCGCATCTGGACGCTCTCCGGGACATGCAGAAGGACCAGTTCATCTTTCTGGTCACCGGCACCCAGCACATCAGCAAGGGAGGAAGGTCCAGCGACACCAGCCAGCAGTACGCCATCACGGTGACGAGGTCCGGCGGAGGCTGGGTGGTCTACGCCTTCCAACCGGCCAACGTTGGTGACAAGTGAAGGGAAAGAGATGAAGCTTCGCCGGCACCCGCGGCTCGGCGTCGGCTTGGGGGGACGGAACGACGGCCGTCAGATTATCTCTCTTCTTCATTTCACACGGTCGGACCAAGGCGCGGTCCGTCTGCCGATCATCATCGCCGGAGGCGCCGCGGCGCTGTTCTTCATGAGCCTGGTGTCCATTCCGCTGTTCTTCGGAGCGAATCACTTCTTTGAGAACGCCACGGGCGGCGGCAACTGCACCGATACGTCCGGGGCGGCGTCACAGCCCCAGCAATCCGGCGATGCCAGCGGTATTCCGTCGAACTATCTGGCGCTATACAAGAAGGCCGGCCAGCAGTACGGCATCCCCTGGAACGTGCTGGCGGGTATCGGATACGTGGAGACCCACCACGGTCAACTGAAGGCCCCTGGCGTGCTCAGCGGCGAGAATTACGCGCACGCCGGCGGGCCGATGCAGTTCATTCCCGGTACCTGGGCCATCTATGGGGTGGACGGTAACGGCGATGGTAAGAAGGACCGATACGACCCTGCGGACGCCATTCCCGCCGCCGCTCGCTACCTGAAGCACAGTGGTGCGCCGCAGCGGATGCGCGATGCCATCTTCGCGTACAACCACCTTGTGTCCTACGTCGACAACGTGCTGTCCTGGGCGAAGAAGTACGCTTCGGGAAGCTTCGACGTCGTCCAGGCGAACGGCCCGGCCTGCGTGGACATGAACGGAGCGCCCGCCGCTCCGAACGCGGTCGTCGCGAGGGTCATCGCGTTCGCCAAGGCGCAGTTGGACAAGCCGTACGTCTACGGCGCCACCGGACCGAACAGCTTCGACTGCTCCGGCCTGACGATGACCGCCTACAAGACCGCGGGTGTGACCATCCCGCGGCTGTCCGACTCTCAGTACTGGTGGGGAGCCTCGGTCCCGAGGGGGCAGGAACAACCGGGCGACCTTGTCTTCTTCGACTACAAGCCAGGGCACACCGGTCCCGGTCACGTGGGTATGGTCTACAACCCGCAGAAGGGAATCATGATCGTCGCGCCACACACCGGCGACGTGGTCAAACTGCAGAACTATAAGACCTATCCCGGTGGTGCCGTCGGCTTCACCCGTCCGACGGCGCACAACGGGCACAACGGTCCGACGAAGAGGCTCTAAGTGCGCCTTGGCAGGCCGGTACCACCCCTCGTGGTGGGGGCGGCGATCATCGACAGGGGACGGATCCTGGCGGCACAGCGGGCCGACCCGCCGGAACTGGCCGGCGGCTGGGAGTTCCCCGGCGGCAAGGTTGAGGCCGGCGAGACCGAGCAGGAGGCACTCGTTCGCGAATGCCGCGAGGAACTCGGGATCGAGGTCGCCGTGGGCAGTCGCGTCGGGGAGGACTGCCCGCTGCACAATGGATTGGTGATGCGGGTCTGGACCGCCGCGATCGTGGACGGTGAGCCGGAGGCACGCGAGCACGCCGCGCTGCGCTGGCTGACCGAGTCCGAACTGTTCGACGTCGCCTGGTTGCCGGCCGACCTGCCCGTCGTCGAAGCCGTGCGGGAGCGACTGAAGGAGTCCTGATGATCATTGCTTTCTCGATCACGCCGTTGGGCGTCGGCGAGTCCGTCGGGGAGCATGTCGCCGAAGCCGTCCGCGTGGTCCGAGAGAGCGGGCTGCCCAACCGCACGGACGCCATGTTCACGACCGTTGAGGGCGAGTGGGACGAGGTGATGGACGTCGTCAAGCGTGCGGTCGATGCGGTCGCCGCCCACAGCCCGAGGGTCAGCCTCGTCCTCAAGGCCGACGTCCGCGAGGGAGTCACGGACGCGCTGACGAGCAAGGTGGCAACCGTCGAGCGGCACCTGAGCGCGGAGTCATGACGGCGATGGTCCGGGCGTGGTCGCGGACGCCTGGACGAACGCGAGGATCTCAGGACGGACGAGGTCGGAGATCCGGTCGTACGGGACCGTGACCTGGGTCTCGGCACACGCCCAGACGTAACCCAACAGCGGCGGCACCACGTCGAACTCGATCCCCTCCGCCGTCGGCATCAGGTCGAGCGCCCGCTTCTCCTTGTCATCTGTGTCGATCGCAGACGAGCTCAGGGCCATCGGGTCGATCTTCTGCTCGCCGCCGCACAGCGCCCCGCCGGGGGCCGCGTCGCCGACCCGCCGCTCGAGATTCTTCAGGCCGGACCGGGTGAAGACGGCATCGCGGAGGATGTCGCGCGCCCTCAGCCGCCGGCCGGTGCCCAGGTCCACGGTCACCGCCCGCGTGCCTCCCCAGTCGAACGCGGTGAGCGGTGCCTGGCGGGGGATGAACCGGTATCGCGCCGAAACCAGTCGAGGCCCGCGCAGACCCAGCGCGATCTCGGTGCTCACCTGCGGACGCCCCGACGCCGAGCCGCCCGACTGGCGGGCGGTCTCGTATCGCCGTACCTGCTGATCCAGGGGCAGCCGCAGAGCCTGGTTGACCGCCTGCTCGATCGCCGGGTTACGCAGGCCACTGATCTGGACGTATCTACCTTGGACGGTCAGCGCGGGGCGCGCGAACGTCCGGTTCGACGAGCCGTAGGAGATGGTGAACGGCTTCTGCGCGGCCACCGGCGCGGGGTGTCTCTGGTGTCCCTTTCCTGGATGCAGCACCGCGACGGTACCGATGACGCCCACGGCGATCGCACCGGCGGCGCCGACACCGACCTTGACGCCGGCCTTGCCGAGCAGTTTTCTGCCGACCGCATGACCGGTGGAGCCGCTTGGAACGCCGATGGTCGCCCCGCCCGCGCCTGTCGTGCCGCCGGCTCCCGCCCCGGCCGCTCCGGCACCGCCGCCGCCCGGCGCCGCACCGAGCAGCAGGGCTACGGGCGCCAACGCGGCCAGGCCTACAACCGCCTCGGCAAGACGCTTCCAGCTGTTGCGTTCCCAGTCCGGGCCGTAGGCCGCCCTGGCGGCCTCCTCGAGTTGGGCCACGAAGGCCAGGGCGCCGGGTGGCCGATCGGCCGGATCCTTCGCCATTCCGCGCTCGACAAGCGACCGCACCGGCTCGGATAGCTCTTCCAGCGGAATAGGCGCGCTCAGGTGCGCGCGCCGCAGGGCGGCCTGACCTCCGTCGTACGGCCGGTGGCCGGTCACGCATTCGAAGAACACACAGGTCGCCGCATAGACATCTGTGGCGGGGCCGGCCCGTTGGCCCTCCCACTGCTCCGGTGCCATGTACGCCGGCGTGCCGACGGGCGCGCTGGACTCTCCCGACCGGATCGCGATGCCGAAGTCGGCGACCTTGCTCTGGCCGTCCTGCTGGATCAGGACGTTCGCGGGCTTGTAGTCGCGATGGACGACTGAGGCGGCATGCGCGGCGGCGAGCCCGAGCAAAGACCCCCTGAGCACGGCCAGCGCCGCCTCCGGACCCGCTGGGCCGTGTTCATCCAGGACCGCCCGGAGGGAGGCGCCCTCGACGGCCTCCATCACGATCGCCGCGCGGTCGCCTTCCTCGACGTACTCGTACAGACGGGTGATGTACGGGCTGTCGAGGATCGCCAGGACGCGGGCCTCCTCCCGGAACGCGGTCCGGAAGGCGTCTCCGCCGAGCCGCCGGGTGGACAGGTACTTGATGGCGACGATGCCGCCGGACGCCTCATGACGTGCCAGCACGACGCGCCCGAAGCCACCTGAGCCGAGTTCGTGCAGCTCCGTGTACCCCGGCAGTCCCCAGTGGCTCAATGTGCGCTCCTTGATGCCATCGAGGGCACATCATGGGGTGCCGTCGCCAGAGCCGCAAGAATCGGACGGGACGCCTCGTTGAATGCTCCGGCCAGGATCGAGACGTCCCGCCCAAGATTCGACGCCGGGCCGCGGTGTTCGGTTGCCACGAAGACGGGTGGTTCTCGGGACCGATTCGCCGCCGGCGGTCGGCGGGTGCGGCGGCGCGATCGGTGTCCTCAGGGGCCAAGTAGAATGAGGGCTGCCGCGTGGATCCCGCGGCGAATCCCACACCACGAAGCGAGACCCGCACGTATGCCCATCGCCACCCGGGACGACCTCCGTAACGTCGCCATCGTCGCCCACGTCGACCACGGCAAGACAACGCTCGTTGACGCCATGCTCTGGCAGTCCGGCGCGTTCCGTGAGAACCAGGACGTCGACGAGCGGGTCATGGACTCGAACGACCTCGAGCGCGAGAAGGGCATCACCATTCTCGCGAAGAACACCGCCGTCCGGCACGGTGGCATGACGATCAACATCATCGACACTCCCGGCCACGCCGACTTCGGTGGCGAGGTCGAGCGGGGCCTGTCGATGGTCGACGGCGTGGTCCTTCTCGTCGATGCCTCCGAGGGGCCGCTGCCGCAGACCCGGTTCGTCCTTCGCAAGGCCCTGGCCGCCAAGCTGCCGGTCATCCTCGTGGTCAACAAGGTGGACCGGCCGGACGCGCGGATCGCCGAGGTGGTCGACGAGACGTACGAGCTGTTCATGGACCTCGACGCCGCCGAGGACCAGATCGACTTCCCGATCGTGTACGCCTCGGCCAGGGCCGGACGGGCCAGCCTCAACAAGCCGGAGGACGGCGGCCTGCCGGACGCCGAGGACCTCGAACCGCTCTTCGAGGTCATCCGGGAGACGATCCCCGCCCCGTCGTACGACCCGAACACGCCGCTGCAGGCGCACGTCACCAACCTTGACGCCAGCTCCTACCTCGGTCGTATCGCGCTGTGCCGCGTGCACTCCGGGGTGATCAAGAAGGGGCAGCAGGTCGCCTGGTGCAAGCACGACGGCACCGTCGATCGGGTGAAGATCACCGAGCTGCTGATGACGGACGCCCTGGAGCGCAAGGCTGCCGAGCAGGCGGGTCCGGGCGACATCATCGCCATCGCCGGGATCCCGGACATCATGATCGGTGACACGCTCGCCGACCCGGACGACCCGCAGCCGCTTCCGCTGATCACCGTGGACGAGCCGGCGATCTCGATGACCCTCGCGGTGAACACCGGCCCGCTGGCCGGCCGCGACAAGGGGACCAAGGTCACCGCGCGGCTGGTCAAGGACCGGCTCGACCGTGAGCTGGTGGGCAACGTCTCCATCCGCGTGCTGCCGACCGAGCGTCCGGACGCCTGGGAGGTCCAGGGGCGTGGCGAGCTGGCGCTGGCCATCCTCGTCGAGACCATGCGCCGGGAGGGCTACGAGCTGATGATCGGCAAGCCCCGCGTCGTCACCAAGGAGATCGACGGGAAGCTCCACGAGCCCGTCGAGCGCCTCACGGTCGATGCTCCTGAGGAGTACCTGGGGGCGATCACCCAGCTGCTCGCCGTCCGCAAGGGACGCATGGAGCAGATGACCAACCACGGCACCGGCTGGATCCGGATGGAGTTCATCGTCCCGGCCCGCGGCCTGATCGGGTTCCGCACCGAGTTCCTCACCGAGACGCGCGGCACCGGCATCGCGCACCAGGTGTTCGAGGGGTACGAGCCGTGGTTCGGTGAGCTGCGCACCCGGCCGACCGGCTCGCTCGTCTCCGACCGTACCGGCGCCGCCACCGCGTACGCCATGTTCAACCTGCAGGAGCGCGGCTCACTCTTCGTGGAGCCCGGCGCCGAGGTGTACGAAGGCATGATCGTCGGTGAGAACTCCCGCGCCGACGACATGGACGTGAACATCACCAAGGAGAAGCAGAAGACGAACATCCGGTCCTCGACGGCGGAGACGTTCGAGCGGCTCACCCCGCCGCGCGTTCTGAGCCTTGAGGCCGCACTGGAGTTCGTCGCCGACGACGAGTGCGTCGAGCTGACCCCCAGCGCGATCCGCCTTCGTAAGGTCATCCTGGACTCGAAGGAACGCGAGCGCGCCCGGGCCCGCGCCAAGCGCGGCCAGGCCTGATCCCGCGATCGCGGTCGGTCCGCCGCGGCGGCGACGTACGACGGGTACCGGGTGACACCCGGTACCGGATTCACGTACCGAGTTCGCGGCGGCGTTCGTTCTGCCGTCGGCCTGACCGCTGTCGCTGTGCGACCGGTAGCCGCTGCGTACCCGGCTCGACGCGCCAGCGTACGTCGGCGTGGACGCCCGCCTCGGCCAGGCGTTCTCTCGCCGCGTCGAAGGAGGCGCACCACTGCTCCTCCCGCTCGACGTCGAGGCGGCGCTGCTCGTCGCTGTCCGCGGGTTCGGTGCGCAGCAACGCCATGCGGACCCGCCGCGCATCGTCGACGCGGACCTTCACCGCGTGCTGCGGCCAGTCGCCTCGCGTCAGCACCGCTTCCCCGTCCTGAGCGGTGAGCGTCTCGAAGCCCTCGCCGACGTCGTAACCCAACGCGCCGAACGCCTCACGCAGGACGTCGGACACGTAGCGACGCTCGGCGTCTCGTTGCGCCTCCTCGACGAGGCGACCCGCCTCGGCGCGCAAGCCCTCATCGAAGGGGCGGGTTCCGTCGGCGACCTCC
>JBJMIW010000243.1:0-15783 GCA_045806665.1 Actinoallomurus sp.
GATTCGGGGCCCGGGCTGTGCGGGGGCGTCTCGCCGAGATGGGCGCGGAGCACGGCTTCGTGGACGTCGTAGCCGAGCAGATCGGACAGGAGGAAGTCGCAGTGGTCGCCGATGATCCGGTAGTTCACCTCGACGATCCGTGCCCGGCCCCGGTGCACGACGTACTCGGTGTGGCAGGCGCCGAACTCCACCCCCAGCTGCCGGAGCGCGTCGAGGACCTGGTCCGCGCAGGGCGGGGGCGCCCAGTCGAGGCGCTCCTCGACGAAGTGCGGTGGCGGGGACAGCGTCGTGCGGAACGAGCCGATGACGCGGCCGTTCAGGGTTTCGAGGGTGTGCAGGTCGCCGGGGAGGTACTCCTCGGCGATGAGGGCGCCCGGCCGCCGCAGCCAGATCTCGCGGCAGCGCGCGGCGAGTTCGGCCGCGTCCCGTACGAGGAAGACGTCCTCGCTCGCGACGCCCTCGCGCGGCTTGACGACGAGGGGGTAGGGCGCGGCCGCCAGGGCGGGGGACTCCTGGCCCGGCAGCAGTTCGACGGCGTAGACACCGCCCAGCGACCGGCGCATCAGCGCCTTGTTCTTGGTCCGCAGCGCGGCCCGCCAGTCCTTGCCCGGCAGCCCGAAGTACGCGGCGGCCAGGGCGGTGGGCGCCTGCAGGTGGTCGCTGTTCGAGAAGACGGCCGCGGGGGCCTCGTGCCGGGAGACCGCGTCGATGATCGCCCGGAAGTCGGTGACGTCGCACTGGACCGTCTCCCGGGCCCACGACCGGTCGGTCAGCAGTGTCACGTCGAGTCCGAGCGAGGCGGCCGCGGGCAGGAAACCGTGGGTGACGGAGTCGGTCTCCTTGCCGGCCACGATGTAGAGCCGCACGAGTCTCCCGAAGGGTCAGGTTAGGCTTACCTAAGTCGACGAGTGACCATAGTGGCGCGGGCGGCCGCCGGACGCAACAGCCGTGCCCAGGCGTGTCGGCCGCGGAAGCAACAGGCTCGCCCACGCGTGCCGGGCGGCGTGCCGTACGCTCGCTGTCGATGACTCCTGTGCTGCGTGTGGAAGACGTGCGCTTCGTCCGGGATCGCCGAGCGTTGCTGGACGACGTGTCACTCACCGTCCATGAGGGCGAGCACTGGGCGCTGCTGGGCGCCAACGGCGCCGGCAAGTCCACGCTGCTCAGCCTCGTCGGCGCGTACCAGCATCCGACGAGCGGGCAGGTGGAGATCCTCGGTCACCGGCTCGGCCGGGTCGACGTCCGCGAACTGCGCGCCTGGATCGGCCACGTCAACCCCCATCACCCGCTGCGGTCCGGCCGCACGGTTCAGGAGGTCGTGCTCACCGGCGCGACCGGCTCGATCGAGCTGGTCCCGCACTGGAAGCCCGCGCCGGAACAGCTTGACCACGCCGAGGAGCTGATCGAGCTGCTCGGACTCGGTCACCGTCGCGACGCCCGCTGGCCGACCCTCTCGCACGGCGAACGCGGGCGCACCCTGATCGCCCGCGCCCTCGTGCCCCGGCCGCGCCTGCTCCTGCTCGATGAGCCGGCCACCGGCCTGGACGTCGCCGCCCGCGAGCAGCTGCTCACCGCCATCGACCAGCTCCGCCGCGCCCAGCCCTCGCTGACCAGCGTGCTCGTCACGCACCACCTGGAGGAGCTGCCCGCCAGCACTACCCACGCGATCCTGCTGCGGCAGGGGAAGGTCCTGGCCTCCGGTGCTGCCGACGACGTGCTGACCACCGAGCGGATCACCGCCTGCTTCGACCACCCCATCACCATCGACAGGTCCGGTGGGCGCTGGACCGCGAGGGCCGTGTGATGAGCCTGCTCGCCCGGTGGCCCGGCCCGGACGTCCTCGGCGCCGAGCTCATCCGCCGCTACGAGGAGCCGCACCGCCGCTACCACGACGCCCAGCACCTCGCCGAGGTCCTCGACCGGGTCGACGAGCTGGCCGGGGAGGCCGACGACGCCGACGCGGTGCGCCTCGCGGCGTGGTTCCACGACGCGGTGTACCAGCCGCTGCGCACCGACAACGAGGAGCGCAGCGCCGTCCTCGCCGAGCGGATGCTCGCCGACACCGACCTGCCGCCCGAGACGGTCGCGGAGGTCGCCCGGCTCGTCCGGATGACCGCGGCCCACGACCCGGAGCCCGGCGACCGCAACGGCGCCGTCCTGGGCGACGCGGACCTGGCCATCCTGGCCGCCGACCCGGAGCGTTACGCCGCGTACGCCGCCGCCGTCCGCGAGGAGTACGCCGCGGTCCCGGACGAGGCGTTCCGGCACGGCCGCGCCGACGTGCTGCGCGCCCTGCTCGACGCCCCGGCCCTGTTCCGTACGACGCCGGGCCGCGAGCGATGGGAGACCGCCGCCCGGCACAACCTGCGGACGGAACTCATGCTGCTGGGCCGCGTCTGAACCGTTGACGGCCTGGCCGGTACTTTGTGGCCACCAGTGCACGCTCTCGTGTTCTATGCGTCGCGCAGAGGGCGGTTCCAGCCCTCTCCGGCCGCCATCCTGTAGCGTTCACAGGCGCAGAACTGGGATGCTGGCATGGAGGAAGACGTAACCGGTACGGGAGGGAGTGGATCATGGCGTACTCGACCCGTATGGCTGCCGCTCTCTCCGGAGCAACAGTCGGGCAACTGCGTACATGGCGGCAGGACCGCGGCAACGGGCCCATCCTGCGTCCCGAGCTGGCAGCGAAGCCGGCCCTGTACTCATTCCGTGATGTGCTGGCGCTGCGTGCGTTCGCGCACCTGCGCCAGGACGTGTCACTCCAGAAGATTCGCAAGGCTCTGGCCCACCTGAAGAAGATCGGTGAGGTTGACCACCTGTCCAGCTACTCCCTGGTCGCCGACGGCGACTCGATCGTCCTCGTGGGCGACGACGACCACGCCACCGACCTCGTCAAGCGCCCCGGACAGCAAGTGATCGCCACTATGGCCGACATCCTCCAGGAATTCGCTCCCCGGGCCGGTGTCGTGATCCCGCACCTTCTGCATCCCAAGCAGCACGTCAGCGTCGACCCCGAGACCCAGGGCGGACAGCCGGTCATCACCGGTACCCGGGTCCCGTTCGACGTCGTCGCAGAACTCGTGGAGGACGGCATCCCTCCGGAGAAGATCGCCGACTACTACCCCGGCGTCACCGCGGACGCCGCCCGTGACGCGGCCTCCTTCGCCCTCTACGTTGCCAGCTACGGCGCGGGATCACGCTCTGCCTGATGCGGATCCTCGTCGACGAGAACGTTCCTGTACAGATGCTGGAAACGCTCAGGTGGCTAATGCCTGAGCACGAGGTGCGGCACGTCAGCGAGATCAAGTGGGCGGGAAAGAAGGATCTCGCGCTTCTCCCCGATGCAGCGAAGAAGGGCTTCGGCGCCTTTCTTACCAGGGACGCGCGTCAACTGGAGGATCCGTCGGAGACGGATGCCATCAAGAAGTCCGGGATGCACCACATCCGGTTCAGCCAAGGACAGAGAGGCATGGCAGGGCTGGGCCTGGCGATGGGGGCGGTGGTCGCCGCCATGCCGCTGATAGTCGGTGAACTCGACGAGGCGGACAGCCAGCGACTGGTCCACATCAAGGGTCTGAACCCGGGAAGCAAGCACCGATACGACCTGGTCAACCCCTCCCAGTCGCCGCCGCGGTACTGGCCACGATAAGCGGCGGCGCTCATCCGCAGCCTCAACGAGACACCCGGAGGACTGCGGGCAGTTCCGGCGTTGTGCGGTGCCGGACTGCTCGCGCAGGTCGAGACCTGACACGACTTCGAGATCGGGTTCATGTTCTCCGCCCGGCGCCTACATGTTTCCGGCGGCGCAGCCCTGCCGCGGTGAGGCGGGCCACCAGCTCCTGCGAGCCGACCGGCGTCGCACCCAGGCCGACCGCCGCGTCGTACACCTCCGCGGGCACGTCGTAGTGGTCCCGGTCGAACGCCCGCCGCGGCACCCGCAGCCGATCGGCGAACGCGTGCAGCTCCTCGTACGACGCGTCGCTCACCATGTGCGACCAGAGCCGACCACGCGCGGGCCAGAGGGGGCGGTCGATGAGGATGGTCACCGGACTAGAGTGCCAGAGGACCTTTCATCTGCGAGAAAGCTGCTCATGGACGTACGTGCTTACATCGATGCGAATGCGAGCGGATTCTTCGACGCGCTGAAGGAGTGGCTGGCCATTCCGTCGATCTCCGGGGATCCGGAGCGGCGCGACGACGTGCGGCGCTCCGCCGAATGGCTCGCCGAGCACCTGCGCGACACCGGATTCCCCACGGTGGAGATCTGGGAGACGGGCGGCCTGCCGGCGGTGTTCGCCGAGTGGCCGGCCGAGGACCCGGCCGCGCCCGAGGTCGTCGTGTACGGGCACCACGACGTGCAGCCGGTAGAGCCCCTCGACGAGTGGGAGACCACGCCCTTCTCGCCGATCGAGAAGGGTGGGCAGCTCATCGCCCGGGGCGCGTCCGACGACAAGGGCCAGGTGTTCTTCCACACGCTCGGGCTGAAGGCGAACCTCGCGGCCGGCGGCCGCACCGCCCCGCCGGTCACCATCAAGATGCTGATCGAAGGCGAGGAGGAGTCCGGCTCGCCGCACTTCGCCGACCTGCTGCGGGCCAAGAAGGACCGCCTGGCCTGCGACGCCATCGTCATCAGCGACACCTCGATGTGGTCCGCCGACGTGCCGTCGATGTGCACCGGTATGCGCGGCCTCACCGAGGCGGAGGTCTCGCTGTACGGCCCGACGATCGACCTGCACTCCGGCTCGTTCGGCGGCGCGGTGCCGAACCCCCTGCACGCCATGACCGCGCTCCTCGCCGGCCTGCACGACGAGCGGGGCCGCGTGACCCTCGACGGCTTCTACGACGGGATCGTGGAGCTGACCGAGGAGGAGCGGGCGCTGTTCGCCAAGCTCCCGTTCGACGAGGAGGAGTGGCTCGCGACGGCGGGCGGGTGCAGCGCCGCCGTGGGTGAGGAGGGCTTCACCACGCTGGAGCGGATCTGGGCCCGGCCTACCGCCGAGATCAACGGGATGTGGGGCGGCCACACCGGTCCGGGCGGCAAGACGATCGTGCCGCGCGAGGCGCACGCCAAGCTGTCCTTCCGGCTCGTCGCCGGACAGGACCCGCTGCGGGTGCAGGATGCCGTCCGCAAGTACGTCGCCGAGCACACCCCGCCCGGCATCCGCGCGGAGGTCCGCATCCCCGGTCCCGGCGTCCGGCCGTGTTTCTCGCCGATCGACTCGCCGGGCGTGCTGGCGGCCAAGCGGGCCATGGAGAAGGCATTCGGCACCGAGGTGCTGTTCACCCGGGAAGGTGGCAGCGGCCCGGAGGCCGACCTCGCCGACATCCTGGAGGCCCCGCTGGTGTTCGTGGCCGTCGGCCTCGACGACGACCGCATCCACGCGCCCAACGAGAAGGTCGAGATGCCGCTGCTGCTCAAGGGCGCGGAGGCCGCCGCGTACCTCTGGGACGAGTTCGCCGCCGGTCTGTAGAGAGGGCCTGTCGTGACGGAAACCCACGAGGCGCTGGACTGGCTGGCGCTCTCCCGCGGCACGCTCGACCGGATGGGGGAGCGCCGTCGCGACGACGCATGGCTGGCCGCGGCCTGGGACGACCCGCGTGCCCGCGTCCTGGTGGTCGAGCGGGGCAGGGCACTGGTCCGGCCCGGCCCCGCCCTCGTCCTGCTGAGCCGCGAGGAGGCTCCGGAGGGCGAACGCTACCTGCTCGGCGCCGACGGGGACGGGGTCGCCTACTTCGCGGTGTCCGCTGCGCTGCCCGCGGTCGAGGGCACGGAGCCCGCCGACCTGCGGAGCGTGGGGGCCGCGCTCAGCGACCGGGACGCCGGGCTGCTCACCCAGGCCGTCGGCCTGCAGAACTGGCACGCGACCCACACCCACTGCCCACGCTGCGGGGCCCTGACCACCCTCGCGTCCGCGGGGCACACCCGGATCTGCACGGTCGACGGTTCGGAGCACTTCCCGCGCACGGACCCCGCCGTGATCATGCTGGTGCACGACGGCGAGCGGATCCTGCTGGCCAATGGCTTCCGGTGGCCGGAGAACCGCGTGTCGATCCTCGCCGGCTTCGTCGAGTCCGGCGAGTCGCTCGAGCAGGCGGTCGCCCGTGAGGTGCGCGAGGAGGTCGGCGTCACCGTACGCGACTGCCGGTACCTCGGCAGCCAGCCCTGGCCGCTGCCGCGCAGCCTCATGCTCGGCTTCTTCGCGACGGCCGAGCCCGGACAGGAACTCCGCGTCGACGAGACGGAGATCCGCAGCGCCCGCTGGTACACCCGCGACGAGCTGAAGGCCGCGACAGAGGCGGGGGAGATCCTGCTTCCGGGCCGGGTCTCGATCGCCCGCCAGCTCATCGAGCGCTGGTACGGCGGCCGCCTCCCCGGCGACTGGTAGGGCGCATTTCGCGCCCGCCCGGCGGCCACGAGCGTCACAGCGTTCCGGTCGCCGGGTGGGCTCAGATGCCAGGTGAGTTAGATGAGGCTGCGCACCTCGTCCATCGAGAAGCAGCGCAGCGTCTCCGAGACGGCGTATCCCCGGCCGGCGAGGAAGACCGCGTATTTGGCGGCGGCCTCGTCGCCGGGTGCCTCGATGAGGCCGATCTGGTCGTAGCGCCCCATGGTGAGGTAGATGCCCAGGACCTTGCCGCCCATCTCCTCGAGATTCTTGGTGACCTCGGCGACCCGGTCCGGCAGCGTCGCCACCTCCCGGCGTCCGAGGTCCGTCCACTTGAACAAGTACACGTACGTGGCCATGACGATCCCCCGATCGATGCCTTCATAAGGTCCCATTCCCGCACGTCAGGCCGTCAATTCATCCATCCCAGGGCCTCGTCCGCCATCGAATTCCGCGCGCAGAAGGTCCGGTTCAACCCCTTGACGGGGCCATCTATGTGGGCGTAAACACATGGAAACGCAGATGAAACGGCGGTGAACCAACACGTGATCGTCACGCTGACGCTCAACCCGAGCCTGGACCGCACGATCGAGGTGGACCGCCTGGTCACGGGCGCGGTGATCCGTACGACCTCCGCGCGGCTCGACCCGGGCGGCAAAGGGGTGAACGTCTCCCGCGCGCTGCTGGCGAACAACGTGCCGACGGTCGCGGTGGTCACCTCCGGTGGGGCGGACGGGGACCAGCTCGTCCACCTGTTGCAGACCGACGGGATCCCGCTGGGCGCGGTGCCGGTCGCCGGCCGCACCCGCTCGAACGTCACGATCGTCGAACCCGACGGCGTGGTCACGAAGCTGAACGAGCCGGGTGAGCCCCTGTCCCGCGAGGAGCTCGACGCGGTCGCCGACCTGGTGCTCGCCGAGATCGAGGGGGCGAGCTGGGTCGTGACCTGCGGCAGCCTGCCGCCGGGCGTGCCGACCGGCATCTACGCCCACCTGTGCGAGTTCTTCACCGCCGCCGGTGTCCGGGTCGCCGTGGACACGAGCGGCCCGGCGCTCCTGGCCGCCGTCGAGGCCGGGCCGGTCCTCGTCAAACCCAACCGCGAGGAGCTGGCCGAGGCCGTCGGACGTCCGGTCGGCAGCGTGGGCGACGTCGTCGAGGCCGCGGAGGAGTTGCGCGACCGCGGCGCACGGACCGTACTCGCCAGCCTCGGCGCGGACGGCGCCGTGCTGGTCGAAGAGGAGGGAGTGACGATCGGCGAGGCGCCGGTCGCCGAGCCGCGGAGCACCGTCGGCGCCGGCGACGCGCTGCTCGCCGGGTTCCTGGCCGCCGGGGCACGGGGGGCTCCGGCGCTCGCCGAAGGGCTGGCATGGGGGGCCGCCGCGGTCGGCCTGCCCGCCAGCCGGATGCCGCGTCCGGAGGACATCCGGCGCGACATCGTCCGCATCCACACGCGGCCGGACCTCGGCCGGTCGCTCATCGCCTGACCCACGTCGCGCAGATCACTAGGAGGCCCTCATGGCCACTGCGTATACCCCCACCGTCACCGGAACCGGCGTCAAAGCCCATATCCAGCGCCTGGGCGGCCATCTCGCCGGCATGGTGATGCCCAACATCGGGGCCTTCATCGCCTGGGGCCTGATCACCGCGCTGTTCATCCCGACCGGCTGGCTGCCCGACAAGCAGTTCGCCGCCCTCGTCGACCCGATCATCACGCTGCTGCTCCCGGTGCTCATCGGCTACACCGGCGGCCGGATGGTGCACGGCCAGCGCGGTGCCGTGGTCGGTGCGGTCGCCACCGTCGGCGTCGTCGTCGGGGCCAAGATCCCGATGTTCCTCGGTGCGATGATCCTCGGCCCGCTCGCGGCGTACGTGCTGAAGAAGGTCGATGAGTTCACCGCTGACCGGACCAGGGTCGGTTTCGAGATGCTGGTGGACAACTTCACCGCCGGGATCATCGGCGCCGCCGCGGCCGTGTTCGGGGTCTGGGGCGTCGCCCCGGTCGTCCGCCAGGTCACGACGGCGGCCGGCAACGGCGTCGAGTGGCTGATCCACCACCACCTGCTGCCGTTCGTGTCGGTGCTCATCGAACCCGCCAAGGTGCTGTTCCTCAACAATGCCGTCAACCACGGCGTGCTCGGCCCGCTCGGCGTCGCGGAGGCGGTCAAGCACGGCAAGTCGATCCTCTTCATGCTCGAGTCCAACCCCGGACCGGGCCTGGGCGTGCTGCTCGCCTACCTGCTGTTCGGCCCGAAGACGCTCCGTCCCAGCGTGCCCGCCGCGATCATCATCCAGTTCCTCGGCGGCATCCACGAGATCTACTTCCCGTACATCCTGATGAAGCCGCGGCTGATCCTCGCCTCGATCGCCGGCGGTGCCGCGGGCATCGGGACCTTCATGGTCACGGGTGCGGGCCTCGTCGCCACGCCGTCGCCGGGCAGCATCTTCGCGTACGCGGCCGAGACCCCGAAGGGCGGCTGGTTCGGTGTCTTCGCGGGCGTCCTGATCGCCGCCGGGGTGTCGTTCGCCGTCGGCTCGGCGCTCCTGGGCTTCGGCCGCTTCGCTGAGGCGGAAGCGGAGACGGAGGAGCCGCCCGCCGCCGTACAGGACGAGCCGGGCTCGCAGGACCCGGGCGCCGACCTCGATGGGCGGTCCGAGGCCCCCACCACCCACCCCGAGCCTCAAGGAGCGTGAGGACATGAACGGCAAGGACGTGAAGAAGCTCGTGGTGGCCTGCGATGCGGGCATGGGCAGCAGCGTCATGCTCGCCAGCCGGCTGCGCCGGGACCTGAAGAAGCACTCGGTCGTGGTCGAGCACACCCCGGTCAACTCCATCCCCGGCGACGCCGACGTCGTCGTCTGCCACGCCGGTCTCGCCGCGCGGGCGAAGGCCGGAGCTCCGGACACGCCGATCGTCACCTTCCAGGTGTTCATCGGCGACCCGGCGGTCACCCGGCTCGTGAAGGCGATCAAGGATGGGGGAGAGATCAGTGCCTGACCTGCTCGACCGCGCGGCCGTACGCCTCGACGCGGTTGCCGCCGACCGCGACGACGCGATCCGCCAGTGCGGAGCGGCGCTGCTCGACGTCGGCGCCGTCGACTCGACCTACGTCGACGCCATGGTCGAACGGGAGCGCTCGATCTCGACCTACGTCGGTGAGGGCGTGGCCATCCCGCACGGCACGCTCGCCGGCAAGGACGCCGTACGCCACGACGCGCTGTGCGTCCTGCGGTTCCCCGCCGGAGTCGACTGGGACGGCAACCACGTCGCCCTGTGCGTCGGCATCGCGGCGAAGGGCGACGGGCATGTCCGGCTGCTGTCGGAGCTCGCCCAGATCCTGCTCGACCCGGAACGGGCACGTGCCCTCCGGGAGACGGCCGATGTCGATCAAGTGATCCGGCTCCTGCAGCCGGCCGCAGAGGAGGTTACTCAGTGAAGGTCGCCCGTTTTCACGCGCCCGGGGACATCCGCCTCGAAGAGGCGCCCGAGCCGACGCCGGGCCCGGGAGAGGTCAAGATTCGGGTACGCAACTGCTCGACCTGCGGGACCGACGTCAAGATCTACAAGCACGGCCACCACCACATCCGGCCGCCCCGCGTCATGGGGCACGAGATCGCCGGTGAGGTCGTCCAGGTCGGCGACGGGGTGGCCGGCTGGGAGCCGGGCGACCGGGTCCAGATGATCGCCGCGATCCCGTGCGGACGGTGCGAGGAGTGCCGCCGGGGCCACCTCACCGTGTGCCCGAACCAGGAGTCGATGGGCTACCACTACGACGGCGGGTTCGCCGAGTACACGATCGTGCCCGCCAAGGTGCTGGCCGTCGACGGCCTGAACCGCATCCCCGACGGTGTCGGCTTCGCCGAGGCGTCGGTGGCCGAGCCGCTCGCCTGCGTGCTCAACGGACAGGAACTCGCCCGCGTCGGCGACGGCGACGACGTCGTGGTCATCGGTGCCGGACCGATCGGCTGCCTCCACGTACGCCTGGCGCGTTCCCGTGGAGCCGCGCGGGTCTTCCTCGTGGACCTCAACGCCGAGCGGCTCGCCATGTCGGCCGAGCGCGTGACCCCCGACGCCGCGCTGACCGGCACGGACGTCGTGGACCAGGTGCTGAAGCTGACGGACGGACGCGGCGCCGACGTCGTCATCACCGCCGCCGCCTCCGGCGCCGCGCAGGAACAGGCCCTGCAGATGGCCGCGCGCCAGGGCCGGATCAGCTTCTTCGGCGGCCTGCCGAAGGACGACCCGATCATCGCCTGCGACTCCAACCTCGTGCACTACCGCGAGCTGACGATCGTGGGCGCCAACGGATCCAGCCCGGCCCACAACGCCCGCGCCCTGGACCTGATCGCCTCGGGCGCCGTTCCCGTCGCCGATCTGATCACCCATCACCTGCCGCTGGCGGACGTCCTCGAGGGCATCGACATCGTGTCCCGTGGCACCGCGATCAAGGTCACCATCGAGCCCTGACGAGGGAGTGGACATGTCGACGCGTACCGTGGCGATCGCCTCACGATCCGGCCTGCACGCGAGGCCGGCGGCCCTGTTCGTCAAGGCCGCCGCCGACCAGGAGGTGCCCGTGCGCATCCGCGTCGGCGACGGCCCGGCCGTGCCGGCCGCCAGCATGCTCGCGGTGCTGTCCCTCGGGGCCGGACCTGGCGCCGAGGTCACCCTCGAGGCCGACGGACCGGGGTCCGAGGCCGCCCTCGACGCGCTGGCGGCCCTGCTCGCCCGCGACCTGGACGCCGAGGAACCGGCCGATGCCTGACCTCGACGCCCCGACGAGAGCCCTTCTCGGCATCGGGGTCGGTCCCGGCCTGACCGCCGGCCCGGTGGCGCGGATGGCGTCGGCGCCGGCGCTGCCGGACCCGCGCCCGGTCGCCGATCCGGAGCGGGAGCTCGCCGAGGCCGTACGGGCGCTGGAGGCGACCGAGGCGGACCTGCGGGCCCGCGCCGACGCGGCCCACGGCGAGGCACGCGACATCCTGTCCGCGCAGGCGATGATCGCCGCCGACCCGATGCTGCGGGACGGCGTCGCCGAGCGCGTACGGGACGGGGAGGACGCCGCGCACGCCCTGCGGTCCACCTTCGACCGGCACCGGGAGATCCTCGCCGGGCTCGGCGGGTACCTCGGCGAACGCGCGGCCGACCTCGACGACATCGCCAACCGGGCGATCGCGGCCGCGCTCGGGCGGCCGATGCCGGGCCTGCCGGCGCCCGGACACCCCTTCGTACTGATCGCCGACGACCTCGCGCCCGCCGACACGGTCGGCCTCGACACCGGCACCGTGCTGGCGCTCGTCACCGAGCGCGGCGGGCCGACCAGCCACACCGCGATCCTCGCGCGGGCGCTGGGCCTGCCCGCCGTCGTCGGCTGCGCCGGGATTCTCGACGTCCCGGACGGGACGGTGGTGACCGTGGACGGGACGGCCGGCCAGGTCCGCGCGGGCGTCGGCCCGGACGAACTGGCCGAGGTACGCACGCGGGCGGCCGACGAGCGGACCAGGCTCGCCGCCGGGCGCGGTCCGGGGCGGACGGCGGACGGTCACCCCGTCGGCCTGATGGTCAACATCGGCTCCGCCGCCGACCTCAGGGGAGCGGACCTCGACGGGGTCACCGGGGTGGGGCTGTTCCGCACCGAGTTCCTCTTCCTGAACCGCAAGGACGCACCCGGCCTCGACGAACAGGTCGCCGCGTACGCCGAGGCCTTCGACCTCTTCCCGCAGGGCACCGTCGTCGTACGGACGCTGGACGCCGGTGCGGACAAGCCGCTGCCGTTCCTCGGTCTTCCGGAGGAGCCGAACCCGGCGCTCGGCGTGCGTGGCCTGCGGATCGCCCGTGACCGGCCCGGCATCCTCGACACCCAGTTGGAGGCGATCGCGCGGGCCGCCGAACGGACGACCGCCGACGTGTGGGTCATGGCGCCGATGGTCGCGACGCCCCCGGAGGCGGCCGGGTTCGTCGCGCGGGCCCGGGAGTTCGGCCTGCGCACGGCCGGCGTGATGGTCGAGGTCCCGGCCGCCGCGCTGCGGGCCGAGCGCCTCCTCGAGGTCGCCGACTTCCTCAGCATCGGGACGAACGACCTCAGCCAGTACACCCTCGCCGCCGACCGGCAGTCCGGTGCCCTCGCCGACCTGCTCGACCCCTGGCAACCGGCTCTGCTCCAGCTGATCGCGGCCTGCGCGGCCGCGGGCCGGCGCAGTGGCAGGTCCGTCGGGGTGTGCGGCGAGGCAGCCGCCGATCCGGCCCTCGCGCCGGTGCTGGTGGGCCTGGGCGTGACCAAGCTCTCCATGAGCCCGCGGAGCGTGCCCGCCGTACGCGCCCGCCTCGCGGCGTACGAGCGCGCCCGGTGCGAGGAACTGGCCCGGCTCGCACTGGACGCGGCCGACGCCGCCGCCGCCCGGGCCGCCGTGCTCTCCCCCTGACCGGTCGGCCCGAAAAGAACGCCCTCCGCCCTCGGCGGGGGCGCTCTTTTGGTCTCCGGCCGTCAAGGCGATGGTCAGAAGGCGGAGCAGGGTCCAAAGGTCCGACGCGAGGTGCGTCTCAGACGCGGACGACCTCCGGGCCCTCCGCGGCGAGGTCCGCGGCCAGCCCGGCGTCGAGACCGGTGTCGGTGATCAGCACGCTGACCTCCGAGAGCCTGGCGAAACGGGCAAGATAGTCGTTTCCCACCTTCGTATGGTCGACGAGGGCCACGGTGCGCCGTGCGGCGCGCATCATCGACTCCTTCATCGCGGCCTCGGCCGGATCGGGAGTGGTCAGCCCGGCCTCCACGGAGCATCCGTTGGTCCCCATGAACGCCACGTCGACCCGCAGCCGGTCCAGCGGCCGCATCGCCCAGTCGTCGACCGTGGCGAGCGTGCGCCTGCGGACCCGGCCGCCCAGCATGATCACACTGAGGTTCGACCGCGTGGCGAGGACGGTCGCCAGGGGCGGCGAGTTGACGATGACCGTCAGCTCCCGGTCGCTCGGCAGGACCTGCACCAGTCGTCCGGTGGTGGAACCCGCATCGATGATGATCGATCCGTCGGCTGGCAACTCGGCGAGGGCGGCCTTCGCGATGCGCTCCTTCTCGGCGGTCATCACCGCGTCGCGGGCGGCCAGTGCCGGCTCGAAACCCAGGCGCTCGACCGGAATCGCTCCGCCGTGCACGCGGCGCAGCGCGCCCGCCCGCTCCAGGACCGTCAGATCCCGGCGGATGGTCTCCATGGTGACGCCGAAGTCCTCCGCGAGCGTCATGACGTCGACCCGGCCGGCGTCGCGGGTGCGGCGGAGGATCTCCTGTTGTCGTTCTTCGGCGTACATGCTGTCGGTGGTACCGCCGCGGACGTGCGTCGTCAAGCGAACGGGGCACCACCGACGGCGCCGCGGGACCGTGCCGGGTCGGCGCGGCGCCCCGCCGCGTAAGCGTCCTTAGGGAGCGCTTAAGGCGCTCATAAGGGGTGAAGGGCCAGGCGGCCGATATAACGGATCCGCCGCCCTCCCCGCTGGGCTGCCCAGGCCGAACGGACTTTGTTGACACCTTGTAATAAGGGGGTTAGTGTCCGGTCAACTGACTGGAAGCCTTCCTGTCAGATGCCTTCGGGGGAGGCTGCCCTACTTCGCTCCGGACCGAAGGGAAGCCCCGTGCTCCACCGCGTCGCCCCCACGCGCCTGCCACGGTCCATCGCCATCTCCGTCTCCGCACTCCTCGTCCTCGTCGCCGCCCTGGCCGGCGGCTCGGTCCCCGCCAGGGCCGCAGGCGAGTCCGTGAACATCTGGCTGACCACCACGGACGACTCCGCCGGCCGCCATGTCACACGCGGCCTGCAGCAACAGACGCCGATCTCCTTCGGTGCCGGCGGCAGCGCAGGCCAGACGATCACTGTGGACGAGAACACGAGGTACCAGCGGTTCACCGGCGCCGGCGCGTCGTTCACCGACACGGCCGCCTGGCTGATGAACAGCAGCGGAGCGCTCAGCTCCACGACCCGTACGCAGGTCATGCAGAAGCTCTTCGACCCGTCCGCCGGGATCGGGCTGAGCTTCCTGCGCAACCCGATGGGCGCATCGGACCTCGCGCGCTACAGCTACTCCTACGACGACATGCCCGCAGGTCAGACCGACTCCGGACTCGCACACTTCGCCATCGCGCACGACCTCGCGGACGTCGTACCGCTCACGAAGCAGGCCCGCCAGCTCAACCCCGCGCTCACCGTCATGGGCACCCCGTGGAGCGCGCCGGCCTGGATGAAGGACAACGGGGATTTCAACAACCCCGGCTGGCTGCAGGCGCAGTACTACGGCGCGTACGCCCAGTACTTCGTGAAGTACCTCCAGGCGTACGAGGCCCAGGGCGTGCACGTCGACTTCGTCACCGCGCAGAACGAGCCCACCTGCTGCACCGGCTACCCGTCGATGAGCTGGAACGGCTCGGGCCTGAACTACTTCACCAAGACGAACCTGCTGCCCGCGCTGCACGCGGCGGGACTGACCACGAAGGTGCTCGCCCTGGACTGGAACTGGGACACCTACGACGGGTACGGCGCCCCCGTCGTCGACGACCCCGCCATCCGGAACGACTCCCTCTTCGGCGGGATCGCCTGGCACGGCTACGGCGGCAACGTCACCGAACAGACCACGGTGCACGACAAGTACCCCTCCGTGGACGCCTACGACACCGAGCACTCCGGCGGTACGTGGGTCGGCGACCAGCAGAAGGAGGACATGCACAACATCGTCGACTACACCCGCAACTGGGGGAAGAGCGTCGTCAAGTGGTCCCTCGCCGTGGACCAGAACATGGGCCCGCACAACGGCGGCTGCGGCACCTGCACCGGTCTGATCACCGTGCACAACGGCGACTCGCGCAGCGGCCAGGTCGACTACACGATCGAGTACTACGACCTGGGCCACCTCACCAAGTTCGTACGGCCGGGGGCGCACCGCATCGTCTCGACCGCGAACAGCGCCGTGCCCAATGTCGCCTGGCGCAACCCCGACGGCTCGAAGGCGCTGATCGCCTACAACGACAGCGGTACGAGTCAGTCCCTGAAGGTCGTCTGGGGCGGCCAGTCGTTCGTCTACTCGCTGCCCGCCCACACCACCGCCACCTTCACCTGGAGCGGCACCCAGAGCGGCGGGGGCGCCACCGGGCAGATCACCGGGTACGGCGGCAAGTGCGTCGACGTCGCCGGGGCGAACAGCGCCAACGGCACGGCCGTGCAGCTCTACGACTGCAACGGCAGCGCCGCGCAGCAGTGGACCGTCGCGGCCGACGGCACCATCCGGGCCCTCGGGAAGTGCATGGACCTCACCTCGGCCGGCACGGTCAACGGCACCCAGGTCCAGCTCTACGACTGCAACGGGACCGGCGCCCAGCAGTGGACCCGCGGAACGGGTTCGTCCCTCGTCAACCCCACC
>JBJMIW010000244.1:0-7957 GCA_045806665.1 Actinoallomurus sp.
CCATCGGCGGCACCGGGAAGTAGCCGCCCTTGTAGCGCTGTTTGTACCCGAGGTTGCCGCCGTCCTCCTTGCGGCCGGTGTTCCACGCGCCCTCGACGGAGTCGATGTGGAAGTACGACTCGTGCTGGCTCGTCTCGAAGCGCACGTCGTCGAAGATGTAGAACTCCGCCTCGGGACCGAAGAACGCCGTGTCCGCGATGCCGGTGCCGCGCAGGTAGTCCTGCGCCTTCCGGGCGACGTTGCGGGGGTCACGGGTGTACGGCTCGCCGGTCAGCGGGTCGTGTACGAAGAATGTGATGTTGAGGGTCTTGTGCTGCCGGAACGGGTCGACCACAGCCGTCGACGGGTCCGGCAGCAGCAGCATGTCCGATTCGTGGATCTCCTGGAACCCCCGGATGGACGAGCCATCGAACATCAGCCCATCGGTGAAGACGTTCTCTCCGAAGTTCTCCACCGGGAACGTGAAGTGCTGCGTGGTGCCGGGCAGGTCCGTGAACCTGACATCGACGAACTGCACCCCTTCGCTCCTGATGAAGTTCAGGACTTCTTCGGCGTTGTTGAACATCCAACCTCCTTGGGGCGCTGTTTTGCGGTTAGAACGCTAGGTGACCGCCGTTTCCAAGCCGTGTCCCATGTGTTTCGCATGTGTTACGGCAGGGCTGGAACCCCCGCTGCGCGGTTGCACGGATAACTTTGGGGTATGACTGAACGTCGGCGTCCGATCGGATCGTGGATCGAAGGGGCTCGCGCGGCGGGCGTGGAGTTCGGATACCCCGGTGAACGGATGGGACTCCCGCGCGAGGGCCCGGGCTCTGTGGCGGGGTACGGCCGCCGGCTGGGGTCCCTGGTGATCGACTGGTTCATCGCCCTGCTCGTGGCCGCGGCGGTGGCGGCCGCCCTTCATGCGAGCACGCAGACCCGCAGTCTTCTCACGCTCCTGGTGTTCGGCGTGATGGCGTGGCTGCTCATCGGCCTGACCGGAACGACGGTGGGCAAGCGGCTGTGCGGGCTCCGCGTGGTCCGTCCCGGTGGCGGCCGCGTCGGGCTGCTCTGGGCGTTCGTGCGCACGCTGCTGCTGGTGCTGGTCGTGCCCGCGCTGATCTGGGATCGCGACTACCGCGGCCTGCACGACCGCGCCGCGAACAGCGTCGTCGTACGCCGCTGACCTAGCGGGTGCGGGGCTTGGGACCCTTCGGCATGCGGACGCCCTTGGGGATCGGGCCCTTCGGCATCTGCATCGCCTGCGGCAGCGCGTTGAGCCGGTCGATCACCGCGCTGACCTCCTCTTTCTTGAGGTTACGCGGCAGCTTGGTGAGATGGCGCTGTAGCTTGCTGATGGGGACCTGGCCCTCTTCCGAGCCGACCTGGATGTCGTAGATCGGCACCTCGGAGGCGGCCCGGGAGATGCGCTTCTTCTCCGCGCCGATGAGCTTGCCGACCCGTGACCGCGGGCCCTCGGACAGGAGGATCACGCCGGGCTGGCCGACCACCCGGTGCACGACGTCCATGTTGCGGTTGGCCTGGACGGCCGGGGTGACGACCCAGCGGCCCCGCATGTTCTCCACGAGGGAGGCTGCGGCGCCGGGCCGGCCCTCGAGCATGGAGTACTGCGTACGCTGCGCCATCTGGCCGAAAATGATCATGCCGACCGCGATGGCGACCAGCACGCCGAGCGGGATCAGGAACAGGGCCTGGCCGAGCAGCAGCCCGAGGATCACGAAGAGGATGAGGACGCCGAGCGCGGCCGCGAAGACGATCGGCATCGCCTTCGGGTTGGCCTGGTGGACCAACGAGGCGACCATGCGGATCTGCTTGAGGCGACCGGGGCGCTCGTCCTGCGCGCCGTCCTGGGGCTTCTTTGCCATGGATGGAAGGATACGAGGGTTCGGGGACCGAGTCGAAAGCGGGCCAGCGAGCCGTTAACAAATTTCGATCTAGCCACAGGGTGCGTAAAGCGTTGACATGATCGGTCCCCCGTCCTAGCGTCCCGAAGCAGGTTCCCGCTGCTCTTGGAGTCGTCATGGCCTGGTCCGATCTACGTGCTTCGGTATGGAAGGTTCCGCTTCTCGTCTCCGTCGGTCTCGCCACAGTGGCGGCGACCTCGGCGACCGGTTCGGCCGCGGTGACCGCCGCGGATCAACCGCGCGTCGCCTACCACCAGTGGACGTCGGCGCGCGACTTCGCGGCCGGCTCCTCGGAGGGCGTGCGCCTGGACGGGCCGGGTGCGCTGACGATCGCCCACCCCGTCGGTACCACGACGTACACCGACCCGTACGGCGCGGGCACGAAGACCTGGGACTACGCGCGCTGGACCTCCCCGACCGTGCCCGTCGGGTTCGGAGCCAGCCAGCTCGTCGCGTCCTGGAACGCCAGCACGCCGCACGGCAGCTGGCTGCAGGTGGAGATGCGCGGGCACACCGGCGCGGGCGTCGAGACGAAGTGGTACGTCATGGGCCGCTGGGCGGCCGACGACCCGGGGGAGGGCGGCGACATCAACCGCACCTCGGTCCCGGGTCAGAAGGACGACAACGGCAACGTCGACATCGACACCTTCGTCGCCAAGAACTCCCTGACGTCGTACCAGCTGCGCGTGACGCTGTACCGGCTACCCGGCAAGCACGTCCGCCCGGTGCTGCGCTCGGTCGGCGCCATGGCCTCGCTGGTGCCGTCCCGTACGACCGTTCCGATCAGCCCGCTCGGCGGCGCCGAGGGCATCGAGCTGAAGGTGCCCCCCTTCTCCCAGGAGATCCACAAGGGGCAGTACCCGCAGTACGACAACGGCGGCGAGGCGTGGTGCAGCCCGACCTCGACCTCCATGGTCGTCGCCTACTGGAAGCGCGGCCCGTCCAAGCGCGACATGGCCTGGGTGGACCCGTCGTACGCCGACCCGCAGGTCGACTACGCCGCCCGCAACGTCTATGACTACAACTACCAGGGCGCCGGCAACTGGCCGTTCAACCCGGCGTACGCCGCTCGCTTCGGCCTCAACGGGTTCATCACGCGGCTACGGTCGGTCAATGAGCTGGAGCAGTTCATCAAGGCCGGAATCCCGGTCGTGACCTCGCAGTCCTTCAAGGCGTCCGAGCTGCCGGGTGCCGGCTACAGCACGAACGGCCACCTGTTCGTCGTCGTCGGGTTCACCAAGAACGGCGACCCGATCATCAACGACCCCGCGTCGTCCTCGGACGCGGCCGTGCGGAACGTCTACCCGCGGGCCAACTTCGAGAACGTCTGGCTCCGCAGCTCCTCCAGCGGGGGCATCGCCTACATCATGTACCCGCGCGGCCACCGGCTCCCGCCGAACGTCCACGGTGTCGAGAAGAACTGGTGACAGCCCGCCCCCCAGACTTCTGTCCCCCCGGAAGAGAGGAACGCCCCGGCCTGCGGCCGGGGCGTTCCCCTGCGCGGTGAGGCCGGCCGCGGGCGGTGATGGCCCGCTGCCCTCGGGAGGTACGGCTGTCAGGCGACCTGGAATGTCCGGATTCGCCCGTGTTGCGCAAGTGGTTGCCATGGTGGACGATCTTCGGTGAATGTGCGGCCCCGGCCGAATGCGGCGTCGGCTCCGTAGTCCACGTCGGCCCGCCTGGTGCCGGCGGGAGGTTGAGATCGGTGTTTTATCTCGTTCTCACCATATGTAGCTGTCGATCTCTCTAAGGTGACGTGGGTGTCGCGTGATGACGTATGACGGAGGTCAGGCGTGCGAGTTGCCATGACGTACCTCAGGCTTCCGGAGGCCGAGGGCGGAGGCGATCCGGGGACACGTGCCCGCGCGGTGTTCGGCGGCGGGAACTGGCGGGAGAAGTATCCTGTGCTCCCCGTCGCCGGTGCGTGGCAGGCCCTGCACTACCTGCTGACGGGTGACCCGTGGGACGGCCCCCACCCGGCCGTGGACGTCGTCTGCGGCGGACGGCTGCTCACCGAGGACGGCGCCGAGGAGCTCGGCGTCGACGTCATCTACCTGACGGCCGAGCGGGTCAAGCTGGCCGCCGACCACCTCGCCGCGACCGAGTTCTCGAAGATCGCGGGGCGTTACGACGCGCAGCGGATGGCCGAGCTCGGCGTCCAGGGCGCGGAGGAGTGGGTGGGCGAGCCCGCCGAGGCGATCCGTGACGGGGAGCTGCGCGTGGTCTACGAGCGGCTCACCCGCTTCTTCGAGGCCGCCTCGGCGGAGGGACAGGCCATGTTCAAGGCGATGGGCTGACCTCGCCGCGAGCCGTCAGGTGGTGACGGGCCGGCCGAGCATCGCGTCGAGCGAACGGTGCGCGGTCGCGGGCGCGTCCAGCGCCCCGGCGAGGCGTACCTCCGTCAGGGCGAGCACCTCGGCGACGCCGACGTCTCGGCCCAGCTCCGCGGAGAGCGACGTGGTACCCACGTCGCGGATTCCGCAGGGCACGATCCGATCGAACCACCCGAGGTCACAGTTGCAGTTGATCTCGAACCCGTGCATCGTCACACCGCGGGACACCCGGATGCCGATCGCGCCGACCTTGCGGTCCGGGACGCCCGGCACCCACACGCCGCTGCGGCCCTCGACCCGCTTCGTGGCCAGGCCCAGGTCGGCGCACGTGTCGATCAATGCGCCCTCGACGGTGCGGACGTACGCGACGACGTCGACGGGCTCGCGCAGCTTGATGATGGGGTAGCCGACCAGCTGACCGGGGCCATGCCAGGTGATCTTGCCGCCCCGGTCGACGTCGATGACCGGCGCGCCGGGGTCGCCGATCGGCCGGTCGAGCGGATCGGTGCGCTTGCCCGCCGTGTAGACCGGCGGGTGCTCCAGCAGCAGGCAGACGTCGGGGATCTCGTCGGCGACCCGGCGCTCATGGAGCCGGCGCTGCAGCTCCCACGCCTCCTCGTACGGGACGGCCCGCTCGCCGAAGCCGGCGTGGATGAAGACCAGGTCGCCGGCGCCGACCTCTGTGGGCCGTTCGCCGAGCGAGGTCGTGGTGGGTTCTTCGCTAACGCTCACGACCCTCAGCGTACGGCCTCAGAAGGATGCCAGTAGACGAGGCTCGATCCGCGTCTCCTTGACCCCGCCCGAGCCGTCCGCCGCGACCTGATAGGCGCCCTGGCCCTCGATGTACGTCACGCCCTGGACGAACTCGGTCCCGACGTAGTGCAGCCCGACCGCCTCGTCGGCGGCGTACCCGTCCGGCAGCGCGCCGTCGGCCACGAGACGCTGCAGCAGCGGCCGGCGCTGGTCATCGCTGTCGTAGTGCACGCCGCAGGAGTACGGCAGCAGCCCGAGCCCATCCGCCATCGGCCGTAGCTGCGGGCCGAAGGAGTCGGTGGTGCCGCCCGCGTGCCAGCACAGGGCTCCCGCGCTCTGCCCGCACAGGACGACGCCCGTCCGCCAGGCCTCGGCGAACGCGTCCGCGAGGCCGTGCAGGCGCCACAGGGCCAGGAGGTTGGCGACGCTCCCGCCGGAGACGTACACGAAGTCCTGGGCGAGCAGGTGCGCCGCCGGGTCCTCGTGGTTCGGCATCGGGAACAGCGCCAGGTGGCTGACCTCGGCGTCCATCCCGGCGAACCCGGCGTAGAAGCGTGCGATCGCCTCGGTGGAGTCGCCCAGCGCCGTCGCCAGGAAGCAGACCCGGGGGCGGTCCTGGCCGGTCAGGTCCAGGGCGTACCGGAGGAGGGGGCTCGGTGTCAGCCCGTAGCGGTCGGTGGGAATGAAGCCGCCACCCCCGATGGCCACGATGTGCGGCTCACCATCTGTGCTCACTTCTCGCTCGCCCTCCTTGCTCGCTCCGCGGGCGGCTCGTCCCTCACCGCCCACTCCGCGTGCTGCGTCGGGTCGCTCGCGTTCACTTCTCGCTCGCCCTCCTCGCCGGCACGGCCACCGCCACGGTACGGCCCGGAGGCCGGGCGGCGCAGGGGGAGTGGCGCGTTCGTTGCGACTTCGTGGAGGAGACCTTCCTCGCCAGGGCGTCAGGAGAGGATGTCGGCGAGCGCGGTCTCGACGTCCGGATGCCGGAAGCCGAAGCCCGCCGCGGTGAGGCGCGCGGGGAGGATGCGCTGGCTCACCAGGACGCCCTCGTCCGCCAGCCCGCCGAGCACCAGCCGCAGTGCGGCGGGCGGTGCGGCGAAGAGGGCCGGCCGGTGCAGGGCGCGGCCGATGGCGGCGGTGTACGCGGCGTTGGTGACGGGTTCGGGGGCGGTGAGGTTCACCGGGCCCTCCAGCGAGCCGTCGATGAGGAAGCGCAGCGCCGCGACCTCGTCGGCGAGGGAGATCCAGCTCATCCACTGGCGGCCGTTGCCGAGCCTGCCGCCGAGCCCGGCTCGGAACAGGGGGAGCGTCCGGCCCAGCGCGCCGCCCTCACTGGCCAGCACGATGCCCGTGCGGGGGATGACGACGCGGATGCCCGCCTCCGCCGCGGGGGCGGTCGCGGCCTCCCACTCGCGGCAGACGCCGGCGAGGAAGCCCCCGCCCGAGGGGCTGCTCTCGTCCACCGTACGGTCGCCGGTGTCGCCGTAGTAGCCGGCCGCCGACGCGGAGACGAGTACCGACGGCGGGTGGTCGATCGCGGCCAGGGCCCGGCAGAGGGTGCGGGTGCCCTCGACGCGGCTGTCGTGGATCTCCTGCTGGTAGCAGGAGTTCCAGCGGCGACCGCCGATGCTCGCCCCGGCGAGGTGCACGACCGCGTCGACGCCCTCCAGGGAGGCGGTGTCCACCTCCCCGAACGGATCCCAGTGGACCTCGTCGTCGGCCGCGGGCCGGCGCCGTACGAGCCTGATAACGGTCCGGCCCTCGTCACGCAGCGCGCGAACGAGGGCCGAACCTATGAGTCCGGTCGAACCGGTGATGGCGATCTGCACGACCGCAGCTTAGTTAGCGGATCGAACGAAAGCCGGAGCCGACACCGACCTTAAATACCGAGCTCGGCTTCGAAATTGCCTTCCTCCAGGCGGTTCTTCACCGTGGTGAGGAACCGCGCGGCGTCGGCACCGTCCACCAGGCGGTGGTCGTAGGTGAGCGCGAGGTACACGATCGAGCGCACCGCGATCACCTCGCCGAGCTGCGGGTCATCGATGACCGCCGGGCGCTTGACGACCGTGCCGGTGCCCAGCATGCCGACCTGCGGCTGGTTGAGGATCGGTGTGTCGAACAGCGCACCGCGGCTGCCGGTGTTGGTGATCGTGAACGTGCCGCCGGTGACCTCGTCGGGGCTGACCCGGTTGCTGCGGGTGCGCTCCGCCAGGTCCGCGATCCGCTGGGCCAGGCCGGCGAGGTTGAGCTGACCGGCGTTGTGGATCACCGGCACCATGAGGCCCCTGTCGGCGTCCACCGCGATGCCGAGGTTCTCGACGTCGTGGTAGGTCACCTCGTTGGTCTCGGAGTCGATCACGGCGTTCAGCTTCGGGTGCACCTTCAGCGCCTCGACGGCCGCCAGGGCGAAGAACGGCAGGAAGCTGAGCTTCACGCCCTCCCGCGCCAGGAAGTCGGCCTTGGCGCGATCACGCAGCCGCGCGATCTTGGTGATGTCCGCCTCGACGACCGTGGTCAGCTGCGCCGACACCTTCAGCGACTCGACCATGTGCCGTGCGATCGACTGGCGCGTGCGGGACATCTTCTCCGTGGTCCCGCGCAGGCGCGACACCTCGGCCGACACCGGCGCGGCGGGGGCCTGGGAGGCGGCCGGGGCGGGCGGCGCGGGGGCGACCTGCGGGGCCGGGGCCGGAGCGGGCTGCGGCGGCGCCTGCTTGGCCCGAGCGGCCTCCAGGACGTCCTGCTTGCGGATGCGCCCGCCGACGCCCGTGCCCTTGACGGTCCCCAGGTCCACATCGTGCTCGGCCGCCAGCTTGCGGACGAGCGGCGTGACGTAGGGGCTGTCACCCGACGGCTCGGCGGCCGTCTCCTGCTGCGGGGCCGGGGCCTCCTGCCGCGGCGCCGGCTGCGCCTGCGGTGCGGCGGCGGCCGGCTGCGCGGCCGGAGCGGGCGGCGGCCAGGACGGCG
>JBJMIW010000245.1:0-5509 GCA_045806665.1 Actinoallomurus sp.
ACCATCGCGCCGAGAACCCGGCTCAGCACCTGCTGGTAGGTGATGAACGCCGCGCCCAGCCCACCAAAGACCGCCCCATAGCCGGCGAAGACCACCGCGAAACCCAGGACGAACAGCCCCGTACCGGCCACCGTCCGCCCCCGTACCCACCGCGCGCCCGCAGGCTGGCCGTCGCCGTCCTGGACGGCGCCGCGCGCCGTACCCTGCGCGTCGGCGCCGGCCATGCCGGTCACGTACGACAAGTAGCCCGGCACCAGCGGCAGGCAACACGGCGAAGCGAACGAGACCGCCCCGGCCGCCGCAGCCACCGGGACCGCCAGCAGCAGCGGCCCCGACGCGACCACGTGGGCGACCCCTCCGACCATGCACCCTCCCGGCATCGAAACTACTAAGCTGCTTAGGAATATTAACGGTACTGCCAGGGGTGGCGGGCCCGGCCACAGGGGTCGGTAAACGCGGGCGATCACGCCTGATGTTGACCGCTGTCCTTCTCGATCGGGACGCCGACGAGCGACCCGTATTCGGTCCACGAGCCGTCGTAGTTCTTCACGTTCGGCTGCTCGAGCAATTCGTGCAGCACGAACCAGGTATGCGCCGAGCGCTCGCCGATGCGGCAGTAGGCGATGGTGTCCTTGCTGAAGTCGACGCCGGCTCCTTGGTACAGCTGTCGCAGCTCCGCGTCGGACTTGAACGTCCCGTCGTCATTGGCGGCCTTCGACCACGGGATGTTCTTGGCCGACGGGATGTGGCCGGCGCGCTGAGCTTGTTCTTGTGGCAGATGCGCCGGAGCGATCAACCGGCCGGCGAACTCCTCGGGCGAGCGCACGTCGACCAGGTTCTTGACCCCGATCGCAGCGAGGACCTCGTCCCGGAACGCCCGGATCGCGGCGCCCGGCTCCGCGGCGGCGTAGCGCGCGGGCGGCCGCTGCGGCACCTCTTCGGTCATCGGCCGCCCATCGAGCTCCCACTTCTTACGGCCGCCGTCGAGAAGCTTGAGGTCGCGGTGGCCGTGGTAACGGAAGTACCAGTAGGCGTAGGCGGCGAACCAGTTGTTGTTGCCGCCGTACAGCACCACCGTGTGGTCGTTGCCGATGCCCTTTGACGACAGCAACGCCTCGAACTGGCCCTTGGAGATGAAGTCACGGCGCACCGGGTCCTGCAGGTCCTGCTTCCAGTCCAGGCGCACCGCGTCCGGGATGTGGTTCTTGTCGTACGCCGTGGTGTCCTCATCGACCTCGACCAGGACGACGTTGGGGTCCTTCAGGTGGGTCTCGACCCAGTCGGCGTCGACCAGCACGTCTGTGTGATTCATGAGCGAATCCCCCCGCGTAGGTCCAGATAGGTCCGGCCCCGGCGGATCTCCCGGCATCGGTGATTCGCAGCGCCGGCCATCCACCGAAACCCACTGTCTACTAACTCGCTTAGTAGCCACACTATCACCGGGGCCGGTAGCAGACCCCTGGCGGCACCGAGGGCCCCGAAGCCACGGCCGAAAGGAGAAGAGGACCCGGCTCCAGACCCTGTCTGCAACCGGTCCTTCATGCCCGATCGGGTACGGGAGGTGGTGTGGCGACCGTCAGTGATCCCAGGATTCCTCACCTTCCCAGGCTTCTCGTCCCTCGTGGACGGCCAGGGCGGCGATGCCGAGGGCGATGACGGGATCAAGCCACCACATACTGAACAGCGTGTTGGCGAGCAGACCGGCCAGTACCGCGGCGGCCAGGTAGGCGCACAAGATGTTCTGGACGCCTTCGCCGCTGGTGGCCGCCGAACCGAGGCGAGCACCGATACGTTTCTTGGCGCCACCCAGCAGCGGCATGACGATGAGACTGGCGATCGAGATTCCGATACCCAGCCAGCTCGTGGCCGGGTGCTCGCGCGCGAGGAGGCTGTGCGCCGCGTCGATAGCGATATAGGGGGCGAGCAAGAAGAACGTGACCGCCACCGCCTTTTGCGCCCGGCGTTCGGCGACCTCGGACAAAGTGCGCCGGCCGGTGAACCGCCACACGATGATGATGCTGGCCAAGCCCTCGATGATCGAGTCCAGGCCGAACCCCAGCAACGCGACCGACCCGGACACGAAGGCGGCAATGACCGCGACGGCGCCTTCGGCGCTCATATAGGCCAACGACAGCCACGACACCAGACGAGCCAGGCGGGCTTGCCGCCGCCAGGCCGCACTGCCGTGCTCCAGCGTCGGCTGGGGAGCGGCCGGTGATGCCGCGCTCATCCGGCCACCTGCCCGCTGCCGCAGCCGTAGTTGCCGCACAACTCGACCCGATGCCCGACTCCGGCCAGCAACTCCTCGGTCGAGCGCAGCAGCGCCTCCAGTTCCGGGCGGGCCAGCCGGTAGTAATTCGCCCGCCCCTGGGAACGGTCGGCGACAAGGCCGCAGTCCTTCAGGCAGGCCAGGTGGCCCGACACGTTGCCCTGGGAGGTATCCAGCTCGGCGACGAGGTCGGCGACCCGGCGTTCCCCCTGCTGGAGCGTGAGCAGGATCGCCAGCCGGGTCGGGTCGGCCAGCCCCCGGTACAGCTTGGCAGCCAGTTCCACGGAGCCAATCGCGGTAGTTATCATCGGCATTCACCGATGATAACGGTGTCTGTCGTTACATTCCATGGTCCGGTCGGTGACGGCACGGACTCCCCAGTGCCACGCGGTTTCGGTGCGCAGTATCGGGGTGTCGTGGCGCGCCTGCGAGCGTCAGAGATGGAGCGGCGGGTCGCTCACGGGCCTTGCAGCAGGCCGGCGTGCAGCTGCTGGTTGACCTCCAGGGGAACCAGCACGATCACGGCAAGAGCGATGAGCACCCGGCGCGGGATCCAGATGGTGAGCCACCGCCCGGTCAGGGCGCCGACCATATGGCGGAGCAGGGCAAGTGCGGCACCGACCGCGAGCACAGGGGACAGCGGGTTGTATCGCCACGCGTCGTGCCAGTGGCCCAGCAGGGTGAACCGCAGGGCGCGAGTGCCGCCGCACAGCGGATCCATGATCCCGAACTGATGGGGTGGGGCATGCAGGTCGACCGGCGGCAACCCGAGTACGGCGAGCAACACCCCGACCGCCAGACCGGCCACGGCGACCACGGTGACCCCCGATGCCCGATCTCGGTCCTCCCACGACACACGAACCGCCCACACGCGGCGTGGCCGCCACGGCGCCTGAGACGCGCCGGCGGCGACGCCGAGCACCGTCCGTAGTCCGCTCAGTACCGCCGCGCCGCGCATCCGGTTCACCTGCTCCTCACGTGATCGGATTCCTCGTCCGGCGGAGCGGTTTCGGGCTCTGGGGTGGCCGGGACCGGCCGGGCGCGGCCATTACCTTCACTGGCCGTACGGCGGGTCCGGTCCGGGGTGAAGCGACGCAGCCGGAGGCTGTTGGTGACCACGAAGACGCTGGAGAACGCCATCGCCGCACCCGCGATCATGGGGTTGAGACGGCCGGTCGCGGCCAGCGGCAGTGCCGCGACGTTGTAGGCGAACGCCCAGAACAGGTTCCCCTTGATCGTGGCCAGAGTGCGCCGCGACAGGCGGATCGCATCAGTCACGGCGGGCAGGTCGCCGCTGACCAGGGTGAGGTCGGACGCCTCGATCGCCACGTCGGTACCGGTGCCGATCGCGATGCCCAAATCGGCCTGGGCGAGCGCGGCGGCGTCGTTCACCCCGTCACCGACCATCGCGACCACATGCCCGCCGGCCTGCAGCCGCTGGACGACGGCGGCCTTGTCAGCGGGCAGCACCTCGGCGATGACCTCGCCCTCACTCAGGCCCGCCTGTTCGGCGATGGACCGGGCGGTTGTGAGGTTATCGCCGGTCAGCAGCACCGGCCGCAACCCCATACCGCGCAGATCCGCGATCGCGGCGGCGCTGGTGGGCTTGATCGCATCCCCGACGCCGAACACGGCGCGCACCTGCCGGTCCCATCCGGCGAGTACCGCAGTCAGCCCTCGCGCCTCCATCCGTTCGCGCGCCTGCTCGATCGGAGTCGGGATGCTCATGCCCTCCTCGATGAGCAGCCGCCTGCGCCCCACCACGATCCGGACACCCGCGATGATCCCTTCGACCCCCAGCCCCGCATGGTTGGTGAAACCCTCGATGACCGGCGCCCTCAGGTGATGTTGCCCGGCTGCCGCGGCGATCGCGCGTGCGATCGGATGCTCGGACGCATGCTCCAATGCGCCGGCGAGCCGCAGCGCCGCCTCCTCGCTCGTGCCATCGACGGTCACCGTCTCGTGCACGCTCATCGTGCCGGTGGTGATGGTGCCGGTCTTGTCCAGCACGACGGTGTCGATACGGCGGGTGGACTCCAGGATCTGCGCGCTGCGGATGATCAGCCCGAGGTGCGCGCCGCGGCCGGTCCCGACCAGCAACGCCGTGGGAGTGGCCAGCCCCAGCGCGCACGGGCACGCGATGATCAACACCGCGACGGCCGCGGTGAACGCCCGGTCGGTGCCGGCTCCGATGCCCAGCCAGAACGCGAACGCGGCCACGGCAAGCCCGATCACGATGGGCACGAACACCGCGGAGATACGATCGGCCAGCCGCTGCACCGGCGCCTTGCCCTGCTGCGCCTCGGCCACCAGCCGCGCGATCTGCGCCAGCGCGGTATCGGCCCCGACACGGGTGGCACGGACAACCAGACGCCCAGCGGTGTTGATCGTGGCACCGACCACCTCATCACCCGACCCGACCTCGGCCGGGAGACTCTCGCCGGTGAGCATCGAGGCGCCAACCGCTGAGGTCCCCTCGATCACGACGCCGTCGGTGGCGACCTTCTCACCCGGCCGCACCACGAACCGATCCCCGGCCTTCAAGCGCTCGACCGGTACCCGCTGCTCGATGCCGTCGGCATCCAGCACGGCGACGTCCTTGGCGCCCAGTTCCAGCAGCGCGGCGATCGCACTTCCGGCGCGTCCGCGGGCACAGGCCTCGAAGTAACGGCCGAGCAGAATGGCGGTCGTGACGACGGCGGCGACCTCAAAGTAGGTGCTCCCGCCCATGAACAGGGCCCGCAGCGACCACGCGTATGCCGCCAGCGTGCCCACCGTGATGAGGGTGTCCATGGTCACCATGCGGTGCCGGGCGTTCGCCAGCGTCGCCCGATGAAAGATCAGCCCGCACCAGGCCACCACCGGCGTCGTCAACACCGCCGCCACCCATTCCCACCTGGGAAAGCGAAGCGGCGGCACCATCGCCAGCAGCGCCACCGGGCGCGCTCAGCGCGGCCGCCGCCCCCAACCCGCCGCCGCAGCGCACCCGCCTCCGCGCCGCCGTCCTCCTCGGCCGCAGGACACGGGAGGTCGGCACTGTAGCCGGCCGCCTCCACCGTCTCGATGAGACGCTCGGTATTGACCAGCGCCGGATCGTAGGAGACCGCGGCCTTCTCGGTGGCGAAATTTACCGACGCGACGACACCCTCCAACCGGTTCAAGCTCCGCTCGATCCGGACCGAACATGACGCACACGTCATCCCGCTGATGTCCAGCTCGACCCGCGCACCGAACTCCTCG
>JBJMIW010000246.1:0-22745 GCA_045806665.1 Actinoallomurus sp.
CTCCCAGGGCGTCGACCCGCAGATCGACTTCTCCGACATCGACGAGATCCGCCGCACCGTCGAGTACTGCAACCAGATCCCGGTGCACGAGCGCCACCCGTACGCCGGCGACCTCGTCTACACCTCCTTCTCCGGCTCCCACCAGGACGCCATCAAGAAGGGCTTCGACGCGCTGGAGCGCGACGCGGCCGCCGCCGGCGTGCCGGTGGACGATTTCCGCTGGGCGCTGCCGTACCTCCCGATCGACCCGAAGGACGTCGGCCGGTCGTACGAAGCGGTGATCCGCGTCAACAGCCAGTCCGGCAAGGGCGGCGTCGCGTACATCATGAAGACCGAGCACTCCCTCGACCTGCCGCGCAAGCTGCAGATCGAGTTCTCCCGCGTGGTCCAGGAGCACACCGACGGTGAGGGCGGCGAGGTGACGCCCGACCAGATGTGGGAGATCTTCGAGGAGGAGTTCCTCACCAACGGTCCGCGCGTCGGCCTCCTGGCGCACCGCGCCAGCTCCCGTGTCGACGAGAAGGACGTCCTCAACGTCGACCTGCGCGTGGGCGGGGAGATCCGCGAGATCGAGGGCATCGGCAACGGCCCGATCTCCGCGTTCGTCAGCGCGCTCAGCGAGGTGGGCATCGAGGCGCGCGTCCTCGACTACGCCGAGCACGCCCTGTCGGCGGGCAGCGACGCGAAGGCCGCGGCGTACGTCGAGTGCCAGGTCGGCGATCAGGTGCTGTGGGGCGTCGGGATCGACGGCAACACGGTGACCGCCTCACTCAAGGCGGTGCTGTCGGCCGTCAACCGCGCGGCCCGCTGACCATCCCCTGCGAAGGCTTGCCGTTCGGCCGCCGGAATCCGGCGGTACGAGCGGTCCGGTCGGGGGGAGCCCTCACGAGGGGTGATCAACGACCGTGGGCCAGCACATAGTCGACGAGTTCGCGAAGCGGGCCGCGCAGGTCCGCCTCCCCGACCGGCACGCAGTGGTCGCCGACCTCGACGTCGTACACGAACCGATCGGCGGCCGGTTCTGACTTCGGCACCTCCCCGAGGTCGACCTCGTCGACGAGCCTGGCCACCGCTGGATGGTCCGCCGAGTCGACCTCGGCGCGGCGGACCATCCCGGCGAATCCTCCGCTTCGGGTGACGGCCACCTTCACTTGAGCACGCCGACCGTCGTCCATGCCTCGTGTACGGCCTTGCTCTCCGCACTGCTCACGCCGAACAGCTTGCCCGCGGTCTCCTGCGTCATGCCGGCGAAGGTCGCGAAGTCCGCGTCCGTGGGCATCTGGCCGCCGGTGAGCGTGTCGTACCAGACGCGCCCGGCCTTCTCCCACGCGTGACCGCCGATCGCCGTCGCCGTGAGGTAGAAAGCACGATTGGGGATCCCGGAGTTGATGTGCACGCCGCCGTTGTCCCGCGACGTCTTGACGAAGTGCGCCATGTCGGCCGGCTGCGGGTCCTTGCCGAGGTTCGGGTCGTCGTACGCGGTGCCGGGCGCCTTCATCGAGCGCAGCGCGACACCGTGCACGCCCGCGGCGAACATGCCCTGGCCGATCAGCCAGTCGGCCTGGTCCGCGGTCTGGCCGAGGTGGTACTGCTTCACCAGCGAGCCGAAGACATCGGACAGTGACTCGTTGAGGGCTCCGCTCTGACCCGAGTAATCGAGCCCGCCGGAGTACTGCGTGACCCCGTGCGTCAGCTCGTGGCCGGTGACGTCGAGCGGTCCGGTGAAGGTCGTGAAGATGTGCTGGTCGCCGTCGCCGTACACCATCTGGGAGCCGTCCCAGAAGGCGTTGTCGTAGTCGACCGCGTAGTGCACCGTCGCGACGAGCGGCAGGCCGGCGCCGTCGATCGAGTCGCGCCCGTACGCGCTGCGGTAGAACTCGAACGTGACGCCGAGCCAGTCGTAGATCTCGTCGGCGGACTTGTCGGCGGTCGCCGGCCCGCCCTCGGACCGGACGGTCCTGCCGGGCAGCGTCTGGCGGTGCCCGGCATCGTGGATCGTCCGCTTCGGTGCCGCGGGCGCGGGCGCGGGCGGCGGCGGGGCCGCGGCGATCAGCTGCGCGGCCGCGCGCGCCTCACGCTGCCCGCCGTCGATGACGAGGGTCCGCTGAGCGAACTCGCGCAGCCGCTCATCGTCGTGGTGTTCGGCGATGTGGTCTAGGACATGTGGTGGGACGATCGCGCATCTCATGGAGCCACGCTCCCACGCGCATGCCCGCCCCACCATCACCCGGGCCGCATCCGGTCACCGAACGTCAGAGGCCGCCCCCGAAGCGCAACAGGGGGCGCTGCCTCACCACTCGCCCCCGTAGTCACCGCCGAAGTCGTCGTCGTGGACGACGTGCTCGATCACCTCGACGTGCTCGTCATCGTCGTCCATCAACTCGTTGACGACCATGCCGCCGACGAAGCCGGCCGCGCCGGCAGCGGCGACGCTGCCGAGCCCGAACTGACGCCGCTGACGGTGGTCGTGGTCATGGTCATAGTCCGGCTGGCCGTACCCCGGCTGCGGGTAGCCCTGCTGGTAGCCGTGCGGCTGCGGGTACCCCTGCTGGTAGCCCGGTTGCGGATAGCCGCTCTGCGCCTGGAGGTACTGCATCCAGCGCTGCGCGCACGCCGCACAGCAGCGTACGGGGCGCGGCGCCCCCCACTGCGGCGTCCAGGTGATCTCCTGGGAGGCCGGACCGTGTGAAGCGTCGAAGAAGCAGGTCAACGTTTTCTCCTGAGACGTCGGCTTGTGAGCCTTCGGGTGGGACCGTCAAGTCAACGATCTTGGACCGTAGCGGGTTCCTGCCGGTGCCACCCGGCTTCTGCGGGACAATGGACGGGTGAGTCTCTATCGCGACGAAGGCGTCGTCCTCCGCACCCAGAAGTTGGGCGAGGCCGACCGCATCGTCACGATCCTTACCCGTCGCAGCGGGCGGGTACGCGCCGCCGCCAAGGGCGTCCGCAAGACGAAGTCGCGGTTCGGCGCCCGGCTGGAGCCGTTCACCCACGTGGATCTGCAGCTGTACGAGCGCCGCTCCCTGGACCTGATCACGCAGGCCGAGACGCTCCGCCCGTACGGCGAGCGCCTCGTCACCGACTACCCGCGCTACACCGCCGGCACGGCGATGCTGGAGACCGCCGAGAAGCTCACCCCGATCGAGAAGGAGCCGGCACTACGGCAGTTCCTCCTGGTCATCGGCGGGTTGCGCACCCTCGTCGAGGGCGGCCACGATCCCCGCCTGGTCCTCGACGCCTACTTCCTGCGCTCGCTGGCCATCGCGGGCTACGCGCCGTCGCTGGAGGAGTGCGCGCGCTGCGGTGAACGGACCGGCAGGGCGTTCGCGATCGCGGCCGGAGGTATGGTGTGCGGGTCCTGCCGTCCGCCCGGGTCCGCCAGTCCCGCCGAGGCGACGGTCGGCCTGATGATCGCTCTCCTGCGCGGCGACTGGTCGCGCGCGGACGGCAGCGAGCCGAGGCATCGGGTGGAGTGCAGCGGTCTTGTCGCGGCCTATCTCCAGTGGCACCTGGAGCACGGCATCCGCTCCCTCAAGCACGTGGAGCGCGAGGCGCCGAGCGAGCGGAGTGGTCGGCCGAGGGACGAGGCGGGCCGCGGAGTGAGCGGATCCGCCTGGGAGGCGCCGGGAGAGGCCGAGCGGTTCCACGGCACGAGGCTCAACACGACCATCGAGTGAGGAGAACACCGGACCATGAGGGGCGTACAGCCGCCGGACCCGCACAAGAGCGGCGCACGGCCGCCCGCCATCCCCAAGGATCTCATCCCCCGGCATGTCGCCGTCGTGATGGACGGTAACGGGCGGTGGGCGAAGGAACGCGGCCTGCCGCGCACCGAGGGGCACAAGATGGGGGAGTACTCCCTCTTCGATGTGATCATGGGGGCGATCGAGCTCGGGGTGCCGTACCTGTCGGCGTACGCGTTCTCGACGGAGAACTGGCGGCGATCGCCCGACGAGGTCCGGTTCCTCATGGGTTTCAACCGCGACGTGATCCGCCGCCGCCGTGACCAGCTGAACGCGATGGGCGTCCGCGTGCGCTGGGCCGGCCGTCGGCCGAAGCTGTGGCGCAGCGTCATCACTGAGCTCGAGGACGCCGAGCGCATGACGAAGAACAACAGCGTCCTCACCCTGCAGTTCTGCGTCAACTACGGCGGCCGGGCCGAGATCGCGGACGCGGCCGCGGCGCTCGCCCGGGACGTGCAGGCCGGCAGGCTCCGCCCGGAGAAGATCAACGAGAAGGTCTTCGCGCGGTACCTGTACCAGCCGGACATCCCGGAGGTCGACCTCTTCCTGCGCCCGTCGGGTGAGCAGCGCAGCTCCAACTTCCTGGTCTGGCAGTCGGCGTACGCCGAGTTCGTCTACCAGGACATCCTGTGGCCGGACTTCGACCGGCGCCACTTCTGGCAGGCGTGCGAGCAGTACGCCCGCCGCGACCGACGGTTCGGCGGAGCGCTACCGAACGAGGTGACCGCGCCCGAGGCCGGCCTCGACGACGAGGAGCCCGTCTCCGCCTACTGAGCGACCCCGATCGCACGCAAACTCCCTGTTGCTGCGACCCCGACCTGCCAAAACGGGGGCCCGCCCAAGAGTTCGTGTGCAGACGGGCTCAGCGTCGGGTCGGATCAGCGGAATCCGCACGATCAAGGGTCGGCGAGGACGATCCTGGTCGCTCGTGGATCCGGTCGACTACCTGACGGCGAACGGCGGCGTCGCGAATCGCCGCACGATGCCGGCCGCCGCCGTTCGATCATCGGCGGCGACCCCGACGCCCCGCGGATCAGTGCTCGGAGCAGGTGCCGAAGACCTCGACCGTGTGGGTGACGTCTCGAAAGCCGTGCTCGCTGCCGACCGCCTCGGCCCACTTCTCGACGGCCGGGCCCTCGACCTCGACCGTACGGCCGCAGACGCGGCAGACCAGGTGGTGGTGGTGTTCGTCGGTCCGGCAGGCGCGGTAGATGGCCTCGCCCTCGTCGGTACGCAGCACGTCGACCTCGCCCGCATCGCTGAGCGCCTGCAGCGACCGGTACACGGTCGTCAGGCCGATTCGCGAGCCGGAGGCCCGCAGGTCGGTGTAGATGTCCTGCGCGCTGCGGAACCCCTCGCAGCCGGAGAGGGCCCGGCGCACATCCTCCCGACGACCGCTCACTTCACCTCCGTTCGGCGCATACGCACCAGTCTCCCTGTTCCGACCGCGACCAGGAAGACGGCCATCGCAAGGAGGACGATCGTCGGCCCGGGAGCGAAGTCGGCGTCCACCGAGACCCACAGGCCGCCGACCGACGCCACGACCCCCACGACGACGGCGAGTCCGATCGTCGCCTTGAACCCGCGGGTGAGCTGCTGCGCCGCCGCGACCGGTACCACCATCAGCGCGCTGACCAGCAACAGGCCGACCGCACGCATCGCCACCACCACGGTGAGGGCGGCGGTCACCGCGATGAGCAGGGACAGGAACCGCACCGGCAGACCGCTCGCCCGGGCCACCTCCTCATCCTGGCACAGGACGAACAGCTCCCGGCCGAAGACGGACAGGATGACGATCACCGCGACGGCCAGGCCGGCGACGATGTACAGGTCGCCGGTGCCGACGCTGCTGATCGAGCCGAACAGGTAGCTGCTGAGGTTCGCGCTGCCGCCGGACAGGTTGGCGAACAGCACGCCGCCGGCCAGCCCGCCATAGAACAACAGGGCCAGGGCGACGTCGCCGCCCGTGCGGGTCCGGACCCGCAGCAGCTCGATCGCGACCGCGCCCAACGCGGACACGACGAGCGCGAGGATGGTGGGCGAGCTGCGGGTGAGCAGCCCCAGGCCCACGCCGGTCAGCGCGATGTGCCCGATGCCGTCGCCGAGCAGGGCCAGCCGCCGCTGCACGATGAACGTGCCGACCGCCGGGGCGGCGATCCCGACGAGCACCGCCGCGATCAGCGCGCGGCGCAGGAAGTCGTACGACAGGAGTTCGATCATGACAGGAGGTGCGGCTCCTCGGCCGGGGCATGCGGGTGGACGTGGTCGTGGCCGGGCCGGGCGCACTCGCCCTGCGGCTTGGGGGGAGTCCCCTCGTGCGTGATCCGGCCGTCCTCCAGGACCACCGAACGGCTGATCAGCGGCTCCATCGGCCCCAGTTCGTGGGCGACCAGCACGACCGTACGGCCCTGGGCGACCTGTTCGCGGAGCGTACGGGCGAGGGTCTCCTGGCTGGCGGCGTCGACGCCCGCCGTCGGCTCGTCCATCACGAAGACGTCCGGGTCACCGGCGAGGGCACGGGCGATCAGCACCCGCTGCTGCTGGCCGCCGGACAGTTCCTGCGCCGAGTCGTGCGCGCGGTCGGCCATGCCGACGGCCTCCAGCGCCCGATCCACTGCGGCCCGGTCGGCCGCCGAGGACGGGCGGAACCGCGACTGCCGGGCGATGCGCCCCGACGAGACGACCTCGCGTACGGTGGCGGGCACGCCACCGCCGACCGACAGGCGCTGCGGGACGTACCCGACGCGCTTCCAGTCCTTGAACCGGGACGGCGGCATGCCGTACAGCTCTACCCGCCCGGCCGACAGTGGGATCAGGCCGAGCAGCGAGCGGATCAGCGTTGACTTGCCGGAGCCGTTCGGCCCCATCACGGCGAGCACCTCGCCCGCTTCGACGGTCAGGTCGACGCCGCGGAGTACCGGGCGGCGGTCGAGCCGCACCACACCGCCTGTCATGCGGAACGGAACGGTCATCGGCATCCTAGGGCGGGTCGCAGCGTCGCCAGGTCACGGCGCATGATCGAAAAGTAGTCGTCGGACGACCCCGGTTTCACGCCTTCGACGGGGTCGAGTACCTCGGTGCGCACGCCTGCCTCGTTGGCGAGCGTCGTGGCGGTCTTCGGGCTCGCGAGTGTCTCGGTGAAGACGGTCGTGGCGTGCGTACGCCGGACGAGCTGAGTCAGACTCGCCAGGCGGCCGGGCGACGGCTCGGCCTGGGGGTCCAGACCGGTCACGCCGACCTGCGTCAGGCCGTACCGCTGGGCCAGATAGCCGAACGCCGAGTGGCTCGTCACGATCTCCTTACGGGCGCAGTCGCGCAGGCCCGTACGGAACTCCCCGTCCAGGGCGGTCAGCTTCGTGACGACCTGCGCGGCGCGCGACCGGTATCCCGCGGCGTGGGAGGCGTCGATCGAGGCGAGGCGCTCACCGAGCGCGGTGGCCACGGTGGCGAACCTGCTGGGATCGAGCCACAGGTGGGGGTCTTCGGCGGTATGGTCCGCTTCGTCCTGCGGCGCGGGCAGCGTCTTGACCAGCGACGCCGCGTCGAGGGAGTGGCTCTTGGCATGCTCGTGTACGGCCTTGTCGACGGCCGGCTGCACGCCCTTGATGTAGAGGGCCAGTTCGGCCTCGCCGACGTCGATCACCTGGCGCGGAGTGAGCTCCAGGTCATGGGGTTCGGCGCCGGGCCTGGTGAGGTTCTGCACGGTGGCGTCGGGACCGGAGACCTGCCCCGCGAGCCACGCCAACGGATAGAACGCCGCGACGATCTTCGGGTCACCGGGGCCGTTCGTACGCGCCCCGCAGGCGGTTGCCAGCAGCGCGGCGCCCACGGCAAGGGGCAGGAGTCGTCGGTATCGCACGATCCGAGTATGGACGAATATGAAAATGATTGTCAAAACCGTACATGTCCGGGTTGCCGGTCAGCTCACCAGCTTCCCGATCGCGACCGCCAGAATGATCAGTGGAACCAGGAGCCTGACCAGGCGATGGGACGCGCTCCGCACCGGTGACGCCAGGAACGCGAACCACACCAGCAACCCGAGCACCGCCAGCAGAATTCCACCGGCCGCACCCGGCACCGCCAGGCCCGCGACCAGCAGAGCCGGCAGGACCACCAGCGGGACCCAGCGGGGAAGCTGGTGGAGATAGACGAAGAAGACGGCGCTACGCTGCTGGAGTTTGGAAGCCACGCTCCCATCGTCGCGCATCGCACTCCCGCGCGGGGAGATCGCCTCGCGTACCGGCATGATGGACGGGTGCTGGCCATCACCCGCTACCGCGTCCCCGAGACCCAGACCGACACGTTCGTCAAGACGGCGCACGAGGTGCTCCGCTCTCTCGCAGGCAGCCCCGGTCACCGCTCCGGCCGCCTCGCCCGGGCCGTCGACGACCCGGAGCTGTGGGCCATGGTCACCGACTGGGACGGCGCCGGCTTCTACCGCCGGGCGCTCGGCGCGTACGACGTGCGGCTGGCGCTCATCCCGCTGTCGGCCCTCGCCGTCGACGAGCCGGGCGCGTACGAGACCGTCGATCCCTGAGCGATCCGGTAAAGATCGGGCTTCCTCGCGCCGAAGACCTCCTCAGCTCCGCGCGCCTCGCCGGCTTGTCATGCTCGCCGTGCCGATCATCGTCGTACGGACGACGATCGTGGGGGGACGCCATGCGACGTACCATGCTGCTCGCCGGAATCCTCGGAGCGCTGATCCCCGGGCCACCGCCCGCGCACGCGGACCCCGACGTGCACTACCAGGGACTCCGCATCGCGGTGCCCGCCGGATGGGAGGTCCACCGCCTCGGCCCCCGGTCCACGGATTGCCTCCGCTTCGACCGGCACGCCATCTACCTCGGCCCGGCCGGCGACAACCAGTTCTGCCCCGCCCACGCCGTCGGGCGTACCACGGCCATCCACGTCGAGCCGCTCACCGCACAGACCAACGCCTTCGTCACCGCTCTCATGGGGAATAAGGACAGAGCGGACAGCGGACGACCACCCGGCCTGAGGGTGCACGACCGGGCCGCCCACGAGATCCGCATCGCGGTCCCCGAGGCCGGCGCGCTGATCACCGGGTCGTACGGTCCGAGCCCCCAGGAACTCGAGCGCGTCCTCGCAGGCATCACCGTGGATCCGCCCCCGGCCGAAGGCGCGACCGAACGCCACACCGGCACCGCCCACCGGCGCCCCTGGGTGAGGGGAGACGGCTTCGACACCTGCCACGCACCGTCCCTCGACGCCATGCAGGCCTGGCACGGGGACTTCGTCGCCGCGAACATCTACATCGGAGGTGCCTCCCGATCCTGCCCGGACGGCAAGCTGTCCCACGACTGGGTCGCCGCGGTACGGAGCATGGGATGGCGGCTGATCCCGACCTACGTCGGCCCGCAGGCGCCTTGCGGCCCGCACCGCGTCAACTTCACCCCGGACAGCGCGGTCGACGACGCGCGGGCCTCTGCTGAGGACGCCGTCCGCCGAGCCCATCTCCTCGGACTGCGTCGGCATACTCCGATCTACTTCGACATGGAGGCCTACGGGCGGCACGATCCCGTCTGCCGCGAGGCGGTCCTGGCCTTCATGGACACGTGGACGAGAAGGCTCCGTGCGCTCGGGTACGTGCCAGGCATCTACAGCAGCGTCGCCTCGGGCATCCGCGATCTTGCCCAGGCAAAGGGGATCAAGAAGCCCACCGCCGTCTGGTTCGCCCACTGGGACGCCAAACCCGACCCATGGGGCGATCGGTACATCGCAGACGATTCGTGGCCCGGACACCGCCGGATCAAGCAGTACCGCGGCGACCACCTGGAAACCCACGGCGGCTACGCCCTCAACATCGACAGTGACGCGGTCGACGGCTACGTACGCTGACCGAATCGGTCACCATGATGGACCGAAATGCGGCCGGAGTCAGCCATGCGCGGCTTACCTGTAATCCGTGGCCTGATATCCGACAGGACGGAATCTTTCGGCCATTCGGCCCTCGACACGGCGGATGGTTATTCTGTAACTTGACTGAGCTTTCGCAGGGCACGGGGGTGCACAAGTCAAGAAGGGGGACGGCCGAATGCCGCCGCTGAACGATGGGGGCACGCGGGGGTCGCAGTACCCCAAGGTATGGGTCGGGGGTGGCGCCCCGGACGTCAAGTGGGCTCCAACCAAGATCAATCACGCCGCCTCGATCCTCGAAGAGGCGCTGAACACCCTCGCCGGCAGTGGCGCGCTCAGCAGCCTCCAGGCCAACGGCCTCGTCTCCGCGACCGATCTCGGAAACTGGGACGCGGGGCAGGCGCTGGCCGGCACAACGCAGACGGCGCATGAGCACATCACGTCTGTCTTCCAGGACTTTCTCCGGGAGTACGCCGCAGCGGCACAGATGCTGCGCAAGGTGGCCGACCATTACGCCGGCGTTGAGCAGGGCCTGACGGCACATGCTCGGCAGATCGGCGCACAGGAACGGCAGCAGACCTCGACGGAGAACCCGACCTGGCACAACGTGCCGTCGGCCGACTGACGCGGGATTCATCATGGCCGCTGACCAGCAGACCTATGTCATCAAGCACGGCGGACGGCCGCAGGGCGCCGGCTCCTACGGAAGCCCGGAGACCGTCAAGAGCATGATCGCCGCGACGCAACCGGGCAAGATCACCACTGCGGCCCAGGCCTACGACGCCATGGGCAACGCGATCATCAATGCACAGAATGCGTTGTGGGACGCGGCCAAGGTCCTGGCCGACCATTGGAGCGGCCCGGCCGCTGATGCTGCTCAGCAGGCGCTCCGTCGCTTGCACGGGACGGCAGGGGAACTCGTCGTCCGCAGCAACGAGACCGCCAAGACCCTGCAGTGGTATGGCGGATCGATCCTCCCGATGTACAAGAACATCAAGTGGCCGGAGAAGAACACCGACTCGCCGGCCGCAACGGCCGCAGCCGACCAGGTCATGCGGAACCTCAACGAACGCATCGCCCAGACCTGGGACGGCATGCCACCTCAGATCGAGAAGAACCTGCCCTACCTTTACGACAAGGGTGACCGCTCGGAGGGTGCGACCGCATCAGGGACTGCCGGTAGCGGCAGTGGCGGAGGCGGATATGGCAGGCACGGAGGAGTCGGGGCACGTCGCGCGTCGCACAAGCACCTATCACTGCCGCATACCGGTGGACATCTCCCCCACGGCTTGAAAGGGAGCGGAGGTCATTCGGGCATCCCAGGCTCCGGCGGCGCCGACCTGGCGGGTGGAACGCCTTCAGCGCCCGGTTCGCTCAGCGGAGGACTCGGCGCGGGTAGTAATCCGCTGCCTGGTAGCGCTACCGGCAGCGGGACTCTAGGTCCAGGCCCGTCAGGGACAGGAGCGTTCGGGACCAGCGGGCCCGGTGGGACACTCCCGGGAGCTATCCCGCCTAGGCCGGATACTGGGAGACTCAGCGTCCCCGAAGAACCGGAACTGCCAGGCGCCGGACGAGGTCCGGGCGTTCGCCCCAGTTCCCGTCCCGGAATGAGCAACGCCAACGGGGCCCCTCTGGCATCCGCAGGTGGGCGGTCGGATGAGACGGAGCGCGAACGGGCTACCTGGCTCGCTGAGGACTGTGATGTCTGGACCGGCGGCGCCGATGCTTTCTCCGGTGTGATCGGAGATGCGCCAAACCTGTTAGGACAGAGTAAGCAGGACGACCGCGACGACGAGTTGTTGACCGTCGACGAGTTGCAAAGACTGCTCGATCTCGTCGATGAGCCGGCAAAGGAGCCCGGTGAAGATCTCAGTCAGCCATCTACCTTTCATTTCGCCGAAGAGCCTACCTTCGCGATGGGCGAGGTGGATCTCGTCGATCTTGATGATGATGTCCTCGGTCCTGATGATGATGCCTCCGGCGCACAGCGAGCCTAGGCCGCGCGCAGAAGAGTGGTGGTTCGGTACGTGGGACATTCAGGACAAAGTCTGGCCGATTAGCACCGGGCGAGGAGTTACGGTGGCGGTCATCGACAGCGGAGTCAATGCGAAGCTCCCTGATCTGCAAGGCGTAGTAGTGCGCGGTGCCGACCTAGATGCCGGTAATGGCGACGGCCGCACCGATTATGACGTCCAGCAGGGCGGTCACGGAACCGCAATGGCCGCCTTGATTGCGGGGCAGGGTAATGGCACCGGGATGGTCGGCGTGGCGCCTGGCGCGAAGATCATGCCGATTCGGGCCCAAGCAGGCAGTGCAGAGGTTGAAAAAGGGATCAGATACGCTGTTGATCACGGCGCCAGGGTGATCAACATCTCTGAAGGCGTCCCGAGTCCAGCTTGGATAGGTTGCGGAAAGTCTACTGAGGAAGCCATCACCTATGCGCTCAAACATGACGTAGTGATCGTCGCTGCAGCGGGCAATGAAGGCAACGGGCCGAACGACGCGCAGTACCCCGCAGAGTGCCCAGGGATCCTAGCTGTGGGCGCGGTGGACCATATGTTCAGCCCATGGGTAAAGACGCAACGGCAGTCTTATGTCGCAGTCGCGGCACCGGGCGTCCGTACAGGGTCGATTAATAAGAAGGGCGAGTTCGTCCGAGCATGGAACGGGACCAGCCAGGCGTCCGCGCTGACCTCAAGCGTCGTCGCACTCGTTAGATCGAAGTTCCCCAACATGTCCGCCCGCGAGGCCGTCCAGCGAATCCTTGCCACCACCCGCGACGTCGGATCGCCCGGCAGGGATGACGAGACGGGTTACGGTCTAGTTAGGCCATATCACGCCCTTGTCGATCAAATTTCGCCCGGTGCTCCAAATCCGGTCTTTGCGGCCTGGGACAAAGCCGGAAGAGGTGCGCAGGGCAACCTGGCGACTCCGACTCCGACTCCGGCTCAGCGACCGGCGGCCGAGAGACCTAACGGACGCGCTGACGATGCACTAACTGGTTATGCTCTCTTGGTTATCGGGATGGGTTTCCTTGTCTCGGTCGGATGGTCGATTGCATGGTGGCGACGTCGCGCCAAAGGTGAATAAATAGTCGAGGGGGCGGGATGGCTGACAGCATCGGAGAAGCTCTCCATGAACTCAGGGCCGAAATTGAGAAGGTAAGACTGCTCGAGGCGAGGTTGGATCAAGTCTCGATTACCAGGAGCGCTGGCGACGAGGTCGTCACTGCGACGGTTACCGGTACCGGCCGCCTGACTGGATTGCACATAAATGATGTGGCACTTCAAACTCCGACGAAAATCGGATCGATGGTTCGATCGGCAATCAGCCGAGCACGTAATGCGAGCTCCGAACTTCGGGAGGCTGCTCGCAGTAAGCACTTCCCAGAATACGGGTCGGCGCCGACGATCGATACTGTGTTCTCCGAGGACCTAGACACATCCGAGTTTGACCTAGTCGACATCGACGGTTCCTGGCGCGCCAACAACGAGATAGCCGAAAACATCGAAGCATACAACAAAGTCGCTAAGATAAACCGGCTCTGCAAGCGGCGATACCTGTCGCAGGACGTCGGCAATGGATCTGGGAAGGTGGTGATGAGTGTTGACGGTAGCAAGTTCGATGTTCAGCTTGATACGAACGCGCCACGACAAGTAGGGCTTGATCGGCTTGCCCGTCAGGTTGTGGATGCCATAAGTCAGGCAGAGCAGCAGGCGGAGCAAGTTCGCAACAGGGAGTTGGCAAAAATAGAGATCGATGGCTTCTCTCTAGGTGAACGCCTCCTGAAGATGCAACGCATCAGGCGTGGTCTAGAGTGATCCTTAGGGGGGAACAGTGGCGGGTGACCGCTTCTCGGTGCAGAAGAAAGCACTCAATGGTTATGCGGTGGATATCGGCAGCGAGACCAATAGCTGGGTGCATGCCGGGAACGCCATAAAAGGAGGAGTAGTGGACGCGTCTGCGTTCACAAATGAGGGTGCAAGGATAGCTAACGCCTACTCTGACCTTGTCGCAGACTATTCGTGGTATGCATGGCGAATCGGAACTACCCTAGATAAGGTTGCCGGGACACTCCACGCTGTCGCGCGCCGTTACGGTGAGGCGGAGGCAGTCATTAAAGACAACATCAACGATGTAGGGAAGCAATTCTAGCATGGCTGATGGACTTCCGCCTGATTTTCCTCCATATGCGGCTGCGGCACTATCAAAGATTCGGTCTGTGGACGGCGGCATCTATTCTCATGTCGTGAAGTTCATCAATCTATATTGGGGGGATGTCGGCGCGATAGACAACGCCATAAACAATGTATGGACTAAGGAGGGCAATCGATCGACGGCATCGATAGGTAACCTGGATAAGAGCCTAGGGAAGCTGACAAGCCCGGATTCGGTCAGCTACTGGGAGGGTAACGCCCGCGATGCTTACGTGAACTGGCGGAACGATTTCAAGAGCAACACGCTCGACAGGTATCATCAGAACGTTTGGGCAATCAAGGTCGCCCTGGACAATATCGTCGGTACGCTAAAGTCCATCCGCGCTCATATAATCGCCATGGTGATTGAACTCGCGGCCACCATGGGAGCTGCGGCGACGAGCAATCCCGTGGGTTATGGCGCCGCAGCGTTGGCTGGGTTGGCGCTTTTGGGCACGTGGATAGATTATGAACTTCGAGTAAAAAACGATCTTGATAACCATGGTCGCGAACTTGAAACAATTCGAGACAGAGATAGGCTCGATCGCGGCGGAGGTAATGTCTCGGCTCCGTTCAAGACCGATATAATCGGTGACTGGGATAATTGGCAGCATAAGAATCCGGAGAGGCTTCAGTAGCCTCTTGAGTTCTGCGATCGGTCAAATGATGCGAGCAAATCCACACGCGTCTACCCGTATTTACGGCTCATGGCGACGCTCCATGATGCTCTTCTGGACTACTCTCGCCTTGGTTTCAGTGATCCTGATTCTCTCGGGTGTCGCGAGAGGAGGGCTAGCGGCGGTTCCATTCGGGATAGTATTCCTGTTCCCATCTCTGTTGTGGCTTTTTAGGGTAGTGCGAGAAGGGGTGCACCTGACGCCCGAGGAGATGATAATTCGCCAGCTCGGCACGCGAAGAATCCCATGGTCTGAAGTCGCTGATGTCAATACCGGCGAGGCTGGAGGATTCAGGTGTGTTCAGATTTCCGAGCGTGGTAAGGGCATCATAAAGCTTCCTGTTCCGGCTGACCGATGGCTGTTGCGGGAGGCAAACTTCAACGAGAAGGCTGAGGTGCTCCGCAGTTATTGGCTGGACCACCGTCCGATACGCTAGTTGGCGGGATTAATGAGTCCTAGCAGTGGCAGCGGTGTGCAGGTGTAAGGGGTAGCGGGGAGGACGCTGGGTAGGCAACCGCCGCTCAGTTGGTTGTTGGAAGTGATGCTTCGGTTCGTACGTACTCGTCGCAAGCATCGCTATTGCGCCGATATATCGTCCATTTATCCTCGTGGTACTTAGCCTGTCGATCCCCGTGCTGCTGAGATGCCAAAGCAGTGCAGGGCATCCCGTAAACGGATTTCGGAAGGCGTCCTCTCCCGCGGTGTAATCGTTGGTCCTTATACCGCCCTCGAGTGCCTGGGAAATGCTTCGGGTGGCTGGTCACGCGCCGGTTGTGTAGCTGGGACGACCGTTGCTAAAAGAGCCTGGTCTTGACGGTTTGGTTGCGGTGCATGATCATCCGGTGGTATTGGGGTCTAGGGGATGATCGGGGTGGTGCTGTGGCCGGGCGGAGGTCTCGTACCGGGCTGGGCCTGGGGGTTGTGGCAATCGGTCTCGTAGTCGGTGCATGTGGGGACAAGTATCAGCGGACGACCGTGTCGGATCCGTGTACGTTGCTCGACCGCTCCCTCGTCTGGCAGTTGACCGGCGAGGGCGGGGGGGCTGGTGACACCTTCGGTGCCGGATCCTGGGGATGCCGGTGGAATGCCGACCAGGGCGCCGCGCTCTACCTGGATCTCCGCGTCTTCAAATCTCGGCGCTACCGCGAGGACGTTCGTACCGCACGTCGTACGTACGAGCAGATGACACGACCGGCGGTCGGCCGTACCAGGTTCAGTCCGATCAAGAACGTCGATGGGTTGGCGTGCTGGAGGAAGGACGCGGGAGCGATGGAGGTCTTCGTGCGCCGGTATGAGGTGGTCGCGCGGATCTCCTACTCGGGGCACCGGGAAGCGGCGCAGGAGCATGTCAAGAGCCCCGACATCGCGCGACTGCTCGCCGAGAACCTGATGGATCACCTGTGACCCTTGGGGCTGAAGAGTTGCGAGGAGGTTCGGATCCCGGGCGTCGGCACGCGGCCGGCGCTACGGGAAGCAGGGGCTTCGCGGCGGCGCCGTTGGGCGTGGCGGCGTATTGAAGCACGGGGCTCGCCGTCCTGTCGCTAAGCTGATATCCGGGCGCCGTGGCCGGACCCGCAGGTCGGCCGCAGGCGCCGTACCTCATGTTCGCGGAGAACCCGCCGACTGCCAGCCGGATGGAGATCACTCATGGCCCGTCGTTCCGAATTGATGGAGACCATCGTCAACCTCAGCAAGCGCCGAGGCTTGGTCTTTCCGTCGAGCGAGATCTACGGCGGACTCCGCGCGTCCTGGGACTACGGCCCGCTCGGCGTCGAGCTGAAGAACAACGTCAAGCGCCAGTGGTGGAAGTCGATGGTGCAGGGCCGCGACGATGTCGTCGGCCTCGACTCCTGCGTGATCCTCGCTCGCGAGGTGTGGGAGGCCAGCGGTCACGTCAGGGAGTTCGTCGACCCGCTCACCGAGTGTCAGTCCTGCCACAAGCGGTACCGCGCCGACCACCTCATCGAGGCGTACGAGGAGAAGCACGGCAAGGCGCCGGAGAACGGTCTCGCCGAGCTTGTCTGCCCGAACTGCGGCACGCGCGGCGCCTTCACCGAGCCGCGGATGTTCAACGGGCTGCTGAAGACCTACCTCGGCCCGGTCGAGGACGAGTCCGGCCTGGCCTTCCTGCGGCCGGAGACGGCGCAGGGCATCTTCATCAACTACGCCGCCGTCCAGCAGGCGGCCCGGCGCAAGCCGCCGTTCGGCATCGGCCAGATCGGCAAGTCGTTCCGGAATGAGATCACGCCGGGCAACTTCATCTTCCGTACGCGCGAGTTCGAGCAGATGGAGAAGGAGTTCTTCGTCGAGCCGGGCACCGACGAGGAATGGCACCAGTACTGGATCGACACGCGTCTCCAGTGGTACGTCGACCTCGGCATCTCCAAGGAGAACCTCCGGCTGTACGAGCACCCGAAGGACAAGCTGTCCCACTACTCCAAGCGCACCGTCGACGTGGAGTACCGCTTCAACTTCCAGGGCAGCGAGTGGGGCGAACTGGAGGGCATCGCCAACCGCACCAACTTCGACCTGTCGACGCATAGCAAGCACTCCGGTCAGGACCTGTCGTACTACGACCAGGACAAGGAGCAGCGGTACGTCCCGTTCGTCATCGAGCCGGCGGCCGGCGTCGACCGGTGCCTGCTGACGTTCATGATGGACGCCTACAACGAGGACGAGGCGCCGAACGCCAAGGGCAAGATGGAGAAGCGCGTGGTCATGCGCCTGGACCACCGGCTGGCGCCGGTCAAGGTCGCGGTGCTGCCGCTGTCGCGCAACGCCGACCTGTCGCCGAAGGCCAAGGACCTCGCCGCGCAGCTGCGCCGTAACTGGAACGTCGAGTTCGACGACGCCGGCGCGATCGGCCGTCGCTACCGCCGCCAGGACGAGATCGGCACCCCGTACTGCGTCACCGTCGACTTCGACACGCTGGAGGACAACGCGGTGACGATCCGGGAGCGCGACTCGATGGCCCAGGAGCGCATCGGCATCGACCAGGTCGAGGCATTCCTCGCCACCCGCCTCCTCGGCTGCTGACCCATCCACCAGCCTGGTATGTGAAGAGCCCCTGTCCCGCAAGGGACAGGGGCTCACGATGTTCTCCCGAAGCTTCAGGGGGAATGAGGCTCGCGGCGGTCGGTCTCGGAGGTCAGAACGGCGACCTCGACGCAGTCGCCGCCAGTGTCGCCGCTGCGGCTGGTCTTACGCCAGCGGAGGGTCGACGGGCTTGGCGTGCTCATAGGCTCTCCAATACCTCGTACAGCAGTTTCAGGGAGTCGTCTGCGGAGATCGCCGCGCCCCTGATCAGGTCGTAGCGTAGCGTGTACTCACGGACTGTCGCCCAGTCGGCGATCAGCTGGCCGCCCACGTGACCTTCGGTATAGACGAGGTCGGGGCCGTCGTCGAAGCCCAGGATGGTGAACGCTCCCATCAGCCCGGGGTACGCCCCCGTGCTGCTCGGGACGATCTGCATCGTGACGTGGGGTTGGCCGGCCACCTCGATAAGGTGGCCGATCTGTCCCTGCATGACCTGTGCGCCACCGACCATGCGGCGGATGACCGCCTCGTCGAGGACCGCGACGATCCGTGGCGGTCGCAGGCGGCGCAGGATCTCCTGTCGCTCCATGCGCTTGGCGACGAGTTGGTCGACCTCCTCCGCCGTACGGCCGGCCTTCAGTACTTCGTAGGCGTACTCCGGGGTCTGGAAGAGGCCCTTGACCATGCTCGGCTCGAAGACGTACATCATCGACGCCTCGGACTCGCGGGCGACGTAGTCGGAGAAGCCCGGCGGTAGGGCGGCGAGGTGCCGGGTGTCGTTGATCAGCTTCCAGAGCCGGACGAAGAGGCCGTTGGTGGTGAAGTACGTGTCGGTGTCCTCGGCGAACTTCTTCGAGGGGACGTTCTTGCCCGCCTCCAACTGGCCGATCAGCTGCGGTGTGTAGCCGAGCGTCTCGGCGAGTTCGACCTTGGACAGTCCCGCACCGCCACGCCAAGCCTTCAGTTCTCCGGCGAACGCGCGGATCACGGGGGATTCGTACGGGTCACGTCGTGCCACCATGGCGGGCCTCCAGGGGGATGAACCGCATCCGTCAGATGAGCGGGTTGCGCCGCGGTGTACCGCGGTTTGTCGCATACAGTAACCCGACGTGTGAGTCTGGTCACGCAATTCGGGGAACGACTGTCGATCCAGGGAGATCGTGTCGTTCTCGCAGGAAAGACCGGAGAAGGGCGGCGGAAATGTCAGCGATATCGGGCATCGAGGGGGAGGGTGGCGAGTCGGTACGGCACCCGGAGGCCTCGGTCTATCGGCTTCCCCTCCCGCCGCATCCGATCGCCGCCGAGCAGGCCCGCGTCTTGATGAAGATCGCGCTTGCCGACTGGGACATCCCGCAGGTGGCCGACAGTGCGCTGCTCATCGCCGCCGAACTCGTCACGAACGCGATGAAGATAGGCGATGTCTTCAGCATCGCCCTGTCACGTCAGGGCGGTTCGGTCCTCATCGAGGTCAGAGACAGCAGCGAGGCGTCGCCCGATCGCCGATCGCGGTCCGTCGACCGGGTGGACGGGCGGGGTCTGCTCCTCGTCGCGGCGTGCTCGAAGGACTGGGGGTGGCGGCTGGAGGACCAGGGCGGCAAGACGGTCTGGGCCGTCGTCGGCTGAAGCCGAGGATGGCCGTCGTTATTGTGACCTTGCCGCCGCCGTTGACTGATTGCCGTCGATGTGGCCGGCCGTATGTCTGGATTGTCGGATTCTGGCGGTCAACAGCGGCGGCGATGTCCTGCGCTGCGTGGCCTCGGCGGGCGGGTGTCTCGGATCGGCGTACAGAATGCTCGGTGAACGCGGTTGGTCCCGGCGCGCTTATCGGATAAAGGCCCACAAGTCGGGCGGCGGTGGGAGGCTTGACCGAGACTTTTGTACGCGGCTCGGCCCGGTCCCGCTTCTGGGCGCGGCCTCATGTCAGCGGCGCCCGGGCGTTGGCTGAACGGGCGACGCGTGCCCGTCGAATCGGCAACGTCTTGCGGGCGAGTGGAATCCTCGGTCGGGGGGCATGGGCGCGAACTGGCCGGGATCCTCGTCGGGACCTGGCCGAGCGTCTTCGCGGCGACGCCGGTCGCGCTCCTCATGGAGAGGTCGGACTGACCGTGGCGTACCCGGTGCCGGAGGGGGCCGGCACCGGGTTCTCGCGGGGGCCTGGCGGGGCCGTTACTGAACGGTAGGGTTCACCGCTACGCCGGTCAATGCCCGCTTATGGCCGCAACTCAGGCCTTTCTTAGAGTTTGCTCCGTCTGTTATATTCGAAAATTCGGCAATTCTCGGTCCCTCAGACGAGAGGGGTCACGGGTTGCTGTCCTTCCGCGCGGATGACGTGCATCACCGCGTTGATCAGAGCCAGGTGGGTGAAGGCCTGCGGGAAGTTGCCCAGGTGCCGGCCGCTCTGGGCGTCGATCTCCTCGGCGTACAGCTGCAGCGGGCTCGCGTACGACAACAGCTTCTCGCACAGGGCCTTGGCACGGTCCAGCTCACCGATCATCACGAGCGAGGACACCAGCCAGAATGAGCAGATGGTAAAGGTCCCCTCCTCGGACTCGAACCCGTCGTCCGTCTCCGTGGTGCGGTAGCGCAGCACGAGGTCGTCCTGCGTCAGCTCGTCGGCGATCGCGAAGACCGTCTCGCGGACGCGTTTGTCGTCCGGCGGGAGGAAGCCGAGCATGGGGATGAGCAGCACCGAGGCGTCGAGCGCCGTCGTGCCGTAGTGCTGGACGAAGACCCCGCGCTCGTCGACCGCGTTCTCGAGGATGTCGGCGTGGATCTCGTCGGCGGCCCGCTGCCAGCGCTCGGCCCTTTTAGTGTCGCCACGGACGTGGGCGAGCTGGGAACCGCGATGGGCGGCCAGCCAGCAGAACAGCTTCGAGGAGGTGAAGTGCTGCGGCTCGCCGCGCACCTCCCACATGCCGCGATCGGGGCTACGCCAGTGGTCCAGGGCCGCCTCGACCTGCTTGACGATGATCGCCCATAGCCGGTCGTCGAGCCGGTCGCGCTTGCGGACGTACAGGTAGATGGAGCCGATGATCGCGCCCCAGACGTCGTGCTGCTCCTGGACGTATGCGCCGTTGCCGATGCGCACGGGACGCGCCCCGTCGTATCCGTGGAGGTGGTCGAGCGTGGACTCCTCCAGCTCGGCGCGGCCATCGACGCCGTACATGATCTGCAGGTGCCCGCCGGCGGCCTCGGCCACGTCGGTGATGAAGTGGAAGAAGTCGTTGGCCTCCCAGTCGAACCCGAGCGTGTAGAAGGCCCACAGGGCCATCGTCGAGTCGCGGATCCAGGTGTAGCGGTAGTCCCAGTTGCGGTCGCCGCCCGGCGTCTCGGGCAGGGAGGTGGTCGCCGCCGCCGCCACCGCGCCTGTCGGCGCGTACGTCAGGCCCTTCAGCGTCAGCGCGCTCCGCTGCAGGTGCGCCCGCCAGGGGTGGTCGGGGAAGCGGCCGCGGTCGAGCCAGTGCTGCCAGTGGTGGACGGTCCAGGTGAGCCGATCCTGGGCCTCGTCGTACGACTGCGGGGGCTGGTGCTCGCTCCACGACAGCGCTACGAAGCGGGTCTCGCCCTGTTTGAGGAGCGTACGGGCGGTGGCGAGCGAGCCTTCGAATCCGATGTTCAGGTCGCTGGTGAGCCGCAGCTCGACGCCGTTGCCCTTGGCCAGGGCCTCGTGGTAGCCGGCGCCGGTGTGCTCCCACTTGGCGCTCTCGCGGCCGTAGTCGAAGATCGGCATGCAGTCGAGGCGCACCTGTGCCTGGCCGTTCACGCAGCGGATCACGCGCAGCAGCACGTGGTCGGCGTCGTAGTCGGTCGGGGTGCGGCGGTGGGTGTGGGAGCGTTGGTCCTCGTGGTGCCAGGGCCCCATGAGCAGCGCGTCGAGGACGACGAGCCAGCCGCCGGGGGTCCACCAGGTGGTCTCCAGCACCATGGTGCCGGGGATGTAGCGGCGGGCGGCGGGGACCTCCACGCCGGCCGGTCCGACCCGGAAGTACCCGGCGTCGCGGTCGAGCAGCGAACCGAAGACGCTGGGGGAGTCCACGCGCGGCAGGCACATCCATTCGATGTTGCCGCTCGGGGCCACCAGTGCGGTGGTCTCGGTGTCGGACAGGAATCCGTATTCGGCGATCGGCGCGAACGCCTCACCCGCCCCAGTGGTCACCGGCCTCATCGGAACATCATCCCCCAGCGGCGGCGGGGTGCGCACATCCGGCGAGCCGACGGGCCGTCTCACCGAGGCCTATTGGGGCGTAATGGGGGGAATGTCGGTATTGGAATAGACCACTACACTGGTGCTGAGCTGGGCAAAGATCGATGAACGCTGACAGTGACGATCGTTTCACCGTCAGCTGGGTAGAGTCGCCACATTCAGCGTGGACCGGAGAAGAAAAGAGTCTCCATGCCGAAGTACGTGTACGACTTCACCGAGGGCAACAAGGACCTGAAGGATCTGCTGGGGGGCAAGGGCGCGAACCTGGCCGAGATGACCAATCTCGGCCTTCCCGTCCCGCCGGGATTCACGATCACCACGGAGGCGTGCCGGCACTACCTCGAGCACGGAGCCGTTCCGGACGGGCTGGACGAGGAGATCGACCGGTACCTCGACGCGCTCGAACGGCAGATGGGCAAGCGCCTCGGGCAGGCCGACGACCCTCTGCTCGTCAGCGTGCGGTCCGGCGCCAAGTTCTCCATGCCGGGAATGATGGAGACCGTCCTCAACGTCGGCCTCAACGACGAGTCCGTGCACGGGCTCGCCGAGCGCGCGGGTGACGAGCGGTTCGCCTGGGACTCCTACCGGCGGCTCATCCAGATGTTCGGCAAGACGGTGCTCGGCATCGACGGCGAGCACTTCGAGGAGGCCCTCGACGAGGCCAAGCGCGAGAAGGGCGTCGACAACGACCTGGACCTGGACGCCGCCGACTTCAAGGGCCTCGTCCAGACCTTCAAGGGCATCGTCCGCAAGCAGGCCGGCCGCGACTTCCCCACCGACCCGCGCGAGCAGATGGACCTGGCGATCAAGGCGGTCTTCGAGTCCTGGAACGCCCCGCGCGCCATCCTGTACCGCCGCCAGGAGCGCATCCCCACCGACCTCGGCACCGCGGTGAACATCGTCGCCATGGTCTTCGGCAACCTGGGCATGGACTCCGGCACCGGCGTCGCCTTCACCCGCGACCCGGCCTCCGGCCAGCAGGGCGTCTACGGCGACTACCTGCAAAACGCCC
>JBJMIW010000247.1:0-9735 GCA_045806665.1 Actinoallomurus sp.
CGCCCCGCGCCGGAGCGCTCCTTGCGGACCGTGACGTAGCCGGCGTTCTCCACCTACTTTCCTGAGCGGAAGGTAGGTGCATTGATCGGTCCCCGGACGCCAGGCCGCGTTAGGGTCGGCAGAATGAGATTCGGTGTTTCGACCTTCGTGACCGATGAGGGCATCGCACCGGCCGAACTGGGCCGTGCGCTGGAAGAACGCGGGTTCGCGTCGCTGTTCGTCGCGGAGCACACCCACATCCCGGTGAGCCGCGAGACGCCGTACCCGGGCGGCGGGGACCTGCCGCGCGTCTACTACCGCACGCTCGACCCGATCGTCGCCCTGACGGCGGCGGCCGTCGTGACCGAGCGGCTGACGCTGGGCACCGGGATCGCGCTGATCCCGCAGCGCGACCCGATCGTGTTCGCCAAGGAGATCGCCTCGCTCGACCTCGTCTCCGGCGGCCGGGCCGTCCTAGGCATCGGCGGCGGCTGGAACCGCGAGGAGATGCGCGACCACGGCACCGATCCGAAGACCCGGATGGCGCTGATGCGCGAGCGCGTCCTCGCGATGAAGGAGATCTGGGCGAAGGACGAGGCAGAGTTCCACGGCGAGCACGTCGACTTCGAGCCGATGTTCTCCTGGCCCAAGCCGGTACGGACCCCGCCGGTCCTCGTCGGCGGCTGGGGGACGAAGACGTTCGACCGCGTCCTGGAGTACGGCGACGGGTGGATGCCGATCGCCGAGGACCCCGACCGCCTCGCCGAGGGCGTCAAGGAACTGCGCGAACGCGCCGGCCGGCACGTCCCGGTCACCGTGTACGCCGCTCCCGCCAAGCGGGAGGTCGTCGACAAGCTGATCGCCGCCGAGGTGGACGAGATCCTGCTCTTCCTGCCGACCAAGCCCGCCGACGAGACGCTGCGCCGCCTCGACACGATGGCCGAGCTCGTCGCCTGACGGTCACCCGAGCGCCTGGCGGAACCGGTCGCCCAGACCCGTCAGGCGCTCGACCGGCTCGTTGGCGAACACCAGCCGCAGATACCGGCTCCCGCTCGGCCCCAGCCGTCAACTAGCCCCGAGTCAGAGGGCTCCTGGCCGTCACCGGGAAGTCGGCGTCGTGAAGCGGGCCCACACGACCTTGCCGCTGTCCGCGCCCGGGTGATGTCCCCAGGCGGTGGACAGCGCGGCGACGATGAACAGTCCGCGTCCGGTCTCGGCGACAAAGTCGGGTTGCCGAAGTTGCGGCTGCCCGGGCGCGTCGTCCCACACCTGGAGTTCCACGGTCTCCACGTTCCACTGCCACTCGATGAGGGCGTGGATCGCACCGGCCCCGGCGCGCAGTGAATTGGTGACCAGTTCGGTGACCACCGTCTGCAGATCGTCGGCGAGGCCGGTCAGGTCCCAGCAGGCCAGCACCTTGGCCGACCATTCGCGTACCTCTCCCGGAGCGGTCGGCCCGGTGGACAACCGTCGGAAAGCGAAGATCCGTTCGTCCGCGGGGGAAGCCCGATCGGTCATGGTCGTGCCCGTCTTCTCGGAGATCGTGCGCGTTGTGCGGTCGTTCTGTAACAATGACCTCACTCTGAGTAACGCGAAAGATTCAAACCGACCTTTGAACCCCCCGGAGGCAGCGATGACCGCGGCCGAGAACCTCGATCCCGACGAGTCCCTCTGGAACGCCATCGCCTTTCACCTGCGCTACGAGCGCCAGAACGGGGCTGTCGCAGACCGAGGTCGGGCAGATCATCGGGGTCAACAAACATGGGGTTTCAAACGCGGAAGCGGGACGCAACAAGCTGACCCGCATCCAGTCCGACCGCCTCGACAAGGCCTGGGACACCGGCGGCCTGTTCCTGAGACTCCGCAACTTCGCCCGCCTCAGCCACAACCCCGACTGGCCCGCCCGCGTCGACCGGTGTCAACGTGAGGCCGACCAACTTAAGATCTTCCACAACAGCTTCATCCCGCTTCCCTTTCAGACCGAGGACTATGCGCGGGGACTGCTGTCCGCAGGGCACGCAGCCGGACTTGTTCAAGACCTCGAAGCCGCCCTCGCGCGGCGGATGACTCACCAGGCGGCGATCCTCGAACGTCGTCCTGCGCCGCCGCTCATCTGGGCCGTTCTAGACGAGGCCGCACTGCGCCCAATGGGTGCTCCGGCCGTCATGAAAGCGCAGTTCGAGCACCTCATCGAGTGCGGCAGCCTGCCGCATGTGTCCCTTAGGGTCGTCCCGTTGACGGCTGCCCCACATGTCGGCATCGACGGCTGGTTCACCTTTTTCGAGCTTCCGGGTCGGCGTTTGGCTGCGTTCGCGGGAGCGACCCTGGACGTGGGCCGAATGATCGACGAACAGGCGGAGGCGGCCGCCGTATCCGTCCGATTCGACCGGATCGCCGCGCAGGCGTTCAATGAGGACCAGACCCGGGACCTCTTGAAGAGGATGGCTGAGGACCTATGACGGCATGGCGGAAGAGCAGTTTCAGTACCGGTGCTGGTGGAACTACCGACTGCGTCGAAGTGGCGCGGCTCTCGAATGAGAAGAATTCGTCGGCCGTGCCTCACGCTACGGAGTGATGGGTCAGCCTCGGCTTTCGTCAGGGAGCGGATCGAGGGCCGCAAGATCTCGACGATCTGATCCGGGTCGGCGTCGTTCGAGGATCCACCACGGTGACCACCGAGACCGGCGTTGGTCGACGCGGCACTAGGCTTTTGTCGTGCCTGATCTTCCGTGGACCATCGGGACCGCGACCGGTGTCGGCTCCCACCCCGGTGACGACCCCGCAGAGGCGCTGCGGGTCGTCCTCGGCGAGCTTCCCGACCTGCCGTACCTGCCGGAACTGCCCGACCGGGGGCCCGGTGCGGACATGATCGGACGCGCCGCCGGGTTGCTCGTCGAACTCCCCGTCGCGCTGCAACCCTCCGGGTGGAGGTTCGCCGATCGGCCGGGCCGGGACATCTCCCGGGCCGAGAGCATGCTCGCCCGGGATCTCGACACGCTGGAGGAACAGGCGGGGGAGTACGAGGGCCCGCTGAAGATCCAGGTCGCCGGGCCGTGGACCCTGGCCGCCTCCATCGAGCTGAAGTACGGCGACCGCGCGCTCCGCGACGCCGGGGCCGTACGCGACCTGATCGCCTCGCTGGCCGAGGGCGTCGCGGCGTACGTCGCCGACGTACGCCGCCGGCTCCCGCGCGCCACGATCCTGCTGCAACTCGACGAGCCGGGCCTTCCGGGCGTCCTCGCCGGGACCGTGCCGACCGCGAGCGGCTTCTCCCGGCTCCCCGCCGTCGAGGCCCCGGTGGCCGAAGACGGGCTGCGGCGGGTGATCGAGGCGACGGACGCCTTCCCGATCGTGCACTGCTGCGCGCCGCGCACGCCATACCGTCTGCTGCGCTCCGCCGGGGCGAAGGCGATCTCGGTCGACGCCGCCTTCCTGCGCGGTGCGGACGAGGAGGCGATCGGCGAGGCCGTCGAGGCCGGGACCGGTTTCCTCCTCGGGGTCGTCCCCGGCACTGACACCCGCCTGCCGGCACCGAAGGAGTCGCTGACCCGCGTCCAGGAGCTCTGGCGGCGTCTCGGCTTCTCCCCGCGGGTCCTCGCCGAGGGCGTCGTCGTCACGCCCGCCTGCGGCCTGGCCGGAGCGACTCCGTCGTACGTTCGCACCGCGCTGAAGCACTGCCGCGAAGCGGCACAGATCCTGGCCGAGACCGCCGAGGACTGATCACGACCGTCGGGCTCATGTCAGGCGGCGAGGGCCGGTCGGATCACAGCACATCAGGGAGGGGCAGCTGCCATGGCGCGGTTGCGAGCGGTGCGGCATGGCGAGGGCAGGTCAGCCAACGGGCGAGCGAAGAGCAGGTCCACCAGCAGGCCAAAGACGGGCACGTCCACGAGCAGGCGAAAGACGAGCACGTCCACCAGCAGGCCGAAGAAGAACAGGCGCGCCGCCGCGCAGTCTCGACCGGGCGTGTTGATCATCGCGGTCGGCGGACTTTGCGCGATCGGAGTCCTCGCTCTGGCAGGCTGGTTGCTGACCTTCCCCCTCAACGACCTCCGCTACACGTCCGGGCTGTCCGGGACACCGGGGACGTTCACCGCCGCACGGTGCCGCACCGTCGGGGCCGGCAAGGGCAGCACGCGCGTCTGTACCGGGAGGTTCGTGTCGGCCAAGAGTGGATTCATCGACCGCGCCGCCCATGTCAGCAACGCTCGGATCGACGTCGGTAGGCCTGCCACGCTGCGCCGCAGACCCGACGGCCAGTATGTCCAGCCCAGTCCGGTCAACGCCGGGATGAATCTCGCCACCGCCTTCGGGATCGTGAGCCTTGCTGCATTTCTGCTGGTGGTGATCTGTGTGTCGCCGAGCCGAGTCTCGGTGACCCACGGCAAGCGGCTTCGGGAGAATCCGCCTCCCTGGGGAGTGCTCCTGTCCATCTTCATCCCGCTGTTCGGGACTTCCCTGGTCCTGGCAGGACTGTGCGCCTTGGCCGGCTTTCTCCTCTCGCTCGGCGGCATCGGCTTCTGACGGCGGTCGCTCGCAGCCGTCACCCTGCCGTCGCAGCGCACACCTTGCCGCCGGAATGGACGGCGGTCCGGATGCTTCGTCGCAATTGTCCCGGCAAGAGCGACGGCAGAGACCCTCACCGAAGAATCGGCCTACCGGGCGGCGGTGCCCGCGCCTGGCCGGGCACGGGAGGGGAGCCCGGCCACCGCCACCGCAAAGCCCCACAAGTGCCACGAAGCGACAGCCCGACAGTCGCCTTCACCGAGCGGTCCGCCCGCCGGAATCCGCAGCGAACGCCCGGCCTCCCAGACTCGGCGGCTGACGGCCGTGTCCGTTGGTCGGCGGCGCGGGCGTAAGTCTCGGTGAAGGGCGGGCGGGAGCGGCGTTCTGCGCGGCTGGTCCCCGTTCGTGCCGCCGGTTGCCGAGCCTTTGGTACGGCCGGTCGGGGGCGGCGCGGCGACCCCGGTGATTCAGCGAGCCGCAGGTCAGAAGTGTCGGTGCCACGCGAGACACTAAGAGCAGTGGCAGTCGCAGGCAGGGAGAGACACGTGGCGACAGGCATATCCGACGCGGTCCAGCAGCGGCATGCGGAGCTGGCTCAGGAGCTCGACGAGGCCAACTACCGCTACTACGTCCTCGACTCCCCGACGATCAGCGATGCGGACTACGACCGGCTGATGCGCGAGATCCGCGCGATCGAGGAGGAGCACCCGGAGCTGGTCACGCCGGACTCGCCGACGCAGAAGGTCGGCGCGCCGATCACCACGGACTTCGCGACCGTCGAGCACATCGAGCGGATGCAGAGCCTCGACAACGCGTTCAGCACCGATGACCTGTCGGCGTGGCTGACCCGCGCGGAGAAGGAGGTCGGCTCCGTCGCCAACTTCCTGTGCGAGCTGAAGATCGACGGGCTGGCGGTCAACCTGACGTACGAGAACGGCCGGCTCGTGCGGGGGGCGACGCGCGGCGACGGGCGTACGGGAGAGGACGTCACCAACAACATCCGGACGATCGACGCCGTGCCACTCCAGTTGGAGGGTGACGACGCGCCGGAGCTGCTGGAGGTCCGCGGCGAGGTCTACCTGCCGGTGGAGGCGTTCGAGAAGCTGAACGAGGGCCTGGTCGAGGCGGGCAAGGCGCCGTTCGCCAATCCGCGCAACGCGGCGGCCGGGTCGCTGCGGCAGAAGGACCCGCGGGTGACCGCGCGACGGCCGCTGAGCATGATCGTGCACGGGTTCGGCGCGTGGCGCGGCGGGAAGCAGCCCGAGAGCCAGTCGGACTCGTACGAGATCATGCGGTCGTTCGGCCTGCCGGTGAGCGATCGGTACAAGGTGTTCGACGGCCTGGACGACGTCCGGGCGTTCATCGAGTACTACGGCGAGCACCGGCACGAGCCGGCGTACGAGATCGACGGCGTCGTGGTGAAGGTCGACCAGCTCGCGCTGCAGCGGCGGCTCGGGTCGACGAGCCGGTGGCCGCGTTGGGCGATCGCGTTCAAGTACCCGCCGGAGGAGGTCAACACCAAGCTCCTCGACATCAAGGTCGGGGTGGGGCGCACCGGCCGGGTGACGCCGTACGGCGTGATGGAGCCGATCAAGGTGGCGGGCTCCACGGTCGCGTACGCCACGCTCCACAACGCCGACGAGGTCAAGCGCAAGGGCGTGCTGATCGGCGACACGGTCGTGCTGCGCAAGGCGGGCGACGTCATCCCGGAGATCGTTGGGCCGGTCGTCGACCTGCGGGACGGCACGGAGCGGGAGTTCGTCATGCCGGCCACGTGCCCCGAGTGTGGCACCGAGCTGCGGGCGCAGAAGGAGGGCGACGTCGACATCCGCTGCCCGAACGCCAAGGAGTGCCCGGCGCAGCTGCGGGAGCGGATCTACTTCGTGGCCAGCCGCAACGCCCTGGACATCGAGGCGCTGGGGTACGTCGCGGCCACCGCGCTCACCCAGCCGCTCGAGCCGGAGGACCCGCCGGTCAAGAACGAGGGCGACCTGTTCCACCTGACCGTCGAGCAGCTGCTGCCGATCAAGTCGGTGGTCCGGGAGCAGCGCACCGGCCTGCCGAAGATCGACCCGAAGACGGGCGAGGAGAAGGTCGTCACGTTCTTCGCGAACAAGTCCGGTGAGCCGAAGAAGACGGTCGAGAAGCTCTTCGAGGAGCTGGAGAAGGCCAAGAAGCAGCCGCTGTGGCGGGTGCTGGTGGCGCTGTCGATCCGGCACGTCGGACCCACGGCCGCGCAGGCGCTGGCGCGGGAGTTCCGCTCGCTCGACCGCATCACCGAAGCGTCCGAGGAGGAGCTGACGGCGGTCGAGGACGTCGGGCCGACGATCGCCGCGTCGGTCACGGAGTGGTTCACGGTCGACTGGCACCGCGAGATCGTCGAGAAGTGGCGTCGGGCGGGCGTACGGATGGAGGACGAGGGCGCGGCGGAGGGCCCCCGGCCACTGGAAGGCGTCACCGTCGTCATCACCGGGTCGCTGGAGGGCTTCAGCCGCGACTCCGCGACCGAGGCCGTGCAGAAGCTCGGCGGCAAGGTGTCCAGCTCGGTGTCGAAGAAGACGGCGTTCGTCGTCCACGGCGAGAGCCCGGGATCGAAATACGACAAGGCGGTCAAATTGGGTGTTCCGCTGCTCGACGAGGCGGGATTCCGGGTGCTGCTGGACAAGGGGCCGGATGCGGCCACGGAGATCGCCCGCACTGGTGAGGAGTGATTACTGCAAGAAGGTGGTCAGGCTGACCTGCAAGGCGATACTGTACGGTATCGATTGATTACCGAGGGGTTTCTCGCCGGTCAGGCGCGGGCGTAACGGAACGTGCGCAATCGGTTCCGCGAAGTTCTCGGACGTCGTAGTCTCCCCTCAGTACTTGATGTGTCCGTCCAAACACCATCGCCTCCCCCCAAAGCGCAAGGTTTGGGTGTAACTCCCCCCGAGGACGTGATGAAGGACCCGAACAACACGCGGGACACGATCCCCCGGCGTGGCTCTCCGTTGTGGAGCTACGTCGTCTGTGTCACGGTGATCGGCGTCGCGGCCCTTGCCACCTCGCTCGCCTTCCTCAGCGTCGGCGACCTTCGGACGCTGGCCGGCGGCCCCCTCTTCTGGATCCTGGCGGTCCTGATCGTGTGCGGTGAGCTCAAGCCGATCATCACGCCGGGCTCGACCGAGACCACGGGCGCGACGATCTCCACGACCTTCACCTTCGCCACACTGATCTACGCGGGCCTGCCCACGGCGTTGCTCCTGCACGCCATCGCCACCGTGGCCACCGGAATGCTGCGCCGGCGCGCCCTGCACCGCACCGCCTTCAACGTCGGGCAGTACTCCCTGAGCTTCCTCGCGTCGGGTCTGGTGCTGCTGGCGTTCGGCATCACGGCGTCGCCCTCGCAGCCCTGGACACCGCACGGCCTCGACCTGCCGATCGTGCTGCTGGCCGGCACCGCGTACTTCGTCGTCAACTGCGCGCTGGTCAACGCGGCGATCGCGCTGCACGAGCGCACCTCCGTCCTGAAGGCGATGCGCTGGAACCTCGGCCTGCAGCTCCTCGTGCACAGCGCGCTCCTCGGGCTCGCGCCACTCGTCGTCGTGGCGATGAGCTGGTCGGCGGCGTTCGTCCCGCTGTTCGTCCTGCCGTTCATCGCCGTGTACATCAACGCCTCGGTCTCGGTCAGCCGCGAACACCAGGCCCTGCACGACGGCCTCACCGGCCTGCCCAACCGCAAGCTCCTCATCATGCGCACCGAGGAAGCGCTTGCACAGGCGCGGCACCACGCCGAGCGGGCCCTCGCCGCGCGGGGCCGCGACGGCGAGCCGCCCCGGCGCGTCGGCCTGTTCCTGCTGGACCTCGACCGGTTCAAAGAGGTCAACGACACCCTCGGGCACCCGACCGGCGACCGGCTCCTGCAGCTCGTCGCGCACCGGCTCACCCACAGCGTCCGCCCCGGTGACCTGGTCGCGCGGCTCGGCGGGGACGAGTTCGCGATCCTGCTCCCGACCGTGCGCGACGCGCGTGGCGCCCGCGAGGTCGCGGCCCGGCTCCGCGTGGCGCTGAACGAACCGGTACGCCTCGACGGGATGTCGTTCGACCTGGAGGCCAGTGTCGGCATCGCCCTCCACCCCGACCACGCGCCCGACTTCGAGCTGTTGCTGCAGCGCGCCGACGTCGCCATGTACGTGGCGAAGGAAAACCGCACCGGGGTAGAGATCTATTCACCCGACCGGGACCGTAACTCGCCGGAGCGTCTCGGCCGGCAGGGTCAGCTGCGGCGCGCCATCGACCGCCGCGAGTTGGAGCTGTTCTTCCAGCCGAAGCTGTCCCTGGGCAACGGCCGCCCGGTCGGCATGGAGGCGCTGCTGCGCTGGCGGCACCCGCAGAAGGGCCTGCTCACCCCGGGCCACTTCCTGCCGATCGCCGAGCAGACCTACCTGATGCGCGGGATCACCGACTTCGTGGTCGACGCCGCGCTCACCCAGGTGGCGCGGTGGTGGAAGGCCGGGCTGCGCGTCCAGGTCGCCATCAACGCCTCCGGCCGTGACCTGCTCGACTCGGCGCTCACCGAGATGATCGCAGCGGGGCTGCTCCGGTACGAGGTGCCGCCGCAGGCCCTCCAACTGGAGATCACCGAACGGATCCTGATGAACGAGCCCGCCTACGCGGCCGACACCGTCGCGGCGCTCGCCGGTCTCGGCATCCCGCTGAGCCTGGACGACTTCGGCACGGGCTACTCCTCGCTCGTCCGGCTGAAGAGCCTGCCGGTCGAGGAGATCAAGATCGACGCGTCCTTCGTGAGCCGGCTCCGCGAGGCGGGCGACGACGCCGTCATCGTCCGTTCGATCATCGACCTGGCCCGGACGCTGGGCCTGCGCTCGGTCGCCGAGGGCGTCGAGAACGCCGAGACGGTGCACCTCCTGCGCAACCTCGGCTGCGACGCCGCCCAGGGGTACCACTTCCAGCCGCCGATGACCGCGGCGGAGGCCACCGACTGGCTCCACGAGCACGTCTCAAAGCTCGAGGCCCCGGAGGGCGCGGCCCTCTGACCGCATGCCCCGCGGGACGTCTCACGGCTACGGGCGCCGACGGAGCCGCCCTGCGACCAGGCCAGGCCCCCCGAGCGGACAGGTCTGACGGCTGAGGGCGCCCGGAGCCGCCCCCGTCACGGCTACGAGTGCCGAAGGAGTCGCCTCCGACGAGACGCCCTCGACCGCCGCGGGCGCCGAAGGAGCCGCCCGCTGCGGAGACATCCGATCGGCC
>JBJMIW010000248.1:0-4824 GCA_045806665.1 Actinoallomurus sp.
CCACCCTGGCCAAGCAGGGCGGAACGGTGAGCTTTCGGCTGGGCGCCTCATCGGACACGCACTGGGCGACCGGCCCCGAGAGCGGCCTCCCGTCCTTTTCGGATGGTCAGGCGCCGGTCCTTGGCACGCTCGCACCGGCCGCTCTGCCGCCGGGTGGCCGTACCGTAACGTCCCTGCACCTGCTCGGCGTGGGACAGCAGGACGTGACCGTCCATTGGCGACTCGGTGACGGCCATGGCATCACGGCGAGTCCGACCAGCGGTACCGTCACCGTCCCGGCGTCGGGCGCCGCCACGGTGCCGATCTCCATCCGTGCCGCAGCCGGTCAGCCAACGGGGTTCGTCCGGCTGCCGATCACGCTAACCAGCGGCAGCAGCGGGACGCCGGTCCCGGCCGCCACTGGCCGGATCACCGTGGCACCGCCAGGCAGCATTCTGCCGTACGCGGACGACCCGGGCATCAGCGACGACGCTGCCCCGCAGAAGGCAGACTTCAACGATTACGGCGGCAGCTACTCCGCCCAGGCGCTCACCGCGACCGGGCTCGTACCCGGCAGACCCGTCACCTTTCAGGGAGTGCACTTCACCTGGCCTGATGCCGGCCCGGCTGAGCTGGACAACGTTGTCGCGCACGGCCAACGGATCCCGGTACCAGGCGCTGAACGGGGTGACACCACACTGGGCATCCTCGGCGCCGCCCTCGGTGGCAACGGCTCAGGGACAGCCGTCGTCACCTACACCGACGGCAGTACCCAGAAAGTTACCCTCAGCCTGTCCGACTGGACCCTCAGGGGCGGCAGCATCGCCCCAGCGCCCGGTGATCAGGTCGCAGCGGTGATGCCCTACCGCAACTATCCAAACGGGCCCGATCACGCCAAACCCTACATATTCTTCACCTCAGCACCGCTCGACCCGGCCAAGACAGTCGCCACTCTCACCCTGCCCGCCGACTCTCTTGATCAGGACCTGCACGTCTTCGCAATCGGCCGGGGCTGATCGCCGCTGGACGTGCCGTACCGGTCCGGACTCCATCGGTCGACCTGGGCTGCTGGTTCCCCGAAGGGACTTCCCTCCGAGGTGTTGCCACCTAGGAGGGAAGTCCCGCTCCACCTGGGCGGGAAGGTTGTCAACCGGCCACGGATGCTGACCTGCGGCTTCGCTGGGGTCTGCAGGTCGTGGATGGCCTTGGCGAGGGAGCCGTGGCTTTGTTCGTGCGTAGCGACTGCACTTGTTCGTGACTAGTGACCGCACCCGCGATCCGGCGAAGTCGATGTTCGTCAGTTCTGACCGCACCAGGCTGGCGCCCGGGAGCGAGACGCCTGCCTCGACCGACGTCGGCCCGCTCATACGACCTCTCCCTGCACGCTCGCTCCGGTCCCTTGGCGGTTGGCGCCCATCGACCTCGCCGGACCGTCTCAGTCGACCAGCAGCACGAGCTTCCCGCGCACGTGGCCCTGCTCGCTCACCCGGTGTGCCTCGGCAACCTCGGCGAGCGGGAAAGTCTGCGCGACCGGGAGCGAGAAGCGCCCGGACTCGATCAGCTCGCCGATCTCGTCGAGCGCGTGGAGCGCGCGGCCGGCGGCATCGCCGCTGCTGAACGTCACCCCATGCTCCTGGGCTCCGCATGCCGGGCTGTTCCGTGGCATCCGAGCACACGGCGAGCACACACGTCCGCCCGCGCGTTGGGCGCTACGAACCTGCGGCGACCTACGATGGCGCCCTGCGGGGTGCTCACCAGTGGTCGTGGTGGATCGCGGTCTTTAGGGGGCGCCGGCGGCGCCAGCCGTGCCGTTCGAGATCCGGCACGGCTTCCAGATGAGTGACCGGCCCTAGACACAGCCAGGCGACCGGACGGATCCCGGCCGGAATACCGAGCAACTGACGCAGGTGCGGTTCCCGGTAGAAGGACACCCAGCCGACGCCCAGTTTCTCGGCGGTGGCGGCCAGCCACAGGTTCTGGATGGCCAGGCAGACCGAGTACAGTCCCGCGTCGGCGATGGCGTGTCGGCCCAGCACTGTAGGGCTGCCTCGTTCGGGATCGTAGGTGACCACGATCGATAGGCTGCTTTCCAGTACACCGTCGATCTTTATCCGGGCGAAGCGGTCGGCGGTGGTCGTGGTGAGGGTGGCCGCGAACGCGGCGCGTTCGTGCTGGACGTGGTCGTAGAAAGCGCGCCGGACGGCCGGGTTCTCCACGATGATGAAGTCCCAGGGCTGGGACAGCCCGACGCTGGGCGCGGCGTGCGCAGCCGTCAGGATCCGGTGGAGGACGTCTTCTGGTATCGGCGCGCCGGTGAATTGGGCGCGTACGTCGCGGCGGCGGTGGATCAGGTCATAGATGTCGGCGTTCATGGGCAGGCTCCCGCTGTGTCAGGCCACCTTGGGGGTGGCCGGTGGAGCGAGGCCGGTCTTCGGACTTCCGGATCGATGCCTGACCACCCGCCTTCCCGGCCTGACGGCCAGTGGCTGCGCGTGCGCGCATGGATGGCGGCTCCCCGGTTACCGCGGCGGGCCCGTGCCGGAATCTCACCGGCTTCCCGATTCTCCCCGCATGGGGCACCTCGCGTCAGTTCATGCCAGCCGCGAGCGTATCCAATCCCCGCGCACCCCGACGCCGCCCATCGCATCCATGTCGGCCCGCCCCTACAGCCGGCGTGGATGTCCCGTCCGTATCCACCGGACCATTAACGGCGATGCCTCATAACCGTGGATTGGGCAACGGGGCCTGTGGGGTGTCAGAACCTCGTCCAGGGCATCTGACCAGGGCTTCTATCCTCAGCGCTCGTGTCCCTTTCGCCTTCTGTATCTGCTCGTGGTCCGGTTATTCGGCTGGTTGGCGCTCCTGGCACGAAGCGACACTTCCAAAGAGGCGGAGATTGGTGCTCCGGCATGAGGTCGCGGTCCTGCGCCGTCAGATCGCCCGCCCGAGACCGGACTGGGCCGACCGGGCGTTGCTTGTCGCGCTGGCACGGCTGCTCCCCAAGCGGCTTCTGGTTCCGGGACACGGCCAGCCACCGCTTGCACCTGGCGAACATGGTGACTTCCGGCCAGGTGGATGTACCTCTGCGGCCACCGCTGCTCATCCATCGGGTGCGGTTGACCGGTCGGTCAGTCAGGGAATCCTCAAGTCGGGACGAACACCACCAAATCAATATCCCCTGGAGGTGGCGGATGGGTAGGTTCTCCTGGCAGGACGGCGTCGCTTTCGTGGCCGGTCTCGTCGCGCTTCTCGCGCCCGGACTATGGGGGAACGACGCGGGAAAGCAGCCTCTGATGGTCCTGGGCGCCCTACTCGCCCTCGCGGGTCTTTACGCGCTGCTGTCCGCCGCCGGGCCGTCGACGTGGACCGCCACGGCCTTTGCGGTGCTGATCTTCGTCTCGCCGTGGGCCTTCGGGTTCACCGGTGAGCACGCGGCGGCCTGGACCGCTTGGATCGCGGGCGGCGTCGCGGCTATCGTCGGCGTATGGGGTGCGACCCAGGCACGGAGCGCTTCGACGACATGACCGTAGCCCCGAGACGGCCCCTGACGCTCTGGCGCTCAGGGGCCGTACGACTGCGGGGAAGCGATCGCGTACGGGAACCCTCTAGCGACGATAGGAGGGCGAATGAGAAGGAAACCCTCGGCCGACGCTCGGACGCGCATCCTGGACGCGGCCGAGAAGCTGTTCGCGGAGGCCGGGTACGACGGCTCCTCCACCGCCCGGATCGCCAAACAGGCCAAGGTCCCCAAGGGACTGGTCTTCCACTATTTCCCGCAGAAGATGGACGTGCTCACCGCACTGATCGACGAACGCACCACCGTCGAGGTGCTCCCCGAAGACGACGTCGAGGCCGTCCCGGGCGACCCAGCCGGGACCCTGTCGCGACTCGCGCGCCGGTTCCCGTTGAGAGCCTCACCGACGATGCGCCGGATCCTCTACCGCGAGGCCGATACGCATGGCTCGGCCCGCGAACGGCTCAAACGGGTCAACAGCGAGGTCGTACGCCGGGCCCGCCATGCCCTGGAACTGACCCTGCCCGGCACGCGTGGCGACGCGGCCCGGCTGGAGGTCGCCGCCGCCACCTTCGCGACGGTGCTCCTCTACCAGGAAAGCCTCTACCTGCTCACCGGCCAGCATGTCGACCCCGACGCCGTCGCCGAACTCATCGCCCACGCCCTCGGCTCCTGAACCGCACCGCGTAGCCTTGCACCGTCGAGGTGGATCGCGGCGGCTTCGCGACCTTGCGGGTGCCGATAATTCATCCGCGCAGGTCATATGGTTGATCAACGATCACGTGCCTTGATCTGGCGGCTCGCGGGGATTCCGCCTCCGCGGCATGATGATCTGTTGTGCTGGTACGCCTGGCCTATCTCGCCGTGACGAACGTGTTCTCCTTCATACGGCTACTGCCGATGAGCGATCGCGAGAAGGACATAGAGATCCTGGTGCTGCGGCACCAGCTGACGATCTTGCAGCGCCAATCGGCCAAGCCGGCGTTCACGCCGGCCGACCGGTTCCTGCTTGCCGGACTGCTCCATCGCCGGCCGATGGACAAGCTCCGGCAACTCCGGCTGCTGGTCCGCCCGGACACCATCCTGCGCTGGCACCGTGACCTGCTCGCCCGCCGCCCCGCCGCCGTCTCACGACCCCGCAGGCGCGGCCGACCCCGAACGCTGCGATCCATCCGCGCTCTGGTCCTGCGGTTGGCCCGAGAGAACAGCAGCTGGGGCTACCGGCGCGTGCACGGCGAGCTGCTCACCCTCGGCGTGAAGGTCGCGGCTTCCACCGTCTGGGAAATCCTCCGCGAGGCGGGCATCGACCCGTCTCCGGAGCGGAGCACGAC
>JBJMIW010000249.1:0-12643 GCA_045806665.1 Actinoallomurus sp.
CAGGCGGTCGAGGGCATCGTCAACGGGATCTTCTTCAACCAGGGTCACGTCTGCTGCGCCGGGTCGCGGCTACTGGTCCAGGAGTCGGTCGCCGAGGAGCTGCTCGACCGGTTGAAGGCGCGGATGGCGACGCTGCGGGTCGGTGACCCGCTCGACAAGAACACCGACGTCGGGGCGATCAACTCCGCCGCCCAGCTGGCGAAGATCCGTGAACTCTCCGACAGCGGCGAGGCCGAGGGGGCGACCCGCTGGTCACCGGCGTGCGAACTGCCCGAGCGGGGCTTCTGGTTCGCGCCGACCGTGTTCACCGGGGTGGCGGCCTCGCACCGGATCGCCCGGGAGGAGATCTTCGGTCCCGTCCTGTCGGCGCTGACGTTCCGTACGCCGGCCGAGGCGCTCGAGAAGGCCAACAACACCCCGTACGGCCTGTCGGCGGGCATCTGGACCGACAAGGGGTCGCGGATCCTGTGGATGGCCGAGCGGCTCCGGGCCGGGGTCGTCTGGGCGAACACCTTCAACAAGTTCGATCCCGCCTCGCCGTTCGGCGGGTACAAGGAGTCCGGTTTCGGGCGCGAGGGCGGACGGCACGGGCTGGAGGCCTACCTTCGATGAGCGAGCGGTTGAGTGTTCGCAAGACCTACAAGCTGTTCATCGGGGGAGCCTTCCCCCGGTCGGAGTCCGGCAGGACCGTCATCGTGAACGACACCAAGGGCAGGTTCCTCGCCAACGCCGCGCGGGCCTCGCGCAAGGACGTCCGGGACGCGGTCGTGGCCGCGCGCAAGGCCCAGTCCGGCTGGGCGGGGCGCACCGGCTACAACCGGGGCCAGATCCTCTACCGCGTCGCGGAGATGCTGGAGGGCCGCCGCGGCCAGTTCCTGGAGGAGCTCCGCGGCGCCGGTCTCGGGAAGACGGCGGCCGCCGCCGAGGTGGACGCGGCGATCGACCGGTGGGTCTGGTACGCCGGGTGGGCCGACAAGATCGCGCAGGTCACGGGGTCGGCCAACCCCGTCTCCGGGCCGTTCTTCAACTTCTCCACGCCCGAGCCGACCGGCGTGGTCGGGGTCGTCGCCCCGGACTCGCCGCTGCTCGGGCTGGTCTCGGTGATCGCGCCGGTGATCGTCACCGGCAACGCGGCGGTCATCGTCGCCTCGGAGCCCGCACCGCTCCCGGCGATCACCCTGGCAGAGGTGCTCGCCACCTCCGACCTGCCCGGCGGCGTCGTCAACCTGCTGACCGGGCACCGGGCCGAGCTGGCCCCCTGGCTGGCCTCCCACCAGGACGTCAACGCGATCGACCTCACCGGCGCCGCCGACGACCTGGCGGCCGACTGCGAGCGGGCGGCGGCGGAGAACCTCAAGCGGGTGCACCGCCCTGCCACCGACGACTGGAGCGCCGACCCCGGCACCGGCCGGATGACCGCGTTCCTGGAGACCAAGACGGTCTGGCACCCGGTCGGCGTCTGACGCGGCGCGTCAGTTGTCCTGCCAGCGTTCCCTGGGCGTCGGGTCGTAGGGCTCGTCCGGGTCCTCGTCCGCCGCGGCGAGCGTCTCCCAGAACGCGGCGTGCGCCTGCTCGTGCAGGATGCCGTAGGACAGCATGCGCTCGCGGGAAACGGACCCGGCGTCCGCCGGGTCCAGTGCCTCGCGCCGCCGCTCGTACACCTTCATCAGCTCGCGGTGCTCGCGCGCCTGGGTCCGCGCCAGGCGTACGAGGTCGTCGGGGTCGCCGAGGTCGGCGAAGGCGAGCCTGAGCTGAGCCGGGTCGCGGGTCTCCGCCGGGGGCACCTCCGGGGCCGCCAGCCAGTCCCGTAGCACCCGCTCGCCCGCCGGGGTGAGATGGAAGAACCGGCGGCGCCTGCCGCCGTCCTCGGCCTCCTCGGTCAGCAGGCCCAGCTCCGCGAGCCGGGGCGGGTCGCGGTACAGCTGCGCGTGGGGGATCGGCCAGAACGGCGCGACGCTCTCCTCCACGCGTGCCTTCAGCTCGTACGGGGTCATCGGGCCGTGGCGGGCGATCAGGCCGAGCACGACGTATGCCGACATGCTCAAGTCCATGAGCACCTCCCGTTGACACCGTCTCACCGGGACCATACCTTCGTCTCACTGCTACCGTATCAATGAGACGATTGAGGTGCGGTGCCCTGCACCAGGACTACTCGAAGTAGCCGGCGGGCAGGTGGTCGCGCACGGCGGCGGAGGTGAAGCCCTGCTTGTGGATCGTCTTCAGCATCCGCTTGAAATCGGCGGTCATGCCGGGGTTGAAGTGGACCAGCAGGATGTCGCCCGCGTGCAGGCCGCCGGGCACCTGGTAGGCGATCCTCCCGTTGCTGACGACCTCGCGCCAGAAGAGGATCGCCTTGATCCCGCTGTCCCGGGCCGCCCGGAGCGTGTCGTGGTCGGTCGCCCCGTACGGCGCGCGGAACAGCGTGGGCCGCGTGCCGTACTGCGTGGCGTAGACGGTCGTGGCATCGCAGATCTCCTGCTTCTGCCGCGCGTAGGAGAGCCGGGGCAGGTACGGGTGCGTCATCGTGTGGTCCTCGATGAGCGCGCCCGCCTGCTGGAGTTCGCGGAAGTACCCATAGTCCTTCTTCACCGCCATGTTCGCGAGGAACAGCGTCACCGGGATCCGCTGCTCGCGGATCAGCCGGACGAAGTCGGCGTCCTTCTCCCAGCCGTCGTCGATGGTGATGAAGACGACCTTGTCCTGGACCGGGATGCGGCTGAGGACCGGGGGCAGCCCGTTCCTCGACCGCGGGATCGCCGAGGGCGTCCCCGGGGTGGGCGAACCGCTCGGCGTCGCCGGCGGGGACGCCGAGGAGGGCGAAGAGGAGGGCGGCGGCTCCGGGGCCGACGCCGGGGGACCGTGCCCGGGCGTCTGGCTCGGATCCGCGCCGCCCGGTCCCCGCGAGGCGACCGGCGCGGCGGCCCGCGCGTGGGCCGTGCCGTTGTGACAGGCCGTCAGGCCGCCGGCGGTGAGGACCGCGAGGGCCGCCGCGGTGAGAGTCCGGAGCTGCGGGCGATAGGCCATCAGATTTCCCCTCGGAGCGGCGATACGACAGTTACCACGGTGTCCCGAATTAGCGGGTGATCAACGTGATTCTGCCGAGCGATCAACGTGGGATGGCTCACCCCGCCGCGTTCACGCATCCATCCCCAGCTTCCCCTCAGTGGATCTTAAGTCTCCGCATAGGGGTTGATGCCCGGATTGGTGGCCAAGTTCGGGCAATGTGCCGCCGCTTCAGGGCGGCAATGGGATGGCGGGGCGGGTCAGCCCGCGCCGAGCGCGCGCAGCGGCGTGGCGCTCAGCGCGGTCACCGTCGCGTCGGGGACGGGTATCGCGGCGGAGTGCCGGAAGAAGGCTGGTGGAAACAGGCGCCGGCCAGCAGGGCGGCGGCCGCGTCCGGATCGGCGTCGGCCGCGATCCGTCCGAGGTCGCGTTCGGTGCGCAGGTAGTCGGCGAACCGGCGGACGGGCTGCTCCGGTCCGGCGCCGTACTTACGGAGTGACGGGCGCTCGGCGGCCGTCGACTGCGGATCGCCCAGCAGCGAGCCGAACATCGGCAAGGCTTGGGGGCAGAAGTCCACGAGGGAGCGCGTCAGCGCGGCGACGGAGGCCGCGACGCTGCCGGTGCCGGGACGGAGGTCGACGCAGCGCCGCCGGGATCCTCGCTCGTATCCCGGGCGACTCGGTGGTGCGCCGGCACGTCTCGATCGCGCACTGACCGCCCGGGGCACGATCAACGACGGCCCCGCCGCCGAGCGCTCGGCGACGGGGCCGGTGGTCGGGCCGCCGGTGGTCGGGCCTTCGAGGTTACGGTCAGCCGACGCCGAGCAGGTCGACGACGAAGATCAGCGTCTCGCCCGGCTTGATCGCGCGGCCCGCGCCGCGGTTCCCGTAGCCCAGGTGCGGCGGGATCACCAGCTTGCGGCGACCGCCGACCCGCATGCCCGCGACTCCCTGGTCCCAGCCCTGGATGACGCGGCCCGCACCGAGCGGGAAGCTGAACGGCTCACCGCGGTTCCACGAGGCGTCGAACTCCTCGCCGGTCGAGTGCGCCACGCCGACGTAGTGCACCGAGACGGTGGAGCCGGGCGTGGCCTCGGGGCCCTCGCCGACCGTGATGTCGGTGACCTGCAGGTCGGCGGGCGGCTCGCCCTCGGGGAAGTCGATCTCGGGTCGCTCAAGCGCCATGGGGATGTTCCTCTTTGTCGGTGATCTCGAAAGTCCCAAGCGTATCGATCGGAACTGCTCTGCGCGCCGCAGGAATGCGGGTCCCGCCGGGCTCGTTGCCACCCGTTGTGAACGTTGAGATCTTCTCGGATGTCGTATGTCCGTGGTGTTACCTGGGCCGGGCGCGATTCGCGGCCGCCGCCGGCAACTTCGGGGGCGAGGTGACGGTGACCTGGCGGCCGTACCAGCTCGACCCCGGCGCGTCGGCCGGCGGGCTCATGGACGAGAGCCTCGCCGAGAAGTTCGGGGGTCCGGACCGGGTCGCCGAGGCGCACGCGCGGATGCGGGAGCTGATGGCGGCCGAGGGCCTGCCGTACGCGCCGGACAAGGCGCTCGCCACGAACACCCACGACGCGCATCGGGTGATCGCGCTGGCCGGTGAGGCGGGTCTGCAGGACGCCGTCGTCGGCCGGCTCTTCCGCGCACACCACGCCGAGGGCCGGGACCTGAACGACCACGGCACGCTCGCCGAACTCGCCGCCGAGGCGGGGCTGGCAGGCGTCGCGGAGCGTCTCGCCGCAGGGGAGGGCGACGCGGCGGTCACGGCGCAGCTCGAGGCGGCGCGGGCGATCGGCGTCACCGGTGTCCCGTTCTTCGTCTTCGAGGGGACCTGGGCGGTGTCCGGGGCGCAGTCGCGGGAGTTCTTCGAGAACGCCCTGGCCGAGGTCGCGGCCAAGGTCGCCTGAACGGGCTCGGGCGGGGCCGCCGTGACTGCCGAGGACGCTGAGCCGGGTTGAGGCCACGGAGACCCTCTGACCAGACAATACGCTTTGGCGTCCCGTTTTTCGGGCGGATACATTCCGACGTACAGATCAATCCGATTCCCCGGGAGACCCCTGTTGGAGCCGCAGGCACTTCGCCGCAGTCTGTCGCTGCGTGACCTCATCGTCTACGGGCTGCTGTTCATCGGACCGCTCGCGCCCGTGGGCGTCTTCGGCGTGCTGGACGCCAAGAGCTCCGGGGCGGTCGCCCTCGTCTACCTGGTCGCGACGATCGCCATGGGCTTCACCGCCCTGTCGTACGCGCAGATGTCGCGGAGGGTCCCGAGCGCCGGATCGGTGTTCGCCTACGCCACCGCGGGGCTCGGCCGGCCGGCGGGTCTGCTCGCCGGCTGGATGGCGATGCTGGACTACCTACTGATCCCCGCGGTGGCGTACCTCTTCTGCGGGATCGCGCTGCACTCTCTGGTGCCCTCGGTCCCCGCCTGGATCTTCACGGCGGTCGCCTTCGTGCTGACCACCGCCTTCAACCTGGCCGGCGTGCGCGTCGCGGCCCGGGTCGGGTTCGTGGTGCTCGTGATCGAGATCGTGCTCCTCGCGGTCTTCGTGGTCGCCGCGATCGTCGTCCTCATCATGCATGGGCCGGCCCGGCCGTGGGCGTCGCCGTTCACCGGGACCGGCGGGATGACCGGGGGCGCCGTCATGGGCGCCGTCTCGGTGGCCGTGCTCTCCTTCCTCGGCTTCGACGGAATCGCCTCCTTCGCCGAGGAGAACACAGGGGACGGGCGCCAGATCGGGCGTGCGGTGATGTTCTGCCTGGTCCTGGCCGGGCTGCTGTTCGTGGTGCAGACCTACCTGGCCGGGCTCCTCATGCCCATGAGCCCGCAGCGTCTCGCGGCAGTACCCGCCGACCAGGGCACGGCGTTCTACACGATGACCGACAAGGCGTTCGGACCGTGGCTGCACCTGGCCTTCGTCGTGGTGAAGGGCATCGGGCCGGCGTTCTCCGCGATGTCCGCGGTCGCGGCCGCCTCCCGGCTGATGTACGGGATGGCCCGCGACCACGGCCTGCCCAAGGCACTCGCCACCGTCGACGCCCGCTCCCGGGTGCCCCGGGCGGCCCTCCTCACGACGGCGGCGGTGGCGGCCGTCGTGTCGATCTGGGCGGCCTGGCTCTCGAACGGCCTGGACGTCCTCGTGTCCATCGTGAACGTCGGCGCGCTGGTGGCCTTCACCCTCCTGCACGCGTCGGTGGTCGGATACTTCGTCGTACGGCACCGGAGCCGGGCGCTCGTGCCGCACCTCCTGGTGCCGGCCGCGGGGGCCGCCGTCACGGTCTGGATCATCGTGTCGGCGACCACCCTGGCGAAGGTCATCGGCGGCGCCTGGCTCCTCATCGGGCTCGTCCTAGTCGCCCTCCAGTACCTTCGCGGAAGGCATCGTGCCGCCGCCCCGGAGCCCCTGCCCGGCGAGGCCCCGTCACAGCGGCCCCGGTGAGGCCCGCGCTCAGCCGAGCAGGTCGGGGCGGCGGTGCTCCAGCACCGGGAGGATCTCCCGCACGCGCGCGGTGATCACGTCGTCCACCTCCACGACACGCACGGCCGGGAACGGCCCCAGGTCGGCCTGGACCGTGCCCATCGGGTCGACGAGCATGCTGCGCCCCACGCCGGTCGGCCCCTTCGCGGTCGGCGGGTCCGGCGCCTTGTCGACCGCGACCGTCCAGACGGTGTTCTCGATCGCCCGGGCGCGGACGAGCGTCACCCAGTGCTCCTCCTTGAAGGTGCCCTGCGCCCAGGAGGCGATCACCGCCAGAAGGCCGGCGCCGCGGCCGACGAGCGCCCGGGCCAGCTCGGGAAAGCGCAGGTCGTAGCAGGTGATGAGGCCGATCCGCGCCCCGGCCAGCTCCACGACCACGGGCCCGTCGCCGGGCGCGATCAGGTCGGACTCGCGGTACCCGAACGCGTCGAACAGGTGCATCTTGCGGTAGGCGCCGGCCGACCGGCCGCCGGCGTCGATCGCGACCGCGGTGTTGTACACCCGGCCGTCCGGCGCCGGCTCGAAGACGCCCGCGATCACGGCCGTACGGTGCGCGCGCGCCGCCTCGGCCAGGTCGGTGACCCAGGGACCGTCCAGGGGCTCGGCCGCCGCGGCGACGGCGCCCCCGAACCGTACCTGCGTCGCCTCCGGGAAGATCGCCAGGTCGGCCTCCGGCGTGGCGGCGAGCGTCTCGCGGACCCGCTCCAGGTTCTCCTTGGGGTCGTCGCCGACCGGGATCTGGCACAGGGCGATCCGCATCACGGGCCTCCTCATCTCGTCGTCCCTCCACCGTATCGATCCGGGGCGCCGGTCCCTGGCCGACTACGCTGACCCGGTGACCCTTGAGAACGATCCGCTCGTGGCCCGGATGCAGGGCTTCGGCACCACGGTCTTCGCGGAGATGACGGCGCTGGCGATCCGCACCGGGGCGATCAACCTTGGCCAGGGCTTCCCGGACACCGACGGCCCCGCGAAAGTGCTGGAGACCGCGGCGGCGGCGATCAAGGGAGGTGCCAACCAGTACCCGCCGGGACCCGGGCTGCCGGAGCTGCGCGAGGCCGTCGCCGCGCAGCGCGCGGACCGGTACGCCCTGACGTACGACCCCGCCGACGAGGTCCTGGTGACGGTCGGGGCCACCGAGGCGATCGCAGCGGCGATCCTCGCCCTCGTCGAGACGGGCGAGGAGGTGATGGTGTTCGAGCCCTACTACGACTCCTACGCGGCGATCATCGCGCTGGCCGGTGGCGTACGGCGGCCGGTGACCCTGCGGCCCGACGCCGGCCGGTTCACGTTCGACCCGGACGAGCTGCGCGCCGCCGTCACCCCGCGCACCCGGCTCCTCCTGCTGAACTCCCCGCACAACCCGAGCGGCACGGTGTTCACCCGGGAGGAACTCGAGGTGATCGCGGACGTGTGCCGGGAGCGCGACCTCATCGCCGTGACCGATGAGGTGTACGAGTACCTGACGTACGACGACGCCCCACATGTGCCGCTCGCCGGCCTGCCCGGTATGCGCGAGCGCACGGTGGCGATCTCGTCGGCGGGCAAGACCTTCTCCGTCACCGGCTGGAAGATCGGCTGGATCACCGCGCCCCCGCGGTTCGTCCGGGCGGTGCAGACGGTCAAGCAGTTCCTCACCTTCACCGCCAGTGCCCCGTACCAGCGCGCGGTCGCGTACGCGCTGCGCGAGGAACAGGCGTGGGTGGAGGCTCTGCGCACGTCGCTGCGGGCCAAACGCGACCGGCTGACCGCCGGGCTCGCCGCCGCCGGGCTCACGACGTTCCGGCCGCAGGGCACCTACTTCGCTCAGGTCGACGTACGCTCGCTCGGCTTCGGCGACGGACGGCAGTTCGTCGCCGCCCTGCACGAGCGCGCCGGCATCGTCGCCATCCCGGCCCAGGTCTTCTACGACTCCGACGCCGGCGACCCGTACGTCAGGTTCGCGTTCTGCAAGCGCGACGAGGTGATCGACGAGGCCGTCACGCGCCTCCGGCGCCTCTAGGAGGGTCGGGTACCGGATACGCTGGTCTGCCGTGTCCGGACACCGCATTCCGCAGCCGCAGTTCCCCGACGACGACGGGAGGACCCCCGTCGCGGTCGAGCGGGCCCTGAGCGACTACGCCGAGGGCCGCGCGAACGACCGGGCCGTGCTCGCGGCGCTCGCCGACACCCGCCTGCTCGTCCCGGTCGTCGCAGTGCTGACCGAGGACGAGACCGTGGACGGCCTGCGGCGGGAGAAGGAGAGCGAGATGGCGCTCCCGACTCTCGTCGGGGACGACGGCCGGCGCGCCGTGCTCGCCTTCACCTCCACGGACAGCCTCGCCCGCTGGCGCCCGGACGCCCGGCCCGTCGCGGTGCAGGCCCGGCAGGCGTGCCAGGCCGCCGTCGACGAGTCGGCCGACGCGCTCGTCGTCGATGTGGCGGGCCCGGTTCCGTACGCCATCGAGGGCGCCCGGCTGCACGTCCTGGCGAACGGCGGCGCGATCACCGCCCCGTATGAGGACCCCGACGTGCTCATGGCCGTGCACGCCGCGGTCGACGGCCTGCCCGGCATCACGGGCGTGCGCGTGGAGCCCGGCGAGCGGGCGGAACTCGCCGTGCGGCTCCGGCTGGCCGAGGCCGCCGGTGCGGCCGAGGTTCGCGCCGCCGCCGACCGCCTCGCCGAACGGCTCCGCGGCCACGTCACCGGAGGCGTCGAGATCGGGGTCGTCCGCGGTTAGAGTCCGGGGATGACCACCCCCGACTGGGCCGAGCCGGTGATCCGGCGGCGGCTCGCCGTCCTCGCGGCCATCGTGGTCGTCCTCGCGCTGGTGGCGTGGCGGGTCGGTCCGGCCCCGGACCTTCCGGCCTTCGGCTACCTGGCCGTCGTCGGCGTCGTCCTGACCTTCATCGACGTCGCGCTCAAACGGCTGCCCGATCCGGTGACGCTCCCGTCCTATCCGGTCGGCCTGGTGCTGCTCGGCCTGGTGGCCCTCTTCACCGACCGGGGCGGGGCGCGGTTCACGCACGCGCTGTTCGGCCTGGCGGCGCTGTTCCTGCTGTACGCGGTGCAGTGGCTCGTCGCGCCCAACCAGATCGGCCTGGGCGACGTGAAACTGGCGGGCGTGCTGGGGCTGTACCTGGGCTGGCTCGGTCTCCCCGCGTGGGTGGCCGGGGTGTGCGCCGGCTACGTGCTCGCGGCGGTGTGGTCGCTCGTGCTGCTGGCGAGCCGGCGGGCGACCCTGAAGTCCCAGATCCCGTACGGCCCGTTCATGCTGGCCGGAACCCTGGCGGCGGTTCTCCTCTACGCCTGAACGGATCTCATCCCGCGCTGTTCGCCGTTTCGGATCTGAGCGGTGACTCCCCGTCGGCCACGATCAGCGCAGTGCGTGCTTGGGCGCGTGCGGACGGTAACGGAGTACGGCAGTATGGGTCCATGGGTATGGTTCCCCATATGAAGACGACGGTCGACATCTCCGATGAGCTACTACGCGAGGCTCGCCGCATGGCCCACGAGGAGGGGACCACCCTGAAGTCCCTCATCGAGGAGGGGTTGCGGGCCGTCCTCGCGCGACGCGAGGAAGGGCGTCGCTACGTCCTTCCCGACGCCTCCGTGGGGGGCGAAGGGCTCCAGCCGGAGGCTCAGGGAGCTTCGTGGGCGGAGTTGCGTGCCATGGCGTACGGAGACCGACTGTGATCGCGGTCGACACCAACATCCTGGTCTACGCGCATCGGGAGGACAGTGAATTCCACCCCGCCGCGGCTTCGCGACTACGCGAACTCGCCGAGGGGCGGGCGGCATGGGCGATCCCGTGGCCGTGTGTCCACGAGTTCTTTTCGATCGTGACACACCCCCGCATCTATGCGCCGCCCAGCACGACCGACCAGGCGATCGAGCAGATCGACGCCTGGCTCGGCTCGCCGTCTGTGACGCTCTTGGGGGAGGGGATCCGCTACTGGGAGACGCTCCGTTCCACGCTGCGGGAGGGAAAGGTCGTCGGGCCGATGGTGCACGACGGCCGGATCGCCGCTCTCTGCGTCAGCAACGGAGTGCGCGAACTCTGGAGCATGGACCGTGACTTCTCCCGGTTCCCCGGCGTCGCCGTCCGTAACCCGCTCCGTAGGTGACGGTGGTGCCGGGGTGTCGTCGTAGTGTCGTCGTCTCAGGCTGCGGACACGTGCGCGTAGCCTTCCGTGGGGATGAAAGGATTCACTTCATGCTGCGCTGGCTGACCGCGGGGGAGTCTCATGGCCCGGCCCTCGTCGCGATCCTGGAAGGGCTGCCCGCTGGTGTGCGCGTGACCTCAGGCGACATCGCCGAGGCGCTGCGCCGCCGTCGCCTCGGGCATGGGCGGGGCGCCCGTATGAAGTTCGAGCAGGACCGGGTGACGATCGTCGGGGGGATCCGGCACGGCCGCACGCAGGGTGGTCCGGTGGCGATCGAGATCGCCAACACGGAGTGGCCCAAGTGGGAGACGGTCATGTCGGCCGATCCCGTCGACCCGGACGAGCTGGCCGCCCAGGCGCGGAACGCCCCGCTGTCCCGGCCCCGGCCCGGCCACGCCGACCTGGCCGGCATGCAGAAGTACGGCTTCGACGACGCCCGGCCGATCCTCGAGCGGGCCAGCGCCCGCGAGACCGCCGCGCGCGTCGCGATCGGCGAGGTGGCGAAGGCGTTCCTGGCCCAGGTCGCGGGCGCCCGAGTCCTCAGCCACGTGGTGGCGCTCGGCGAGCTGAGCGCGCCCGACGGCGCGGTGCCCGGCCCGGACGACCTCGAGCGCATCGACGCGGACCCGGTGCGCTGCGTCGATCCGGAGACGAGCGCCGCGATGGTCGCCCACATCGACGAGCTGCGCAGGGCCGGTGACACGCTCGGCGGCGTCGTCGAGGTGATCGCCTACGGCCTGCCGCCCGGCCTGGGCAGCCACGTGCACTGGGACCGGCGGCTCGACGCCCGGCTCGCCGGCGCCCTCATGGGCATCCAGGCGATCAAGGGCGTCGAGGTCGGCGACGGGTTCACGACCGCGCGCCGCCCGGGTTCGCTGGCGCACGACGAGATCGAGAAGACGCCCGACGGCATCCGGCGGCGCACCTCCCGCGCCGGGGGCATCGAGGGCGGCATGACGACCGGCGACCCGGTCCGGGTGCGGGCCGCGATGAAGCCGATCTCGACCATCCCCCGCGCGCTGGACACGGTGGACGTGACGACCGGCGAGCCGGCCAAGGCGATCAACCAGCGCAGCGACGTCACCGCGGTGCCCGCCGCGGGGGTCGTCGCGGAGGCGATGGTGGCGCTGGTGCTGGCCGGGGCCATGGTCGAGAAGTTCGGCGGCGACTCCGTCGAGGAGACCGCACGTAATCTGCAGGGCTACCTCTCATCTCTGGTGATCAAGTGAATTCCAAGGTCGTCGTCATCGGTCCGCCCGGCTCCGGCAAGACCACCGTGGGGCAGATCCTCGCCGAGCGCCTCGGCGTCCCGTTCCGCGATACCGACCATGACGTCGAGGCCACGGCCGGTAAGCCGATCGGGGAGATCTTCGTCGATGACGGCGAGGAGCACTTCCGGGCGCTGGAGCGCGCGGCCGTCCAGGACGCCCTCGCGACGCACGACGGCGTCATCGCCCTCGGCGGCGGCGCGATCCTGGACCCCGGCACCCAGGCCGACCTGGCCGGTCACCGGGTCGTCTACCTCGAGGTCGGGCTGTCGGACGCGGTCAAGCGGGTCGGGCTGGCCTCGGCACGGCCGCTGCTCGTGCTCAATCCGCGCAGCCAGTTCCGCAAGCTGATGGAGGAGCGGCGCCCCGTCTACGAGCGCCTCGCCGTCCTCACGGTGGTCACGGACGACCGGGAGCCGGCCGACATCGTCGACGAGATCGTCAAGGGGCTGTCGTGACCCGCGTCCACGTCGGCGGCGACGCGCCGTACGACGTCGTGATCGGCACCGGGGTGCTCGGGCAGCTGCCCGCGCTGGTCGGTGAGGCCCGGACGGTCGCCGTCGTGCACCCCGAGGGACTGCCGGAGATCGCCCGGCCCGTGTGCGGGGCGCTCGCGGAGGCCGGCTACGACGTCCACGCGTTCCCCGTCCCCGACGGCGAGGCCGGCAAGGAGGTCGCCGTGCTCGCCGGGCTGTGGTCCGGCTTCGCCCGGCTCGGCATGACACGCACCGACGTCGTCGTCGGCGTC
>JBJMIW010000250.1:0-14378 GCA_045806665.1 Actinoallomurus sp.
GCATCTGATGCGAAATCTTCGCGTCCGACGCGAACGCTCGGAGGACGTACAGGTCAACGCGGCCGGACCCGGCCAACCAACCACATCGGCATCAGCGGCCTCGCTAGCATTCATCGGCCCGCGTCTCGCCCGAACGGCGAGGTCACGGACGCTCTCTCCGCCCGCGAAGGCTCAGATACGCATCCAGTCGCGTATTCGCATCCGATGCGATTGGCGGCGGTTGGCGCATCGGAACGGCGGTTGGCGATATCTCCCCGCCCAGTGGCTCGCTATCGCCAATGAGCGAGTTTCCGTTGTTCCGATGGGCCGTTACCGCTTCTGGTCGGCGGGGGTGCCCAGCGGAGTGACGCCGTCGCCGTTCTTGGCCTCGGTGAACCGGAAGGATTCGCCTTTAGTCACGATCAGGTGCGCGTGATGCAGCAGCCGGTCGATCGCGGCGGTGGCCAGGGTCTTGGGCATGATGGAGTCGAACCCGCTGGGGTGGGTGTTGATGGTGACCGCCAGTGAACGGCGTTCGTAGGCCGAATCGATGATCCGGTAGAACGCCTCGGCCTGGATCGGTTCGACGGGGAGTACGCCGATGTCGTCGATCACGATCAGGTCGGCTCTGCAGATGCGGGCGATGGTGCGGGTCACACTCTGATCGATCTTGCCCTCGGCACGCTGCTGGCCAGATGACCTCTCCTGGGCCGCGGACGGCCAGCAGCAGTTCCGAACCGTCCATCTCGTCCCTGGTCACCTTGACCACCCCCGCCAGGAGCGCGAGGACGAAGCCGCCAGGGTCGCCCTGTCTCATCAGGACCGCGCCGGGCTTGTACCGGCGTACGTGAACGTCGTCGATCAGGGCGCGCCAAGCCTCCGGCGGAAGCAGCCCACCCAGTCCGCCGAGCCCTCGCGCGCCTGCCACTGGACCCCGGTCCTCCAAGGAGAGACGACCACCGCGTCGTTACCGTGCCTCGTCATGCGCTCCGAGGCCCCCCGGCTCGGGGATGGCGAGAAACGGCTCCGGAGTAATCGACGATTCGCGGCTGCGAATTCGCCGCCGTCCGCCCGCGACGCGGGCTGCGTAGTCGGTGCCTTGTCTCAACATCACCGTGACTATTTAGGTCTATACCTAAAGCGTGCTGCTGAAGAACCGAATAGGGATGCCCGCGTGACCGCCATCAGCCGTAGCGAAGGGTCTCACGATCGCGCGCCGGGCGGCGTGAAATGACGGAGGCCCCCGGTGGGGTGAGCCCCCTCCTCGATCATGACCCGGCCGAGGCCGGGCCGTACCGGTTGATCGGTCGACTCGGTTCCGGAGGGATGGGAGTCGTCTACGCCGGGCTGGCGGCCACGGGCGAGCGCGTCGCGGTGAAGGTCGTCCATCCCGAGTTGGCCCATGACCAGGAATTCCGCGCGCGCTTTGCGCGGGAGGTGACCCTCCTCGAGAAGGTCCGTGGTGCCTGCATCGTCCGGATGCTCGACGCCGATGCGAACGCCGCTCGTCCCTGGCTCGCCACCGAGTACGTCCCCGGACCGACCCTCGAAGCCCACATGCGCGGACACGGCCCGCTAGCGGGAGATGAGTTGCACGGCGTCGCGTCCGGCCTGGCCGAGGCCCTGGTGTCGATGCACGCCGCCGGAGTCGTCCACCGGGACCTGAAGCCGGCCAACGTCATCCTCTCCCCCTCGGGTCCGCGGGTCGTCGACCTGGGCATCGCCCGCGCCGTCGACGAGGCCGGCGTCACCCGTACGGGCGTCCTCATCGGCTCGCCGGCGTGGCTCAGCCCCGAACATTACGGCGACGGCGAAGTGGGCCCCGCCACGGATGTGCACGCGTGGGGCCTCCTTGTGGCGTTCGCGGCCACCGGCCGGCTGCCGTTCGGTTCCGGCCGTCCCGAGGTCCTGGCGGTACGGGTCCTGCAGGAGGAGGTCGACCTGGCCGGGTTGGATCCTGCGCTGTCCGCGATCGCGTCGAAGGCGCTCATCAAGGACCCCGGCGAGCGGCCGTCGGCCGCCGAACTGCTCGCCGCCGTCACCGAGGCGTGGCGCGGTCACGTCGGCACGGGTACGGACGACCTCTCGGACGCGAACGCCGCGACGGCGCTGATCGAGCGCACGTGGGTGATGCCGAACGTCGACGACCCGGCATGGGCTGCGGCGGTTCCCAGTCCCGAGCCGCTGCCCGGGAAACCCGTACGACGACGGACTCGAACGTTGATCGCGACCGGGGTCGCCGTGACGGCCGTGGCGGCCACCGCGGCCATGGTGGGACTGCGGCCGTCGCATCGTGCCGACGAGAAGGCCCGCGGCGGACGGGTGGCCGATACGCCCAAGGCGGTCGCCGCCACTGGAGCGACCAGCGCCGCCACGACACATGCGGCTCCTACCGCGGATGGTTCTCCCTCCGCGACTGTCTCGGTGCAGGGTTCCCGAATCTCCATTAACGGCGGGATCTCAGCCATCGTTCCGACCGGATGGACCGCCCAGAGCGGCGTCAATGAAGTAGGTCCCTACTTGTGCATCCTCATGCCGGGCGCTCACGAAGGCTGCATGCGGGACGGAGTGCTCATCGAATCCTGGACCGACGACCTGGCCTCCCAGCCCGGCCTCGGTGCCACAGACGCGTGGGCCGGGGACGTCGATCCATCCGCGCTGCCGCCAGAATGCTTCAGTCCGAACGGTCCGGACCCTACGGGCATCACCTCTGCTTCGGTAAGCGACGCGCGTCTGCGGAAGCTCGGCAGTCGCTCGGCGATCTTTCGCCAGTACCAAATCTCCTGCGGCCCGAACTTCTCCTTCCGGCCGGAGATCTGGTGGCTTCCCAAGACCCGCTTGATGATGACGGTGGTCGCGCTCCCGGATAGGTACCGCCAGACGGCCGACGCGATCGCTGCGTCCATCCGGTTCAGCTGACGGGGAGTCGCGGGCGTCTTCGCTGGGCCGAACTTCGCCGCCCTCATGTCGTACGCGCCGCACTGGCTGCGTGGCACCGCAGGAGCGTTGCAGAGCCTCGCCCGGCAGCTCGGTTTCGCGCTCGGTCCGGCGCCGGCCACGACCGCATGGACACTGTCCGGTGGCGAGCTCGGCGGGATGCGTACGGGCATGGCCGTCGCCGCGGCGGCCTGTCTTCTCGGCCTGCCACTGCCGAGGCGGACCGTTCCGTACCGGCCGGGCTTGCCGCTGCCGGGACAGAGACTGCGCTGGCTTCGCAGCCCGAAAAAGGGTTCCGAGGTCGCGACCGTGGAGGCCTGGAAGGCCGACTCAGGGAGTGAAAAGCGTTTGACGCGCGGCGGACCGGGGCGGTCTCGTTTGCGGATGGCCAAGATGCACGCGGACGAGGCGGACACCAACCCGGACCTGGTCAAGCGGCTGATCCAGAGGCAGTTCCCGCAGTGGGCGGACCTGCCGGTCGAGCGGCTTGTCTCCGGGGGGACCGTCAACGCCGTCTACCGGATCGGTGACGCGCTGACCGCCCGGCTCCCCCTCACCGCGGGAGGCGTGACCGCCCTGGAGTGGGAGGAGCGGTGGCTGCCGAGGCTCGCGCCCGCATTGCCCGTGACGATCCCGACGGTGGTCGGGCGGGGGGAACCCGCCGAGGAGTACCCGTGGGCCTGGGCGGTGCACCGGTGGATCGACGGCGAGTGTCCGGTCGAGGGCAGGGTCGCAGAACCCGAGCTCCTGGCGGGTGACCTGGCGGCGTTCATCCGTGCGTTGCGGAAGGTCGACCTCGGCGGCGGGCCCAGCGCGTACCGCGGGGTACCGCTGGCGAGCGTGGATGCGCAGACGCGGGCCGCGATCGAGGAGCTACGGCACACCGACGAGCCCTTCGACGCCGACGCGGCGACCGCGGCCTGGGAGGAGTCGCTCGCCGCACGCCCCTGGATCGGCCCGCCGACCTGGCTGCACTCCGACCTCATGCCGAGCAACCTGCTCGTCACCGATGGCAGGCTGACCGGCGTCCTCGACTTCGCCACCGCCGGGGTCGGTGACCCTGCCTGCGACCTGATCGTCGCGTGGAATCTCCTGCCCCGCTCAGGCAGAGACGTGTTCCGGGACGCCGTGGACGTCGACGACGCGACCTGGGTGCGTGGTCGTGGCTGGGCCCTGTCGATGGCCGTCGGCCAACTGCCGTACTACCGGTACACCAACCCGATCATGTCCGCCAACGCTCGTCACGTGCTCCGCGAGGTCCTCGCCGCATAGCGCGGCTACCAGGCGGCGCGTTGCCAGCGGTTCTGGGCGGCGGGGGTAAGGACGTGGTGGGTCGCGTCGGTGACGGCGATCGCGATGATCTCGCCGTGGCTGAGCAGCAGGTGCTGTCCCGTCCGGTCGAACGACAGGCGGACCTCCTCCGGGTCGTCCCAGGAGCAGGGGCGCTGCCACAGCACGCGGAGCGGGCCGCCGGCGACCGGCATGACCGCGACGTTGGACGTGGCGCCGTCGTCGCCGGTGTACGCGAGGGCGAGCCGGGTGCCGTCCGCTGAGATGTCGGCGGCGCGGAGCTGGTGGATGCCGTGGTCGCCGTCCTCGACGAGCACGGTGCCCGACGTCGGTCTGCGCGAGCGCACGACGCGCCGGTGCTTCGGGCGGTCGGTGGCTCCGACGGTGAGGAGGACGAGCTCGCCCCCGGGGCCGGCGGAGATGCCGACCACGTGGGAGGCCGGGTCGAGCGGCCAGACGCGCACCGGGCCGTCCCCGGATGCGGGTGCGACGAGCAGGTACTCCTCGCGCTCGGTCACGCCGGCGTCCAGGACGAGGAAGATGTCCGTGGCGTCCGGCGAGATGGCCAGGTCGACGGCACTGCCGTGGAGGATCGGCGGCAACGGCACCGGCCGGACGCCGTCCGCCTCGGTGATGGTGTAGAGCCGCGGCGGGGTCGCCGGGTCGCTGACGGAACGGGTCGTGGCGGCGATCGTGTCACCGCGGACGGCGACGGTGGCGTCCCAGCTCTCGCCCGGCGGCGGGGTGACCTGCACCCGGTCGCCGTCGGCAGCGACGCGATGGACGACCAGTTCCTGCGGGACGGAGCCGTCGTTCTGCCCGCCGATCGTCACGAAGCGCCGCATGGTCATCCGAACTCCAGCAGACGATGTCCAGCCGCGAACGATGGTAATTCAATGCCCACGCCTACGGATCAATTCACGTCCTTGACGGACCACACCCGGCCATTTCCCGTCCGATTGTCTGCACCGTAACAGGCGAATTATCCCGTACGCCGGCTATTGTCGCTGAGCGTGTGATCGCAGGTGCAAACCGCCGGAGATTGCCCTGGGAGCGGAGGGGCGCGCGCAGCCAGTGTTCCTTGCCGTCGCCCTTCACCCACAGGGCGAGGCCGCCGGCGCCGCTGGGCAGAGTGATCGGCGTCGGCTGGACGACGGCGTAGCCCGCGGAGGTGCTGGGCCGGCCCGTGAAGTCCCGCCGCGGTGGACATCGACGGAGGCGCCGCGACACAAGATCATCCTCCGGTACGATCCGGGTGCCGGCCCACGGGCGATCCATCGGAATCCGACCGTTTTCCACGGGACCGGCACCCCGACGTCCGGCCTGGGCTCGGCGTGCGCCCCTCCCCTCCCTCACGGATCCGTATCCGACGCGGCGCCGTCGAAGATCCTGGCCGGTATCCGACTGGCCGAACACCGACCGGTGCCCCCACCCTCAGGGAGCGGAACCGGGTCGGCGCGTAGACGTGAGGAGATCACATGAGGTCCTGGCGGGTGCTGCCGGTGAGCGCTGTCGCGGCGCTCATCGTGGCGGGTGGCGGCCTGACGGGCACGGCGAACGCGGCACCGACGCCGCCACCGCCGGGTGCGAACCTCGTCGCCCGGCCGGGCACGCGTGCCATGGCGCCGCGGGTCACCGAGACGGCGGCGGCCTCGGCTCCGGCGTCCGCGAAGCTGTTCCTCACCGGGCAGTACCAGAACACGAACATGAACTGCGTGCCCACGTCGTCGTCGATGAGCCTGTCGACGTTCGGGGTCAGCGTGAGCCAGGAGACGCTGGCCACGACGATGGGGACCAGCCCCACCAAGGGCACGACGGGCGCGCAGGCGCGGCCGGTGCTGAACTCCTACGCCGACCCGCTCGGCTACTCGTACGGCTTCGCGCACGCCTCGACGGCCTCGAGCCTGATGACGAACGTCTCCTACGACGTCGGCGTGCTGAAGCGGGCGCCCGTCCTCGGCGTGTGGATGGAGAAGCTGCCGTGGAACTCCACCATGACCGGCAGCAAGGTCGGGCACGCGATCGTCGCGTACGGCTACGACCGTAGCGCCGGGACCATCACCGTCTGGGACCCCTGGAAGCCCACCGGCGGATCGCACACCATCGCGGCGACCAAGCTCGCCGCGGACATGCAGCCGTCCGGGATGTACCTCGTCACCGGCCGCACCGACGTCGGGCTGTCCACGCTCGGTGACCAGACCGGGGACGGCACGGCGGACCTGGTGGCGACGGACCGGGCCACCGGACGGCTCTGGCTGTACCCGGGGCCGACGTTCGGCGCCGCGAAGCGGAAGCTCATCGGTGCCGGCGGCTGGAACGGCATGAGTGAGCTGACCGGTGTCGGGGACCTGACCGGCGACGGCCGACCCGACCTGGTCGCGGTGCGGACGAGCGACGGCACGCTGTGGCTCTACCCCGGCACGGCGACCGGCCTCGGCACCCGGATCGAGATCGGCACCAGCGGCTGGGACGGCATGGCCGAGCTGACCGGCATCGGCGACCTGACCGGGGACGGCAGGCCGGACCTCATCGCCGTCCGGAAGAGCGACGGCTCCCTGTGGCTGTACCCCGGCACCGGCAACGGGATCGGGACCCGTGTTCAGCTGGACACCAGCGGCTGGAACGAGATGGAGAAGCTGACCGGCGTCGCCGACATCACCCAGGACGGCCGGCCGGACCTCATCGCGGTGCACAAGTCCGACGGCACCCTCTGGGTGTACCCCGGCGGTGACCGCATCCTCGGGTCGGCCACCGAGCTCGGCTCGGGCTGGGGCGGCATCCGCTCGCTGACGCTGACCGGGGACGTCACCGGGGACGACCTTCCCGACCTCATCGGCGTCGAGGCGAGCACCGGCGTGATGTACGTCTACGCGGGCCGGGCGACCGGGTACGCGGCGCGGCAGCGGCTGACGACCGGCTGGAACGGCTCGGCCGGCTGATCGCTCGCGTCCTCCACCGAGGCTCCACGAACCGGCCCACACCGGGACGCCGAGTCGGTCTGGATGCTCGGCGCCGTCGGCCGTAAGCGCTGAACCTGCCGGGCACCCGCGGTCCGCCCCATCGTCGTCCGAAAAGACCCGGCCATGGCCTTTCTCGGACGAGACAGCGAATCACCGGCCTCGACATAATGGGGTCAACGGTCGACAGGAGCTGGTCAGGAGGCGCGGCGCGTGGACTCGTCGTTTCCCATCGTTCCGACCGGCGACGATCGTCCGCTCACGCGGCGCGGCGGCGGACTCGAACCTTCACGGCCCGGTGTCGCCCCGCTGCACCCGGCCGGGGAGATGGGCCTGGACTCAGGCGAGAAGCTCCGCCAGGAATGCTGGGAGATGATCGGCGGCCGCACCCGGGAGCGGCTGACGGAGCTCGCCGGTGGCGTCATCGACTGGTTCGCCCGGCGTGACGCCTCCAGCATGGACGGCCGGCCGTACGCCGTCGTCTTCGGGGACCGGGGCCTGACCGTCGCCGAGCCGCGGATCAACACCGAGCACCGTCCCGTCTACGCGATCTCGGCGTTCCTGTTCGAGCCCGGCTCGCTGCGGCACGTACGCGTGGACCACCGGCCGCCCCCGCACGCGCCCGCCGGCCCTGCCCTCACCCCCGGGCCCCGGCCGCCGACCGCGCCGATCGCCGGACTCGAGTCGGCCGACCGCGGACTGCTCGGCAACCTCCCGCCGCGCGCCCAGGAGCTGCTGCAGACACCGTTCACGTCCGGGCAGCGCGTGCTGCGCTGTCACTGGGCGTACGAGGGGTTCGAGCGCCAGCTCACGATGTTCATGCTCTGCCTGGCCGGGGCGCGCGATGTCACCGTCGCGTCCGGCACGAAGGTGATCCCCGCGGGCCACTCCGCCGCGACCGCGCACTGGTCGCTGACGTGCTACCGGGCCTCGGTGGCACGTCGCATCGGCAAGTGATGTCGGCGGACTTCGCCGAACTCGCGGGGCACGACGCGTACGACCTGCTCGGCGTCGCCCCGGATGCCACCCAGGACGAGATCCGGCGGGCGTTCCGCGCGCTGGCCAAGGCCAACCACCCGGACCTGTTCCGGGACCCGCAGGCGAAGGTCGAGGCGGACACGACGATCCGCCTGCTGACCGCCGCCCGTGACGTCCTGCAGAATCACCGTGCCGACTACGACGCCTTCCGAACCGCGCCGTCCGAACCCGATCCCGAGGAGATCATCGACGATCCCTGGGCGGACGCCGGCACCGGCAGGGCTCCTCCCCCGCACCCCTGGGACACCGCCGACCTCGGTCCGCCGCCCGCACACCGACCCCGGCCGTACGGCCATCCCCCGCGACCGAGGTGGCTCCCGCAGGGCCGGACGCTCGCGGCGAGGATCCGGCGCGGCTGGGCGGTCGCCTGGCGACTGGTCGTCGTGGTCACAGTCGGGGCCTGGGTGCTCCAGCAGCTGTTCCCCGACGACGGGCCCCAGCCGGCGGCGGCCGTTCCGGCCCAGTTCGCGGGCACGTGGGCAGGGACGGTGCAGGACGCGGCGAAGCAGGACGGCACGCGGGTCCGCTGGAAGGCCGAGGTGACCCTGCGCGCCGGGAAGCACAACGGCGAGGTTCGCTACCTCGACGGCAAGTGCGCCGGTACGGCCGTACCGGTGTTCTTCGCACATGACCGGTTGACGCTGAAGACCGTGTTCGGGTCGGCGATGGGCGGGTGCGACGTGGGCGACATGCACCTCGCCCCGCGCAAGGGCGGAAAGCTCGGTGTGGCCTACTACGCCGAGAAGGGCAAGGTCACGGCGTCGGGCGTGCTCGCCCGGCGCTGAACCCCAGAGATGCCTTGACAGGGCCGGCCTGCAGGTTGATTGTTAACTTACTGGTTTTAGAACAAGGTGGTTATAAAGTGTCGGACGACCGGATCAGTCTCGTGTTCGCCGCGCTCGCGGATCCCACGCGGCGCGCGATCCTCACGCGGCTGACCGAGGGCGACGCGACCGTGGCCGAGCTGGCCGCGCCGTTCGACGTGTCCCAGCCGGCGATCTCCCGGCACCTGAAGGTGCTGGAGAACGCCGGGCTGATCTCCCGGACCCGTCGCGCGACGGCCCGGCTCAGCCACCTGGAGGCCGAGCCGCTCCGCGAGGTGACCACCTGGCTGGCCCGCTACCAGCGGTTCTGGGACGAGAGCCATGAGCGGCTCGACGAGCTGCTCGCGGCGCTGCAGGGACAAGGACAGGGCGGCCGCACCGACGCGGCCACGACGAACGGAGACGGCAATGGCCAAGACAGAGATCATCGCTGAGCCCGGCATCCCGCAGATCGTCATCACGCGCGAGTTCGAGGCACCGCGCGACCTGGTCTTCCGGGCGTACACCGACCCGGACCTCATCGTGCGCTGGCTCGGCCCCCGCGAGCTCACCACGCGCTTCGACCACCACGACCCGCGCGACGGCGGCCGCTGGCGCTACGTCAGCACCGACCCCGCCGGCCACGAGCACGGCTTCCACGGGGTCTTCCACGGTGCGCCGTCGGTGGAGGCCGGCGTCGTGCAGACCTTCGAGTACGAGGGCGTGCCCGGCCACGTCGCGCTGGAGACGGTGACGTTCGAGGAGACCGACGGCCGGACGCTGGTGCGGTCGGTGTCGAGCTTCCAGTCGGTGGAGGACCGCGACGGTATGGTCGCCTCCGGAGCGGAACGCGGCATCCGCGACTCCGACGAGCGCCTGGAAGAGCTCCTCGCCGAGCTCCAGGGACGCTGACGTGGGGATCCTCGACGGGAGGAACGCCGTCATCTACGGCGGCGCCGGTGTGATCGGCGGCGCGGCCGCACGGGGCTTCGCCCGCGAAGGGGCGCGCGTCCACCTCGCGGGGCGGACGGCGGCGAGGCTCAAGGCGGTGGCCGCGGAGATCCGCGCTGGGGGCGGCCAGGCCGAGACGGCGGTCCTCGACGCGCTGGACGCGCGGGCGGTCGACGAGCACGCCGACGCGGTCGCCTCGGATTTCGGCGGCCTGGACGTGTCGTTCAACGTCATCGCGCACGGCGACGTCCAGGGCGCCCCGCTCGCCGAGATGTCCCTGGAGGACTTCGAGCGGCCGGTCGTCACCGCGATCCGCACGACGTTCCTGACCGCGCGGGCGGCGGCGCGCCACATGATGCGGCAGCGCTCGGGGGCGATCCTGCTCTTCGGTGGGTACGGTCCGCCCACGCCGCGCCTCGGCGGACTGCAGGTGGCGTTCGGGGCGCTGGAGTCGCTGCGGGGTGCCCTGGCCAGCGAGCTCGGCCCGTACGGCGTGCGGGTCGTCACCCTGCAGACCGGCGGGATCCCCGAGACCCTGCCGGAGGGTTTCGAGGGCCGGGACGCCATCGTCGACGGCATCGTCGGGCGCACCATGCTCGGACGCGCGGCGACCCTCGAGGACGTTGGGAACGTCGCCGCGTTCGCCGCCTCCGACCGGGCCCGTACGATCACCGGCTCGGCGATCAACATCACGTGCGGCTCGGTCCCGGGCTGAGTCGACCGCCTCCTTCCGAAGAACGACGCCCGAGGTGAGCCGCCTGCCCGGGTGTACCGCCGAGCAGACCGGTCCGGTGGGCCCCGGCGGCACGGGCATCGACTGGGGACACCGTACGGCTGCGCCACCAATGAGCAACGTCCCGCAGAGTAAGGCCCGCCTTCCCGGCGCCTTTGCTCTGCTTACATCGAGTAAACACCTGGAACGGTCCAGCGCATACTCGGTGTAAGCAGAGCAAACGACAACCGCAAAAACTCGGCCTCGGGCGCGGCTCCGCATTCGACCGAGCCGTCGCCCTCCTGACATATGACCGAGAGAACGGCTACCAGCCGCCCCCGCTCCCGTCCGAGCCTCCGTATTCGGCTCCATCCCCATAGCCGGTCGCGTAATGGTTGAAGGAGGAGCGGTTGGGCTCCAGCGGATCGGCCGGATGCTTCTGCTCGGTCAGCCGGACGTGCTTCGGCGGCGTGTACACGTGGGCCTCGAAGATCCCCCGGAGCTCGTCGTCAGGGATCCCGGCGACTCCCTGGACCGCGACCCGTACGAGGCCCTCCGGATTCTCGGCCAGCTCACGGCGCAGGGACCGGTTCCTCCGGATCCGGTCCCGCTGCCAGAGTGCGCTCATCCGGGCCCCCGGAAACAGCCCGTCGGCCCGCAGCCTCCGGCCGATCTCCGCGACGACCGGAGAGGCCGCGATCAGCATCCTGATCCATCCGAGCACCCGGCCGACGTCCGGGACGAGGTTCAGCGCGGCCGTCTCGACCGGATCCTGCGCGTAGCGTCGCTCGGCGAGGACTCGGTGCCGGTCGGGGGTGATCCGGATGCGCCCGTCGGCGTGCAGGGCGACGAGCGCGACGACCGCGACGCGGTCGGGGCCGCCGAAGAGGTAGGCGACGTCGTACGGGGACAGGTCGTGGTCAGGCGTCATCCGCCGTCTCCTCACACGCGGGGACGTGTCGACCCCCCGATATCCGATTCGACGCGCCCCGCCCGGCGGCGGTTCCCTCAGAGCTCGCGGAGGCGGGCGGCGGCGGTCTCGGGGAGGACGTCGTTGATGTACGCGCCGCCGCCGGTCTCGCTCGTGGCGAGGAACTTCAGCTTGTCGGCGGTGCGCTGCGGCGTGTAGACGCGGGCGCACAGATGCGCCGCGTCGCGCGAGGCGCGCGCCGGGGCCTGGTACCAGCAGGCCATGTACGGCGTCGGGTGCTCGTAGAGGGCGTCGAAGCGGCGCAGCACGTCGGCGTACAGGCCCATCAGCTCGTCGCGCCGGTCGGCGTCGAGGGCGGGCAGGTCGGGGACGCAGGAGCGCGGGGCGACGTACACCTCGTACGGCCAGCGGGCGGCCTCGGGCACGTACGCGAGGAAGCCGTCGGTCTCGGCCACGACGCGCGGACCGGCGGCCTCGCGGGCGACGACGTCGCACATCAGGCACCGGCCGTGCTCCGCGCGGTACCGCTCGGCGGCGGCCAGCATCCGGCGCGGGGTCGGCGGGACGTACGGGAAGGCGTAGATCTGGCCGTGCGGGTGCGGCAGGGTCGCGCCGATCGCCGCGCCCCGGTTCTCGAAGACGAAGACGTACTCGACGTCCGGACGCCGCCCCAGCTCGGCCGTGCGGTCGGCCCAGGCGCGGCCGACGGTGGCCAGCCGCTCCGGCGGCAGGGTCGCGAAGGACCCGTCATGGTCGCTGGTGAAGCACAGCACCTCACAGCGTCCGCCGGCCGGGCCGCCGAGTGAGGGGAAGCGGTTCTCGAACGACACCACGTGGTAGTCGGGAGCCGGGATCTCGCTGAGGTGGTCGCCGCGGGACGGGCACAGCGGGCACTCGCCGGGCGCCGGCTGGTAGGTGCGGTTCTGCCGGTGGGCGGCGACGAGGACCTCCTCGCCGTGCAGCACGTCGTAGCGGAGTTCGGCGGCGGGCGCGTACGGCGGCAGGTCCCGCTCGTCTGGCGTGGAACGATCCAACCCCGGCACGTCGTCGAAGTAGATGATCTCTCGTCCGTCCGCGAGCCGCACGGACGTACGAGCGGCCGACGCGGTGACGGCATGGGCGGACATCGTCTTTCCTTTCACGGGGGGACTACGCGGGGGGCCGCCCGGCGCTGCTGCGGCTGACCAGCTCGGTGGGGATAACGATCTTGTTTTCGCTGCGGCGGCCGCTGTCGATCTGCTCGAGCAGCAGGTTCACACTGGACCGGCCGACGGCGGCGAAGTCCTGGCGAATCGTGGTGAGCGGCGGGATGAAGTACGCCGCCTCGGGGATGTCGTCGAAGCCGATCACGCTGACGTCGTCCGGCACGCGGCGGCCCGCCTCGTGCAGGGCGCGCAGCAGGCCGAGGGCGTTCTGGTCGTTGGCCGCGAACACCGCCGTGACCTCCGGGTCGGCGGCCAGCGCCAGGCCCCGGGAGTAACCCGACCCGGCACTCCAGTCGCCGGCGATGGTCTGCGGCACCGGCGCTCCGCCCTCGGTGAGCGCGTCCCGCCAGCCGCGGTGGCGCTCGCGCGCCTCCAGCCACGACATCGGGCCGGGCAGGTGGTGCACGGTCCGGTGGCCGAGGTCGAGCAGGTAGCGGGTGGCGGCCTTCGGCCCGGTGTACTGGTCCACCCCGACCGCCGGGACGATCGTCTCGCTCTCCATGACCACGATGGGCAGGTCCGGCGGGAGGTGCTTGGTGGTCTGGGTCAGCGGGACGTGGCCGGGGATCACGATCAGCCCGTCCACGCCCTGACCGCGCAGCCGCTCGGCCGCCTCGCCGATGGTGCGCTGGCTGGCCGACTGCTGCGCGATGACGCTCGTGAAGTAGTCGGCCTCGCGCGCGCAGCGTTCGATCTCGCTGATCATCGACGCGGGCCCGAACAGGGTGGCGTCGAAGCTGACCACGCCGAGCGTGCGCGACCGGCCGGTGGCCAGGGCGCGGGCGAAGGCGTTCGGCCGGAAGTCCAGCTGGGCGGCCGCGGCCAGGACCTTGGCCCGGGTCTCCGTGCTCACCCTGGGATGATCCTGGAAGACCCGGGACACGGTCTGGTGCGACACCCCGGCGAGCCGGGCCACATCGCGAAGGCCCGGGCGCGCCGGGACCCGCAACTCGACCCGCTCGTCGGGGTCTGGGGTCATGGAATCGATCCTAGGTTCAGCGGGACGTGCCGGCGCGGCGCTTGGCCCAGACGTCGAACGCGACGGCGGCGAGCAGCACCAGGCCCTTGATCAGCATGACCCGCTCGCTGGGCGCGCCCAGCAGCGACATGCCGTTGTTGATCACGGCCATGATGAGACCACCGGTGATCGCGCCGACGACCTTGCCGACGCCGCCCTGCACCGCCGCGCCGCCGATGAAGGCCGCCGCGATCGAGTCGAGCTCGAAGTTGGTGCCGGCGGTCGGGCCGGCCTGGTTGAGCCGCCCGGCGAAGATGATGCCGGCCAGCGCGGCCAGCACGCCCATGTTGACGAACAGCCAGAACACCACGGACTTGGTCTTTATGCCGGACAGCCGGGCGGCCTGCAGGTTGCCGCCGATGGCGTAGATGTGCCGGCCGAAGACCGCGCGGGTGGTGACGAGGGTGTACGCCAGGACCAGGACGGTCAGGATGATGAGCACGACCGGCAGGTTCTTGAACCGCGAGAGTTGCACGACCATGAACATCACGACGACCGCGGCCAGCGCCATCTTCACCGCGAACAGCGGCAGCGGCTCGACCTTCTGGCCGTACCCC
>JBJMIW010000251.1:0-4152 GCA_045806665.1 Actinoallomurus sp.
CCACCGCAGGAATCTTGGGTAGGAGGTGCGTGCCTGTGTAATAGAACGCAATGCCCTTGAGTGCATCTCCAAAGGGGCCGAGGAAGCCGGTAGCGTTTTGTATATGTGTGACGAAGTCGTTGATGGTCTTCGTCCACCCGGTCGTGGTATTAGCCGGTGCGTTCTGACCACTTCGTGTGAAGTCAGCGGGAGTCTGGCCTGGATGTAGAATAGAGTTGATCTGCTTGGTGGAGAGCATTCCCCCGTGCTGGCCTGCGGCCTGTTGCAATGCCTGCATCTGATGCATGTTGACACCGAACAGGTTGGAGGTCGCCATCAGCCGGTCAGACTTGGAGAACCCGGCATAGTTCTTGTTGGCCCAACCCCGCAACTTCTGGAACGTGTCGCCGGTCAGACCACCTTCTTTGATGTACTGGAGCTTTGAGGGACTGATGCCACCCTTTCCGCCAAGGGCTTGGTAATAGGCGAGCTGAGTCGAAGCACTGCCGTTCCCCCCGTTGACAATGCCCTGATTAGCCTGAGCAAGGAGAGCAGCACCAGCGGTGCCGGAAGTCAGGGGACCCATCTTGTTGAGCCCCTGATACATGCTCATCCACGTCGAGAGGCCCCCATGAGCGCCGGTCATGCTGGGTGTGCTGACGGTGTTCGACGCCATGATGCGGGCGAGGTCCTGTACGCCGCTGGTGTAGTCGCCCATCTTCGCGGCGGGATTACGGATCGCTCCATAGCTACCGGCAAGGACCGACTGATAGGCAGAGAGATCGCCCCCACGCTGACCGACCAGACCCAGCCGCGCCGCATCCCCCATGGAACCGGCCCAGCCCGCGTAGTCCTGGCCGTAAGAGGAAGCGAAACCGGCCATCGCGCCCATGTCCGCGATTGACGACCTTCTCGCAAAGGGTGTCAAGAGACGGGCGTAAGTGCACCGGGGTGTGACGGCGAAACTGCACCACTGAGTGGCGGCCAAACTGCACCACAGACGAGCACTCCTGTCGTTTGTCATGGGTCGCGCTCAGCCCCACGGCGCCGGGCGCGCAGGGTCTGCATCCGGACCCGCGTCTGCTCACGTTTCCGCTCCGCGCGACACAGATCGCAATACGCCGACATCCGCTCGCGCTCGAAACGGACCACGGTGAAGCGCTCTCCACACTCCTTGCAGCGCATGCGCCGTTCTTTCATGGTCACGGTCTCCTCTCGTCCCCACGTGCTCATGGTGACGCGTTTGTGGCGCCACAAACGCGTCACCGGCCGCAGGCCCCGCACCCTGCTGTCTTCACGGGGTCTGCGTAAAGAGCGTCACCTCCTCTCCGTCATCATGCCGCGCCAGGCGATAGCTCCGGCCGCTGATCATCAACACGATGGCCCGGTGCGCCAAGCGATCGAGGCCCGCACTCGCCAGCAGCGGATCACCGAAGAGTTCGGGCCACTCGCTTGGCGCGCGATTGCTGGTCAGGACAATGCTTGCCTTTTCGTACCGTTCGTTGATGACGTCGTACAGATCGGCCGGGCCGGAGGGCGGCAGCGGCTTGAGGCCGAAGTCGTCGATGACGAGCAGGTGCGGCTTGGTGTAGGCGGCCAGGCGTCGCTCGTAGCTGCCGTCGGCGCGCCCGGCGTTGATGTGCGCGAGCATCTGGTACGCCGCGGTGAAGAGGATGTCGAAGCCCTTGCGCGCCGCCTCGTGGGCCACGGCGTGGCCAAGGTGGCTCTTCCCCACCCCGGTTTGCCCACAGATCAGCACGTTGCGATGCTCGTGGATGAAGCCGCAGGTGGCCAGGTCGTAGAGCTGCTGGCGGCTGATGGAGGGGTTGAAGGCGAAGTCGAAGCTCTCCAGCGTCTTGGCCGGGGCAATGCCGCCGCGCCGCACCCGCAGGGCGAGCTGCTTCTGCCCGCGCCGCTCGACCTCGTCCTGGAGCAGGCGGGTCAGGAAGTCCAGGTAGGTCCATTGCTCGGCGATGGCCTGCTGGTTGCGCACCTCCAGCGTCTCCAGGATGCCCGAGAGGCGCAACTGTTTGAGGTAGGGCGTGAGGTGATGCGCCATCAGCGGCCTCCTCCGCGCAAGCTGGCCGCGAACTCCGTGGCGGGGCGGGCGAAGACGTAGGCCCTCTCCTCGCGGCTGCCCCGTGGTGGGGGCGCCCCCACCACCGTGGCGGCGGCGTCCTCCGCATCGAGGCCGGCCTGCAGGATGCGCTTGATCGTCGCGTAGTCACTCACCCCGAAGACCAGCGCCCGGGCGCAGGCCTGTTCGAGGCGCTGCGGGCTGGTACGCTGGGCCAGACGGACCAGACGCCCCGCGCTGCGCAAACGGTCCTCCGGACGGTGGTCGAGCAACGCTTGCACCAGCGCCGTCGTGGCCGGGCCGATCGCCTGGGCCTGCGCCAGGCAGTCCTCCCGCGTGAGCACCAGATTGGGGATCTTCTCCGCCGGCAGGTGCCATAGGTGGGTCTGGCGCTCGCCGGCCGCCACCCGGCTGTGCGTGACCACGAGCTGGTGGTCGGCGTCGTAGACCTCGACGGTGCGCGCCCCGCCGCGGAGGAGCACCGCCGTGCCGACCAGGCGGTAGGGCACCGAGTAATAGGCTCCGTCGAAGGTGAGGTGGCAGTCCCGCGCGACGCGGGCCTGCTTCCAGACCGCTGGGTCATAGGGCGTCGGCGGCAGCGGGTGCAGTGTTGCCTGCTCGACCGTCTCAAACCGCTCCAGTGGGGCCTGCTTGGTGGTGCCATGGGTGCGCCGCCCGGCGATCTGCAGCGTCCAGCGGCGCAAGGCCGCATTGCGCACGTCGAGCGGTTCGGGGTCCCGCCCGGCCAGGAAGTTGCGGGCGACGTAGTGAACCCCACCTTGCTCGACCTTTCCTTTATGATGCGGGGTCCGCGGCGGGGTGGGGTCGATCAGGAAGCCGTAGTGCGTCGCACACTCGCGGTAGGCGCGCTGGGCCAGCGGCTCGGTGAAGCTGGCCCGCATGATCGCTGCCTTGAGGTTATCGGGCACGATCCGCCCCGGCGCCCCGCCCCAGGCCGCGAAGGCGTGCTGGTGGCAGAGCAACCAGGTCTCGACGCGCTGATCGAAGACCACCTCGGCATACAGGTGCCGGCTCCAAGAGAGCACCAGCACGAAGACCCAGCTCTTGCGGGCCCGGCCGGTGAGGGGATCGAGCGTCAGCCCGGCATACCCAAAGTCCACCTGGGCCTCGCTACCCGGAGACACCTCGACCCGCACCACCGCGTCGACGGGGCGCGGCTCCAGGTGCTGCACGAGGCGGCGCACCGCGCTGTAGCTGATCGGGTGGCCGTGCCGCTCCTCCAGGCGGGCCCGGATGGCCGCCATCTCCACCCCCTGCGCGCGTAAGGCGGCGATCTCCTCCTGATAGGGCGCCAGTGTCGAGACCTGCTGCGGCGGGCGCGTCGGCGGCAGCGTCTGCGCGAGCAGGCGCTGGATCTCGCTGGCGCTGGGGAGCGGCCCTTCCAGCAGTCCGTGTTGCTCCGCCCATGCGCGGTACTTGGCGATCGTCCGTCGGTTATGTCCCAAGAGGTGCGTCAGCGTCCGGTCGCTCGCGCCCGCGCGCAGCACCCGCACCACTTCGACGATATCCATAGTCGCTATTCTCCTGTTGGCCATTGGCATCGCTCCCCTTTCTTATGGGGAGCAGTATGCCCTCTCTCAGGAGTGCTTGTCCCGTGGTGCAGTTTGGCCGGCGCTCACCGGTGCATCTTGGCCGTCACTCTGTGGTGTAGTTTAGGCCGTCCAATGACAACAGCTACGACCCGTACGGCAACCAAACCGCCATCAGTGGCACGGTCAGCACGCCGTTTGGCTATGCCGGGCAGTACACCGATGCCGAGACGGGCTTGCAGTACCTGCGGGCGCGCTACTACGACCCGGCCACCGCGCAGTTCCTCACCCGCGACCCCTTGCAGGACGTCAGTGGGCAGCCCTATGGGTACGCGGCTGAGGCCCCACTCAACTATGTCGATCCGTCGGGCAAGTTTTGGTGGATCATTGCCGGAGCTCTGGTCAACGTCCTGGCCGAGGAAATAGCGACCAATGGTCGGGCTACGTGCGACCAGCTCATCGATGCGGCCCTCGTCGGTGGCATGTTCTTCCTGCCCGGCGGTGGTGAGGCCGCACTTGATGAGGTGGTTGTCACCGCTGCAGACC
>JBJMIW010000252.1:0-23298 GCA_045806665.1 Actinoallomurus sp.
ACACGCGACCGGCCGGTTCCATCTGGGCTGTCAGGTCTGTTCTGACCCGGGTCGGAGCGTCAGCTCACGTTGATGGCGGTGTCGTCGATGACGAACGACGTCTGCTTCGTGTAGTCCTCCGCGCCGGTGAACTTGAGCGTCACCTTCTGCCCCGCGTAGGCGGCGAGGTTGAAGGTGTGCTGGCTGTAGCCGGTGTTGTGGTTGAGGTTGGAGTAGGTGCCAAGCGTCGCGAGAACGGTGCCGGAGCTGTTCAGTACCTGCACCTTGAGGGTGTCGTACGCCGTTGACGTCGAGGTCTCCGCCGTGTCGACGTGCAGCCAGAAGCTCAGCTGGTAAGACGAGTAACCGGTCGGCAGCGTGACCGACTGCGACAGCGTGTCCGTGTGCGTGGAGCCGTAGCCGTCGAGCCACGCGTCCCAACTGCCGGTGCGGGCCGGTTCGCTGCTGCTGTTATTGATCACTCCGGAACTGGTCGACCACGGTGCCGCAGTGCCGGTCTCGAAGCCAGGGTTGCCGAGCAACTGCGCCGGCGTGGAGCCTGCGGGTGTGGCGGTCGCCTCGTTGCTCTGCGCGCCCTCGCCGATGGCGTTCACGGCACTGACCTTGTAGTAGTAGGCCTGGCCGTTGGTGAGGCCGGTGTCGGTGCACGAGGTCACCGCACCGAGGCCGCTGCACCCGCCTCCGGTCAGCAGCGTCTCGCCGCCGCTGGCCGTGCCGCGGTACACGCGGTAGGAGGTGATGTTGACACCGCCGTCGCTGGCCGGAGGCGTCCAGCTCAGGGAGACCTGGCCGTTACCGACGGTCGCGGTCAGGCCTGTTGGCGCGCCTGGCGCTGTACCGGCGATCGGCGAGGCCGTGATCGTGACCTGTGATGTGGCCGTCTTGGCCGGGGAGGAACTGTCGGTGACCGTGAGGGTCGCGGTGTAGGTTCCCGCCGTGCTGTAGGTGTGGCTGGGGTTCTGAGCGGTGCTCGTCGCGGACCCGTCGCCGAAGTTCCAGCTGTAGCTGTACGGCGGGCTTCCGCCTGTGGCGGTACCGGTGAAGCTGACGTTCAGCGGGACCTGGCCGGAGGTCGGCGTGGCGGAGGCCGTGGCCGCGAGCGGGTTGCCGACGGCGCTGACCGTGACGGTGGTGCTCGCTGTTGCCGTGTTGGCCGGGGAGGAGCTGTCCGTGACCGTGAGGGTCGCGGTGTAGGTCCCCGCCGAGTTGTAGGTGTGGCTGGGGTTCTGGGCCGTGCTCGTCGCCGACCCGTCGCCGAAATTCCAGCTGTAGGAGTACGGGGCCGTGCCGCCGGTGGCCGATCCGGTGAAGGACACGCTGAGCGGCGCGTTCCCCGTCGTCGGCGAGGCCGAGGCCGAGGCCGACAGCGGGGTGGTGCCTTGGATCCACAGGTCCTCGAGGGGGTCGCCGAGGGCCCCCTGGTCCGCCGTCGTCATGGGGAACGTCGAAAGGCCGATGTTGTTGTTGGGGTCGATGACACCCGGGTGGACGTTCTCCATCACGCGTTCCATCGCGGCCAGCACGTTGTTCGTCGTGTACGCGACATGCGTGAGGTAGCCCTGCTTCATGTACTTCGGCGATGCCACGACGACGGTCGGCACGCGGTAGGTGTTGCTGACGTGGTCCGGGCCGTTGCTGCCGTTCTGGGTGTCGTCCTCCGTGACGACGATCACCGTGTTGTCTTTGTAGGCCGCGTTATTCATGATCGAGTCGACGACCTGCTTGGTGGCCGAGTCGTTCTTCGGGATGTCCTGGTACGTGCCGGGGTGGTCGTTGAAGAGCTCGACGTAGGAGTACGCTGGCAGGCCGTTCGTGTTGACGAAGTTCAGGTAGTCGTTCGCGATGACCTGGTCGTCGTCGTTCTGCCCCTTGCACGCGTAGTTGTTGTAGTTGAGCAACTCCGGGATGCTCGTGCCGGGCCGATTGACCGGCAGCACCTCGAGGGCGTTGGTGGCCGGGTTGCGCCAGTACCCGCTGCCGCTGCTGAGCATCCAGTAGAAATCGCCGTTCATGACGAATGAGAGCTGGCCGGTGCCGGTCCCGGCGCCTGTCTGCGCTGTGCAGGGGTTGGTGCCCTCACCGGCCGGCCCGGATGCGCCCTTGAGGAAGCGGTCGAACTGCGTCCCGGTGGCGGGAGGGTAGGACTGCTGCTGGGAGCTGGACGACGACTGGGCGGAGAAGAGCCACCAGTGGTTGGGGCCGCTCGGGGGCTGCGTGCCCGTGCTGTAGGCGTCCATCAACGCGTAGGTCTTGGCGAGCGTGTGGAGGTTGGGCACTGAACTGATGTGGTTCGTGCTCTGCACGGCGCCGTTGCAGCCGGCATGCACCGTGGTGGCGCAGTCGCCGAGGTAGTCGTCGAAGGTGTGGTTCTCTCGGTAGAGGATCACGAAATGTGTGAACGGCGGGAAGTAGGGGGCCAGCGGGTTGGCCGCCTGGAGCGGTTGCTGCACCGTCTTCATTTGCATGCTGCAGGCTCCCGCCCGGCACACGGACACCGGCCGGACCGTCTGCCGGTTCTTGACGTGGAAGTCGTGCGGCTGGGGAAACCGCGAGAACTCGACGCCGGGCGCGGCGAAGGTGGCGCCGGCGCAGTTATAGTCGTCGGGCTTGTACGTCTGCGGACGCTTGCCTTGAGGAAGATCCTTTGCATCGTCCGGGTCGAGGTTGGGGTTCCAGTTCTTGAGTGTGCACGAGCCGACGCCGCTCGCTGGATGACCGCCCGCACCTAGCGCCGGGCTCGACTGGAGCCCGGCCAACGAGAGAACGACGATGGCGACGCCCGCCATCCATGACTTCCACCGGACCATAGACACTCCTGGGGCAGAGTCCCGGTGTGTGGTGCTTGACGACCACAGCTCCCGGATTGTCCTGATGCGCACACGACACCATGAGGACCTGGGGCGGTCATCGGTCATCTCCACCGAAAGTGGCGCTATTCGTTCGTCCATAGTTAGCTGCGCTAACTCAGTGTTAACTCAGCGATAACTTTTTGTTTACTTGTGTGCGTGCTCCAAGCACAGCCGTCGAGGCACTTACCGATCTTGTTCCGGACCCGATTCCGGGGCGCCTCTCGGCGGCCGTGGTCTCGACCGGCCTGCCGGTGCGAGATCTTCAGCGTGCGCCGCGCTTCTGCGCCGACAAGGGCCTCCGGCCGCCGCCTCTGACGGGAGCCGTCCGTACTTCGGGGGCGGGCGGAAGGCTCGGGGTAGGGGTCCGCGGGTGTTTCTCCCATCGGGACCGATCACGTCGGTGTGCGGGTAGTCGCCGATGTTCCGTACGGCTTTCGCCAGGCCTTCTGGTCGGCTCGTCGCCAGGGTGACCTGGTCGGGAGGTCATCGCCGTGTCGCCGGAGCGGTAGGGCTTTGTGGCGGCGGCCCTCCACCTCTGCTGGCGTGTTGGAATGCGTTTGAACGTTGGCACGTTCGTACGGACATTGACGTGTTGAGGAGGGCTTTGTGGCCGATCGGAGTGAGCTTTACACGCTGGCCGAGGACATCCCCGAGCTGGACCGGCCCGTGCTCGTCTACCACCTGGACGGTTTCATGGACGCCGGCCGCGCGGGGCGGTTGGCGACCCAGCACCTGCGGACGCTCGGCGCGCGGCGGGTCGCGATGTTCGATGTCGACTCGCTGATCGACTACCGGTCGCGGCGGTCACCGATGATCTTCGACACGGATCGGTGGACCGACTATGAGGCCCCCGAGCTGGCCGTGTACGCGTGTGAGGATGCCGTCGGGGTGCCGTTCCTGGTGATGACGGGCCCGGAGCCGGATCGGGCGTGGGAGCGGTTCGCCGGCGCGGTGATCTCGCTCTGTGAGCGGCTCGACGTCCGGATGGCGATCGGAGTGCACGGCATTCCGATGGCGGTGCCGCATACGCGGGAGACCGGCCTCACGCCGCACGGCAACCGGTCCGACCTGCTGGGGGAGCACCCGGCGTGGATCAACCGGGCCGAGGTGCCGGGGAGTGCCGCCGCGCTGATCGAGTACCGCATGGCCGAGGCGGGGCGCGACGCCATCGGGTTCGCCGCGCATGTCCCGCACTACCTCGCCCAGGCCGCGTACCCGACGGCCGCCATCGCGCTCCTGAACGGCATCACCTCCGCGACCGGCCTGATGTTCCCGGCCGCGGACCTCGATGAGGCGGCGGCGGAGGCGCGCACGCAGATCGACGGTGAGGTCGCCGCCTCGGACGACGTCGTGGAGGCGGTCCGGAACCTCGAGGTGCAGTACGACGCGGTGATGGAGGCCGGGCGCAACAGCCTGCCGCTGGCGGGCTCGCCCGCCCGGATGCCGGACGGCGAGGAGATCGCCGCCGAGTTCGAGCGTTTCCTCGCCGAACAGAACGACCAGTAGGCTCGGCGTGTCCGGCGCAGCGTCCTCGGGGGCCGCTGCGCCGGATCGTCCGTCAGGCGGTGTGGGCCGGGTCGGCGACGGTCGGCATGCCGCCTTCCTTGTGCGCGCGGCGCACGTCGTCGATGAACTCCCGCGTGAACATCGCGGACAGGACCGCCACGCCCGCGCGATTGACACGGATCTCCCCATGCCGGATTCGGCCGGTCAGGCGGATGCGGCGGCCGGGGATCTCGACGGCGGTGCCCGCGGCGTCCTTGACCTTGCCGCGGCCGAGCCACTCCAGGCCCCAGTGGTCGACGACGGCGTCGTCGGGGACGAGCAGTTTGAGCATCGCGTGGTCGAGGTCGACCTGGACCTCGATGTCGCCTTCAGGGATCCGCGGCGAGCGCAGGTCCAGGACCGCGCTCCCGCGTCGGGCGCGGACCTCGAAGTCGCGGGCGGTCGTCCAGTGGCCGAGTCGCTTGACGGTCTCGTAGTGGGCCTGGACACGGACGGTGTCGGTGCTGGTGTCGTTCATCGCGGTCTTTCCTCCAGGGAAATCGGGCAACGACCAGCTCTCTGCTAGAGAGCCTCTCGATATTAGAGATACTAGCTCATCCGTTGGCGCTGTCAACGGTCGTCCATCGCGGGACGAATCAGAACAGGGGCCACGCCGAATCGGGCGTGTCCGTGCATAGCTCGTGTGATCCAGGGAACCATCCGACCGCCCGGACCCCGAGAGAAAAGGAAGCCCTGGATATGCACGTCACCGGCATCATCACCGCCATCATCATCGGTCTGATCATCGGCGCGCTCGGTCGTCTGGTCGTACCTGGCCGGCAGCACATCCCGATGTGGCTCACCATCATCATCGGCGTCGTCGCGGCACTGATCGGTACGGCGATCGCGGGCGGCCTCGGCGTGGCGAACACGAAGGGCATCGACTGGATCGAGCTGATCCTCCAGATCGGCCTCGCCGCCGTCGGCGTGGCTCTCGTCTCCGGCATATACGGACGCCGCGGGGTCCGCTGACCTCTTCGCCCCGGGCCGGCCGACGTCATGTCGGCCGGCCCGCGCGTGTACGGGGCCAGGGCGTATCCGACGAATCCCGTTCGGAGCGAGTGGCGCGCAGCCGGACAGCGGCTTTGTCGGGATATGCCTAGTTCCCGGGGCCCGCGATGCGGCCGCGGAGCAGGTCGACCAGCGTCGCGTGGACTTCGGTGAGGGGACGGGCGGGCTGCAGCGTGCGCCAATCGAGGGCCACCGTGAGCACCATGCCGAACACCGCCGACGCCGCCATGCCGACGTCCAGGTCCGCGCGGAGGTCACCGCCGGCGACGGCGGCGCGCAGCACGTCGGCGATCACCCCCACGGCGCGTTCCCGGATGAGCCGGGCCGCGTTCTGCCAGTCGCCCCCGGCTCGCCAGGTCTCGGCCAGCAGGAGCCGGGCGAACGGCTCGTACTGCCCGATGAAGGCGAGTTCAGCGCCGACGACGGCGTCGAGCGCGTCGAGCGGTGCCCGGCCCTCGGCGGCGGTGCGCAGCGCCTCCGCGAGCCGGTCGATGCCGTACTCCAGCAGCTCGGCGAAGAGCGCGGCCTTGCCGGCGAAGTTGTAGTAGACGGTGCCCTTGGCGACCCCGGCCCGCTCGGCGATCTGGTCGACCGTGGTGGCCGAGTAGCCGTGCTCGGCGATCAGCTCGACGGCGGCCTCGTACAGTCGTTGCCGCGTGCGTTCCCGTCGGGTGGGCATGGTCTCCCTACAACTTCAGCACCGGGTGCAGGCGCTTCAGCGTCCACACGCGTTCATGTCGCACAGTGAACATGGTCAGTGCCAGGCCACCGGCCAGGTAGGCCAGCAGCACCGCACAACACTCCCACACCGAGGTGAGCGGCCCGCCACTGATCAGATGCCGGAGCGCGGTGACCACCCAGCCCATCGGCAGGATCGGGTGGAGGACCTGGAAGAACGCGGGACTGGTCTGGATCGGGTACGTACCCGCCGACGACGTCAGCTGGAGCATCAGGAGTACCAGCGCGATCACGCGCCCGACCGGCCCGAACTTACCGTAGGCGAACTGGACCACGGCCATGAACGAGGCGACGGTGAGCACGAGGAGTGCGATCACCCCGGCCCAGCGTACGGCCGTCAGCCCCAGGGCGAACTTCAGCACGAGCAGCAGGACGGCCACCTGCAGGACGCCGACGAGTACGGCCGGGAACCAGCCCGCGAACGCCACGCGCCGGGCCGGGGCGGCGGCCGCCAGCGCCCGGGGGTTGAGCGGGCGCAGCACCATGTAGACGAACATCGCGCCGACCCAGAGGGCCAGGGGAACGAAGAACGGGGCGAACCCGGTGCCGTAGTCCGGAGCCGGGTTGGACTCGGCCGTCGCCAGCCGTACGGGGTCGCTCATCACGCCGGAGCGCTGGTTCCGCTGGTCCTTGGTGTAGTCGGGGACCTGCCCGGTCCCTTCGGCGAGGCCCTTGGCGAGCCGGTGCGCCCCGCTGGACGCCTGGCTCAGCCCGGACTCCAGCTGCTGCGCGCCGGTGTAGAGCCGGCCCAGTCCGGAGTCCAGCTGCGCGGCGCCGGACTGCAGCCTGCCCAGTCCCTGCGACAGCTTCACCTCGCCGGCGTAGGCGGTGCCGATGCCCTGGTGCAGGGTGACCAGGCCGGTGGCCACCTGGTGGGCGCCGGTGTTGAGCCGGTGGATGTCACGCCGGGCCTGCTCGACCTTCCTGGCCAGGTTCGGCGCCTCCGCGGCGAGCCGGCGGGCGTCGCGGGCGAGCCGCCGGGCCTGGGCGGCGACCCGCCGCAGCTCCCCGGTGTGCGCCCGTACCGGGCGTTGACCTGTTCCGCGGTCGTGAGCACCGTCGTGGCGGCCGCGCAGGCGGGCGCCGCCTCCGGGTGCGTCGCGGCGAGCGCGCAGATCGTCTTGCGGGCCGCCGAGGCCTGGCGTACGGCCTGCGCGGTCTGGTTCGGGAGGGCGTCCAGGGCGGTCGCGGCGGCGTCCGCGCCGTTGGCCACGAGCAGGGCGGCGTTGCTGATGCCGCCGGGGTGCTCACGGAGCACGGGCAGGAGCCTGCCCGTGACCTGATCGAACATCGTGGTGAGCCGCTGGGTGCCGGCGGCCACCTGCGCGCTGCCCGACTGCAGTTTCGCCGCGCCGGAGTCCAGCTCGGCCAGGCCGGCGACCAGTCGGTCCGCGCCGTTCTTCGCGGTCGCTAGCCCACCGGACAACTGGTCGGCGCCGTTCTTCGCCGTGCCGATGCCCCGCCGCAACTGAGCCGCGCCGCTCTCGCCCTGTCGATGCCCTGAGCCAGCTTGTCGGCGCCCTCCGCGGCCTGCTGCAGCTTGTCGTGCAGCCGCCCGAACGACACGAAGATCTGGTCGAAGTAGTCGTGCACGGCGCTGGACGCCGCCGCGGCCTTGATCTCGTTGAAGGCCGCGTTGGCGATGGTGCTGGCGATGTAGCCGTTGGCGTCGTTCAGGTGGATCTGGAGGGCGGCCGGCCGTGGTGCGTTCCCCTGGTCCTGGGGCGAGGCGAGGCTCCCGCTGAAGTCGGCGGGGATCGTCAGCGACATGTAGTGCCGGCCGTTCGCCACGCCGTCGGCGGCCGTACGGTCGTCGACCTGGTGCCAGTCGAATACCTCGCGCCGCTTCAGCTCGTCGGCGAGGTCCTGTCCGGCGTGCACCGTCTTCCCGCCGGCGGTGGTCGGCCGGTCGTCCACGACCAGGGCGACCGGCAGCCGCGAGATCTTGCCGTACGGGTCCCAGAACGACCACAGGTACAGCCCGGCGTACAGCAGCGGGAGCATCACCAACGCGGCGATCGCAAGGCGGGTCAGCTTCGCCCGGGCGAAGCGGCGCAGCTCCAGCCCGGACAGCGACAGGGAGGGGATCCTCACAGCGCGACCTCCAGGTCGGCGAGGCCGGACCCGGGAGCACCGTCGACGCAGCTCGCGATGATGGTCACCTCGGCCTGTCCCGTGAGCGTGCGCAGGAACGCCCACATCTCCTGCTGATGGTCGCCGCGCATCCCGCTGTCGACGTCGTCGAGGACCAGGAGCCGCGGCCGGTCCATGAGGGCGAGGGCGGCGCCGAGCAGATGCCGGTCGCGGGGACCGAGGTCGCCGGTCGGCGTGCCGGGATCGACCTCCAGGCCGACCGGGGCGAGCACGGCGGCGACCTCTTCGTCCCGTTTGGACGTACGGCGGGGGAGGAGCCCGGCACGCAGGTGCCGGCGTTCGAAGACGTGCTCGGCGACGGTCAGCGCGTCGTCGAGTTCGTTCACGCCCCGCGTCTCGCCGATCGCGGCGACGCGCTGGATCGCCCCCGAGGCCGAACGCCCGGCCACGGTCACCTCCCCGGAGGTGGGACGCATCCGACCGGCCAGGGTGAGCATCAGGGACGTTCGCCCGGTGCCCGCCTCTCCGGAGACCACCGCCAGGCCGCCCTCGGCCAACGAGAGATCGACGTCCTGGTACGCCCAGCCGCGGGCGCCGCGCAGCGACAGGCCGCGCGCGGTGACGAGCGGCGTCGGCGGCGCTCCGGGTTCGTCACCCGAGCCCGATGCGGGCTCGGGTGCCGCGGTGCCTTCGGTGTGCGCGTTCGCTGTCACGGTCGTCCCGGTCCTTTTGAACTGACTGGTCAGTTCAAAAGTAGCCCGACAAGTCGGACTGCCCACTTCGATCTGTGGTGATATGACTCACCCGGCGAACAGGAAAGGCGCCCGTGTCTTCAGAACCGTACGGCCGCTGCTCAGGCGGACGGCGCGGCCAGGGCCTGTCTGACAGCGGATGTGTCAGACACGCCCGAGGGCGTCGAGGAGTTGCTCGCCGTACTTGGCCAGCTTGCTCTCACCGACGCCGTTCACGGCGGAGAGCTCGGCGAGGGAGGCCGGAGAGCGGGTGGCGATCTCGCGCAGCGTCGCGTCGTGGAAGATGACGTACGCGGGGACGCCCTGCTCCTTGGCGGTCGCGGCGCGCCAGGCGCGCAGCCGCTCGAAGACGGGGACGGCCTCCTCGGACAGGTCGGCGGATGCCGCGCGGCCGGCCTTCGCGGCCTTGGCCGTCTTGGTGGTCGTACGCGCCGGCTCCCGGCGCAGGGGGACCTGTCGCTCGCCGCGCAGCACGGCCGCGCTCGCGTCGGTGAGCACGAGCGTGCCGTAGTCGCCCTCGACGGCGAGCAGCCCCTGGGCCAGGAGCTGGCGGATGACGCCGCGCCACTCGACGTCGCTCAGCTCCGCGCCGACGCCGAACACCGTCAGCGTGTCGTGGTCGTTCTGGACGATCTTGGGGGTCTTCTTGCCGAGCAGAATGTCGACGATGTGGCCCGCGCCGAACTTCTGACGCCGCTCGCGGAGCAACCGCAGCACCGTCGACAGGACCTTCTGCGCGGCGACCGTGCCGTCCCACGACTCGGGCGGGGACAGGCAGGTGTCGCAGTTGCCGCACGGGGTGCCCTCCTGCCCGAAGTAGGCGAGGATCTGGACGCGCCGGCACTCGACGGTCTCGCACAGGGCGAGCATCGCGTCGAGGTGGGCGGCGAGCCGGCGCCGGTGCGCGGCCTCCCCCTCGGAGGTGTCGATCAGCCTGCGCTGCTGGACGACGTCCTGCAGGCCGTACGCCAGCCAGGCCGTGGACGGCAGGCCGTCGCGCCCGGCGCGGCCGGTCTCCTGGTAGTAGCCTTCGAGGGACTTGGGCAGGTCGAGGTGGGCGACGAAGCGCACGTCGGGTTTGTCGATGCCCATGCCGAACGCGATCGTGGCGACCATGACGACGCCGTCCTCGCGCAGGAACCGGGCCTGGTTCGCCGCTCGGGTGGCCGGGTCCAGGCCCGCGTGGTACGGCAGCGCCGTGACGCCGTTCTCCACCAGGAAGGCGGCGATCTTCTCCACCGACGCACGGGACAGGCAGTAGACGATGCCGGCGTCGCCTGGGTGCTCGGTGCGCAGGAGCTCCAGCAGCTGCCGTTTGGGCTCCTTCTTCGGCACGATGCGGTACTGGATGTTCGGACGGTCGAAGCTCGCGACGAGGTGGCGGGCGTCCTCCAGGCTGAGCCGGGCCGCGATCTCCCGGTGCGTGGCCGGGGTCGCGGTGGCGGTCAGCGCGATCCTGGGCACGTCGGGCCGGCGTTCGTGCAGCACCGACAGCGCCAGGTAGTCCGGCCGGAAGTCGTGGCCCCACTGCGCGACGCAGTGCGCCTCGTCGATCGCGAACAGCGAGATGTCGGCCCGGTCGAGCAGCCGCAGCGTCGACTCCAGGCGCAGGCGCTCCGGCGCCAGGTAGAGCAGGTCCAGCTCGCCCGCCGAGAACGCCGCCTCCACCGTGCGCCGCTCGTCCGGATCCTGTGTCGAGTTGAGGAACCAGGCCCGCACGCCGAGGGCGCGGAGCGCGTCGACCTGGTCCTGCATCAGCGCGATGAGGGGCGAGACGACGACGCCGACGCCCTTCCGTACGAGCGCGGGGATCTGGTAGCACAGCGACTTGCCGCCGCCGGTCGGCATGAGGACCAGCGCGTCCCCACCGGCGATGACGTGCTCGATGATCTCCTGCTGGCCCTCGCGGAACTCCTCGTAGCCGAAGACACGCCGCAGGACCTCGGACGCCTCGCTCAACGGTTCGGGGGAAGCCACCCGGCAACCCTACGGGGAACCGCTCCATCCTCGGGCCCGGAATCCGATGCCTGTGGACGGCGGAGGGCGAGATCTCGACAGGGACACGGCGGGCGACGACGGACCGTTCGACCTGGAGATCGGATCGCACGGACGCGCGCAGCGCGAAGCGCGAACGGGACGGGCGCGAGCGCCCCGGCTCAGGGGCGCCGCAGGCGGGCCGTGGCGGCCTTCAGCGCGTGGTCGGCCTCCTCGGCGAGGACGGCGACGAGTTCCCCGGCGGGCACCTCCCGGGCGAGAGAGTGCGCCTGCCCGGCCCACAGGTTCACCAGGTCGGGGTCGCCGGCGGCGCGCGCGGCCTGCCGCAGGGGCGCGGTGACATGGTGGATCTCGGGGTAGGCCACGGGCGCGTCGTCGCTGTGCTCGTCGAGGAAGCGGTTGCGCATGCCCCGCGCCAGTCGTCCGGTGAACGCCCGTGTCATCGCCGTCGGGGTCGCCGAGGCCAGGGCCTGCCGGTGGACCGGGGAGGTGCCGGCCTCCGGGCAGCGCAGGAAGGCGGTCCCCAGCTGGGCGGCCGAGGCCCCGGCGGCCAGGGCGGCCGCGATGCCGGCGCCGGTGGCGATGCCGCCGGTGGCCACCAGCGGCACGTCCACGGCGCGCCGTACGAGCTGCAGCAGGGACAGCAGGCCGATGCCGTCGGCGCGGTCGGCCGGGTCGTCGACGAAGACGGCCCGGTGCCCGCCCGCCTCCGCGCCCTGGACGACGAGCGCGTCGGCGCCCGCCTCGACCGACTGCACGGCCTCGTCCTCCCGGGTGACCGTGACCCAGACCTCGCTGCCCGCCCGGTGCAGCCGCTCGACGACGTCGGGGGACGGACACCCGAAGGTGAACGACACGACGGGGACGGGCGCGGCGGTGAGCAGGTCGAGCTTCGGCTGCCACTCGTCGTCCTCGAACCGGGGTTCACCGAGCCCGGCGCCCGTACGCGCCGCCTCGTCGGCGATCCCGGCGGCGTACCGCGTGACGGTCTCGAGGGCCGCCGGGCGGCCGGGAACGAAGAGGTTGACGCCGATGGGCCGGCGGGTGAGGGCACGGACCTCGTCGAGCCGGGTCCGCAGGGCGTCGGTCGTGAGGTAACCGGCGGCGAGGAATCCCAGGCCGCCGGCCTCGCTGACCGCCGCGGTGAGCCGCGGGGTGGACGGGCCTCCGGCCAGCGGCGCCAGCACGATCGGCACGGGCAGTTCCTGGAAGATCATCCCGTCCTCCGTTCCCCGTGGGCCACGCGTACCCGCTCATGAGTTCGGTCGACGAACCATCGTACGGGAGCGGGATCGGCATGATCGCCGGGCGAATATCCGGCGGATCACGGGGTATTCGGTGCGCACGTCCCTATCGGCGGTCCCGACTCAAGGAAGGCGCACATGCTGTTGGTCGCGAAGCGGCGCGTCACGAATCAGACCTCCCGGTCTTTCACCACGCGGCTCATACGGTGGCTGTGGGTTCTCGTCGCGCTGGCCGCCGCTGTGGTCTTCGCGGTCCTGCTCGCCCGGTTGACGCTGCGCCCGGTGCCCGGAGCCGGAGGTCAGGTGCACACCAACGACCATCCCGGGGCCACGTTGCGGTTCTACCTCGATCGGCCGAGCATCAGGGAGGCCGTCCTCGAGATCGGCGGTAACCTGGCGCTTCTGATGCCCCTCGGAGTCCTGTTGCCCGTCCTGTTCGCCGGCCTTCGCGGCTTCGTCCGCGTGACCCTGGCGGTGGCCGTGATCTCGCTGGGGATCGAGTCGATTCAGGGGCTGCTGATCACGGGCCGCGCCTTCGACGTCGACGATGTGATCCTCAACACGGTCGGCGCGGCCATCGCGTACCTCTTGGTGGGGCGGAGAATCGGCCGCTGGGCGCATCCCGGTTGACCTGGCAGGCGGGACGCGGTTTCGTCACCCACCCGTGACGTCTTCTAAGATTGTCGCGTGACAAGTACGGCCGCTCCCAACGACGTGACCCCCGGCGCGGCCGCCCACCACTGTCGACTCTTCCGGACGCTTTCGGGCCCGGTTTGGTAACCCTTCGCCGGTGAGGCCCCACGCATCCGGGGCCGCATCCCCGCACGCGTGAGGGGCAGCCGATCCCGAGTCGACCACGAACCAACCGGAGGAGATGATCAAGTGACGGTGGCGGGTACCAGCGGCGCGGTCGCGGTCGCGGAGTTCCTGCGGGCGCGGAGAGAGCAACTGGCGCAGCAGTGGGCGGATCTCACGCTGTTCCGTCCCGTATACACCTCGGGCCGCGACGCCGCCGTGAATGTCGCCCACCGCCTGGTGGACGCCCTCGCCGAGGTGGCCCGGACCGGACGGATCGATGACCTCACCGCCTTCGACCACGTGCGCCCCCTCCTCGCCCAGATGATCGCCGTACGGTCCAAGGCCGGGGCGTCGCCGCTGCAGGTCGCGGCGGATGTCGCCGAGCTCAAGCGGCCGGTGATGGCCATGGTCGGCCGGGAGCTCGCGGGCGTCGAGGACGGCGCGGCGCTGATCGCCGCCGCCGACCTGATGGGAACGGTCCGGCTCATCGGCATGGAGATCTCGCTGCGCGAGGAGGGCGACGTCGTGGCCCGGCAGCGCCAGCAGTTGCTCGAGGTCGCCACTCCGGTCCTGAAGCTGTGGGACAGGGTGGTGGCGGTCCCGCTGATCGGGACGCTCGACAGCGCCCGCACCCAGGTGGTCATGGAGACGCTCTTGGAGGCGATCGTCGACCAGCACGCCACCGTGGCGATCCTCGACATCACCGGGGTTCCGCTCGTCGACACCGTGGTCGCCCAGCACCTGATGAAGACCGTGCTCGCCGTGCGCCTCATGGGTACCCGATGCGTGGTCAGCGGGATCCGCCCGCAGATCGCCCAGACCATCGTCCAGCTCGGCATCGACCTGGGCGACATCACCACACGGGCCACGCTGGCCGACGCGCTCGAGTGGGCCCTCGGCCAGGTCGGCACCAGCGTCGCCGCCCAGGCGTGAGAGCGGCGATCGGCATGGAGCGCGTATCCGTACACCGGCTCGGTGACGTCCTGCTGGCGAGCATCCAGCAGGAGGTCACCGACTCGCTGGCCGTCGCGCTGCAGCAGGACCTGACGGAGATGGCCGCGGCGGGGACGCGCGGTGTGATCATCGACATCTCCCAGGTGGACATCGTCGACTCCTTCCTGGCCCGCGTCCTGTCAGAGATCGCCGTGGCGACGCGTGTCCTGGCGGGGCGGACCGTCGTGTGCGGGATGCAGCCGTCCGTGGCCATCACCATGGTGGAGATGGGGCTCGGCCTGCCCGGGCTGCACACGGCCAGATCACTGCGCGACGCCCTGGCGATCCTCGAGGTCGACGAGGTGGGCCCGTGACCACCGCAGCGGTGACGACCCTGCCGATCAGCAGCGACATGGAGATCGCCGGTGTCCGTCAGGCCGTCCGTGAGGCCGCCGTGGCGGCCGGGTTCAGCCTGGTCGAGCAGACCAAGCTCGTCACCGCGGCCAGCGAGCTCGCCCGGAACACCCTCGTGCACGGTGGCGGCGGCGAGCTGGAGATCACGACGATGGAGCTTCCCGAGGGCCACGGAATCCGGCTGCGGTTCAGCGATGAGGGACCGGGGATCGCCGATGCGGAGACGGCGCTCGCCGACGGGTACACGACGGGGCACGGGCTCGGCCTGGGGCTCGGCGGCGCACGCCGTCTCGTGCAGGAGTTCGCGATCGACACCGGCCCAGGCCGCGGGACGACGGTGACGGTGGCGGCGTGGCCGCGTGGGGTCCGGGGAGCCTGACGGTGAGTCTCCGCGTGCAGGTCGGTGCGGGATGGAACGTGGTCGTGTCCGACGAGAGCCAGGTCCACGGCGCGGTCGCCGCGGCGGAGGCGGGGCTCGACCCGAGGTCCACCGTCCGCTGCGAGCTCCTCGCCACGGAGCTGGCCACCAACCTGGTGAAGCACGCGTACGGCGGCCGGTTGCTGGTGACCGTGTCCGGACGCGGAGTGGTCCAGTTGGCCGCCGTCGATCGCGGCCCGGGCATCCCCGATGTCCCCGCGTCGATGGCCGACGGCTACACGACGACGTCGTCCCTCGGCGGAGGACTGGGCACCTGCCAACGAGCGGCGACGGAGTTCGACCTGTACAGCCGGCCGGGTGAGGGCACCGTGGTGCTCGCCCGCGTGGGGGACACCGCCGCCGACAGTGCGGACGAGATCGAGGTCGGCGGGGTGATCACCCCGCATCCCGCGCAGTCCGTGATCGGGGACGGATACGGGATCGCCTGGGAGGGCGACCGGATGACCGTCGCGGTCGTCGACGGCCTGGGTCACGGCGCCGCCGCGGCCGAGGCCCGGCAGGCGGCGCTCGACGTGGCCGGGCGGCACACGGTCACCGACGTCGCGGTCCTGCTGCGCGAACTCGACGTCGGCCTGCGGACGACCAGGGGAGCGGCGGCCTCGGTGGCCCAGATCGACGGCTGGGCGCGCCGGCTGACCTTCGGGGGTGTGGGAAACGTCACCGGCCGGCTCTTCCCGCCGAGCGAGGGGCGTACCCTCCTGTCCATGCCCGGCACCCTCGGCGCCGGGACCTCAGCCAACTCTCAGCGGCTCGACTCGGCGGACTGGAGGGATCCCGCCGTGCTCGTCCTGCACACCGACGGGATCAACGGTCGCTGGAGGCTGGCGGACTACCCGGAGGCCGAGCGCCATCACCCCGCCATCCTGGCGGCGCTGATCTGGCGTGACGCGCACCGCGGCAATGACGACGCCACCGTGGTGGTTATCAGGACTCCGACCAACAAGGACGCTCGATGAGGCAGCGGATCTACCTCGGACCCGTTACGGACGCCGGCGCGGCGCTGGCCTGCGTCGCCGCCGCCGCGGTCCGTTACGGTGTGGCCGCCGACGACCGCGCCCGCTACCTCGCGGCCGTCGCCCGGGCGCTGCGCGACCACCATCCCGACGGCACCATCGAGCTGAGCGTCGAGGACGACCGGCTGAACGCCGTGATCGGGACCGGGGCGCCGCCGGAGCGGGCGGTGACCCTCACGGCCGCCGTGGGGACGGCCACGCAGCTCCACGACGGTGCGCCCGTCGATCCCGGCGGGACCGCGTTGCTCGATCACCTGATCGAGTTGCACACCATGGTCGAGTGGGCCCAGGAAGAGCTGGAGCAGACCAACAAGGGCGTCGTCGCGCTGCACGCGGAGCTCGCCGAGAACGCCGAGCGGCTGCGCAAGGCGAGCGAACTACAGCAGCGCTCTCTTCGCGCCGAGCGTACGGCCCGCGCGGCGGCCGACGCGGCCCGGTCCCGGCTGGGCTTCCTCGCCCACGCCGGCGCGACCCTGTCCGAGAGCCTGGACCACGAGACGGTCCTGGCCCGGCTGCACGCCCTGATCGTGCCCCGCTACGCCTCGACGGTGACGGTGTGGCTGGTGCGCGGGTCCGGGCCGCTGGTGCCGTTCCCCGCCGCGCCGGTCGGCGGAGCGCCGTCATCGCACGTCGAGAAGGCCTATGTGAGCGGTCGCGTGCAGCGCGTCACCGTGGCTCTCGGCGACCCGGACCCGGACAAGGGTGTCGATTCCAGGACGGGCCGAGAGCCGCTGCTGGCGCTTCCCCTCGTCTCCCATGGAGTGACACTGGGCGTCATGGAGGCCCGCGCCGCCGCGGCGTCGTTCGGCACCGAGGACATCGCGATGTTCCGCGAGCTGGCGCGGCTCACCGCGGCGGCGATCGACAACGCGCTGCGCTATGAGCATGAGCGGGACGTCGCCGAGCGCCTGCAGCGGGCCATGCTCACCGACCTGCCGCCGGCCGCGCGGCTGGAGTTCACCGCGCGCTACCTCCCCGCCGAGGCGGGTCTCAACGTCGGCGGCGACTGGTACGACGCGTTCGAGCGCCCGGACGGCGACGTGATCGTCGCGGTCGGCGACGTGACCGGGCACGGGCTGCAGGCCGCCGCGCTCATGGGCCAGCTCCGCACCGCCCTGCGCGCGTACGCCATGGACGCCGAGGGCCCCGGCGAGGTGCTGACCCGCATGCATCAGATGCTGTCGCACCTGCAGCCGGAGGACCTGGCCACGGCCGTGCTCGCCCACATGTCGCCCGACGGGCGCCTGCGCTGGTCGAACGCGGGGCATCCGCCGCCGCTGCTGCGCGCACCGGACGGTTCGGTCACCGTCCTGGAGGGACACGACTTCCTGCTCGGCATGCCGTTCGAGAGGGCCGCGCTGAAGGAGCACGGCACCTTCCTGACGCCCGGGTCAGCCGTGATCTTCTACACCGACGGCCTCATCGAACGCCGTGACGCCGGCCTGGACTACGGGATCGAACGCCTCGCCGCGGCGTTCCGGACGGCCGAGGGCGAACTCGACCAGGTCGCCGACACCGTGCTGGAGGCCATGCTCAGCGACAGCGTCCGGGAGGATGACACCTGCTTGCTGATCTTCCGCGCGCTGCCGGACCCGGTGGCCGGCGCCGGCCTCGGTGAGGAGCCGATCCTCTCGTGCGGGGAACGGGCGTCGGAGTGCTGACGGACATGGGACCGGAGCTGCCCCGCACCTGAGTGCGGGGCAGCTCCGGGGCCGTTGGGGTCAGAAGGTCACGGTGAGCGTCTCGGCGACGGGGCGCGGGCTGTTCGGGGTGCACGTCGCCGTGATGTTCCCGAAGATCGCGACGTTCGCCTTGATGCTGAGGTTGCCGCCCTGGAGCTGGTCGGCACCGACCCCGGTCGGCGTCCAGTTGCCGGCGACGTCGGCGGCGATCGGCTGGTTGGCGGGTATCGAACCACCGGACCCGGTGAGCGGGAAGGACGCGGTCTGCGCGCCGCTCACGTCGGCGGTGAGGGTGGCGCTCCACGAGTTGACCGTTAGCGGCGACGACAGGGTGGTCTGGACATGCACCGCGAATTGGGTCGAGGCGTTGACCTTGGTCGGGTTCGGTGAGGCCGTGGCGGTCTCGTTCACTGCGATGCTCTGCGTTCCGAGGATGGAGTTGCAGGTGTAGGCGGCGGTGAAGGTCGACGCGTCGGCCGGTGCCTGTGCCGCGACGACTCCGAGGCCGCCGAGGGCCATGACCGTGGCTGCGGTGGCGGCGCGTCGGCCCAGGGGGGTGTGCATGGCGGGCTCCTTCCGGCCCGGGCGGTAGCGGGGACTTGACCCGGACTCTTACTTATCTGTAACAAGCCGGTAATGTACGTCCACTTACTTGTGAGTAAGCTTCACGTTTCCGGTCGCCGATCGCGTGAGAGGGTCCCGCCCCCCAGGGTGCGGGACCCTCTCACCGATGGCGCCCGGTCGCGGCGCGACCTCACCGGCGTCTAGCGGCTGCCCGGGCTCAGCACCAGCAGTCGTCCCAGCAGTCGTCCCAGCACCCGCCCCAGCCGCCGCCACAGCTGAACAGGTGGCTGATGATGCTCTGCGAGTGCTGAGGCGTGCCGCTCACCGTCTGGGCGCCGGCCGGTGCGGCGGCGCCCAGCGTGAGGGCGGTCGCTCCCGCAAAGGCCAGGCCGGAGATGCCGAGTGCCATCCGCTTCGGAATCCTCATCTGAAGAACCTCCTTGGATCGGCGCGCGTGCCGTGGTCGGTCACGCCAGGCAATTGCACTATTTTGGTCTAATCGCCACAAACAACACCATATCCTCGCCGGGCCCGAATCAACCGCATGCGCCCATATATGGCGATAATTGACTCTCATTCTCCATGTGTGATGTCTGCGCTTTAAGCGGCAAATGTCGCTGCTTTGGGGTTCAGGGTCGGCCGACGGTCCACACCGCTGGATCCGCAGGAGGCTCGGTGCGGAGCGGCGACGCGTTCGCTCGGTCACCGCCGGCCGGAGAGGGCGGCTCCGCAGTTCCGGCCCCGGAGAGGGTGGCCGCCGGGCGCCCAATGCCCGGCTGTGTCGAAAGTTCGACGGGGCGGTCCGCACAATCGCGATTCGCGACCTCGTACGCTGATCCTTAGTCGCATATTCCGGCATCGGCCGATTAATCGACCTCCAGGGGGAGGAATGGCCTTGGGCGGCGCGCCCAATGGAACCCCCATGGCAGAGGCTCCAGCCCGCCACGGACGGCAAACGGAGCTCCGGCGCGCTCACCTCCCGCCCCGCGCCGGTGGCGATCGGTGTGTCGCCGGTACGCCATCCGGGACCAACGGAAGCGTGTCAAGGACCTTTCGTCCCTGTGGCTCGCATCTCTACCCGGATGTGCTGAATGAGGAGCGCGCGGCGGGCGGGGCCCCACCGACGCGGTGCGAGAGGGGGCGATCATGAACGTGATCCTCGCGGGAACGGACGGGTCCGAGAGCGGCATGTGCGCCGTGCGATGGGGGGCCGAGGAGGCGGGTCGCCGGGCTCTGCCCCTGCGGATCGTCCACGCCATGGCGCCATGGCTGTACGACACACCGGTCGACCCGCGATTCGCCGCGATACGGACGTGGCTGCTGGCCCAGGGCGCCGAGGTCGTCGACGAGGCGCTGGCCGCCGCGCGCCGGCAGGACGGCGTCGAGGCCGAGGGGGAACTGGTACCGGGCCCGGCGAGCCGGACGCTCCTCGAGCGGGCGGCCGACGCCGCGATGCTCGTGCTGGGCGGCCGTGGAACGGGCGCGGCGGCGGGCCTCCTGCTGGGTTCCACGACGCTGCAGGTCGTCGCGCACGCGCCGGTGCCCGTGGTCGTGGTCCGCAGCCTGGAACCGGTGGTCCACGGCGAAGTGGTGGTCGGGGTGGACACCGTGGCGGCCGGCGAGCCGGCGATCGGTCTGGCGTTCGAGGAGGCGGCGCTGCGGGCCGCGCGGTTGCGGGTCGTCCACGCGTGGTACCACCCCGCGCCGACCGCGCAGGGTGAGATGCGACCTCTGGTCTACGACCCCCAAGTCCTGGCGGAGGAGGAGCTGCGGCGCGTCGAGGAGGCGCTGCCGGCCTGGCGGGAGAAGTTCCCCGCCGTCGAGGTCGTCTCCGAGGCGGTGCACGGTCGCGCCGCGCGCGTACTGGCGGAGGCCTCCGCTCAGGCGGATCTGCTGGTGGTGGGGACACGCGGCCGGGGCGGCTTCACGGGGTTGCTGCTCGGCTCGGTGTCGCACGCGCTGTTGCACCGCGCGAAGTGCCCGCTGGCCGTCGTGCCGGCCGCCGCGTGAGGACCCCCGACGGCCAGCCGGCAGACGCCTGTCCGTGACGACAGGAGGTAGGGACGATGGACTCCGCGAACGCGCCGGAGGGCGCGAAGGTCGCGCACCTGCTCGTCGATGCCGCCGTGTGGGCGCCGTCGGCGTACGATACGCGGCCTTGGTGGTTCGAGACCGACGGTGAGACGGTGACGCTGCACGCCGAGGCCGACCGCGGCCTCGGCGTCGCGGATCCGCAGGGCAGGGAGATGTTGATCAGTTGCGGCGCCGTGCTGTTCACCCTGCGGCTCGCCGTTCGCCGCCTCGGGCGCCTGCCGGAGGTGCGGATCGCGTGCGACCCCGACCGGCCGGGGTTGGTCGCCGACGTGACGCCGGGGCCGCCGCAGCCGCTCACCTCCGACGAACGGCGGATGTACGACCAGGTCAAGCGGCGGCGTACCCATCGCGGCGGCTTCCGGGCCGGCGCGCTCCCGGTGGGCCTCCTGCAGGCTCTGCGGTCCCATGCCTGCGCCGAACAGGTCTCGCTCCGCGTCGTGGCCGATCCGCGCGTGCGCACCGCCCTCGCCGCCTTGTCAGAGGTCGCCGAGCAGGTGCAGGCGATGGATCCGGCGTACGCCGCGGAGGTGGCCCGCTGGGCGCCGCCTCCTCCGGGCGGCGAACGGCTGGGCAGCGTGCAGGAGACCGTCCACGCGCCCGGTCCCCACCACGCCGATCCGCACTTCGCAGCACGGGACTTCGCGCGCGGCCGGGGCTGGGGCGTGGTCGGCGGCGAACGGCGGGAGGCCACCGGGGTGGTCGCCGTCCTCACCACCAGCGGGGACGACCGGGCCGACTGGCTCCGGGCGGGGCAGGCCCTGCAACGCGTGCTGCTGCGGGCGAGCGAGGACGACGTGTCGGCGGCGTTCCACACCCAGGTGCTGCAGGTGCCGGAGTTGCGCGAGTTCGTCCGCACACGCTTCTGCGACGGCATGTATCCCCAGATGATGATGCGCTTGGGCGTGGCCGACGACGAGTTGGACGGCGTCCGGAGACCGGCCGCCGACATGGTGGTCGGCGAGCTCTGAGTGGCCGCGGCGAGACCCGCTCAGGCGCGTCCGGTCCAGCGGGGAGCGGTGGCGGCCCACGCGTCCTCCCACAGCGCCATCCGCCGGCGCTCGAGACGGCGGTTGACCGCGGCGTACGCGCCGGCGTGCAGGATCGCGAGCGATGTCAGCGCGGCCATCACGGCCAGCGTGGTGTCGGTCAGCGTCTGCGCGTGCGTCCGCGGCCGGGCCGTCAGGCCGCCCGCCTGGTCGATCCAGACGCGGCGATGGGCGCCGACGCGGTCGTCACCGGACGGAACGACGCCGCCGGTGTGCCACCGGCCCATCCGGTCGCGCCAGCGCAGCCGTGTCTCCTCTTCCACGCCGTTCCTCGACGCGGCCGCCCCGGTCGCGGTGACCACGGCGTCCACCTGGTACCGGGTCCGCGCCTGGTGGTGTTCGGCGCGCAGGCCCGCGCCACCGACAAATTGGATCATGAGCGCCGAGGCGATGACGGCAGTGATCAGGAACAGCCCCGCCAGCGCCGCCACGAGACGGGAATGGAGCCGGTCGAGCGGGCGCCGCAGTGGGTTGCGATCTGGGCGCAGGTAACGGACGCAGCCCAGCACCTGAATCGTGAGAGCACGCATGGGACACCTCCATCACACGGCGACCTCTACCCCGCAGGTTAGGCGCCCGTGCACCGAATTGGGGAGGGTCTCTGGTCCTGGCCTGAAGGTCCGAGAGTCCTTCCCCCCGTGGGCTTTGGCCTCTGACCGCGGAAGGCCCACTGCGGTTGGCTTCAAGTAGCCGGACGAGCCGGCCCCCGATCGCCCGAGCGGTGAGGAAGACGACGGAGAACAGGGAGGGCGGTCCCATGGCGACCTTCGATGGCGGCTACGTCCTGGTGGGCTTCGACGGCTCTCCGGGCGGCGAGCGCGCGCTGCGCCGGGCGGTCGAGGAGGCGCGGACCCGCAGGCTGCCGCTGACCGTCTGCCACGCCTGGCACTGGCCGTACCCGGTTCCACCGTCAGGGCCGGAGGCTCTGGAGACGGCGCGGAAGATGGGCCGGCACACCCTCGACCGCGGGGTCTTCATCGCCCGGCAGATGTGCCCCGCGCTGATCGTCCGGCCACGATTGGCGACCGGCCCGGCCTCGGCGGTTCTGATCGACGAGTCGGAGAACGCCGCGCTCGCGGTCGTCGGCTCGCACGGGCGCGGCGGGTTCGCCGGCCTCGGCGCGGGATCGACGGCCCTGAACCTGGCGGCGTACGGCCACTGCCCGGTCATGGTGATGCGCAGGGACCCGCTGCCCGACCACCCCATCGTCGTGGGCGTGGACGGGTCCACCGCCTCAGAGGCCGCGCTGGCGTTCGCGTACGAGGAGGCGGTGCTGCGGGGAGGTTCCGTACGTGCGGTGTTCGCGTGCTGGGATGCGGAGGCCATCGCCTCCGCCGAGATGGGCATGCTGCGCGACCCGGAGCAGCTCCGGATGCTCAGCGCCGCCCGGCTGGAGCGCACGGTCTCGCCCTGGCGGGAGAAGTATCCGTACGTCGAGACCGAGACGCGACTGGTCATGCGGACCCCTCGGCACGCGTTGCTGGAGGCCGCCGCCGAGGCGGGGCTCCTCGTCGTGGGGGATCGCGGGCTCGGCGGTGTCACGGGTCTCCGGCTGGGGTCGGTGAGCCACGCCGTGCTGCTCCACGCTCCGTGCTCGGTCGCCCTCGTACGGTCCCGTACCTGAGCCGTCAGGCGACAGGCTCGTCGATCCGGAGGTCGGACAGATCGGTGATCACCTTGTCGGCCCCCTGCTCGGGCAGGAGGAGGGACCGGCCGCCCCGGTCGACTCCGATGACGAGGCCGAATCCGCCGCGCCGTGCGGCCTGGATGGCGTTGAGGTTCTCCTCGATCACGGCGGTCCGCGCCGGGGAGGTCCGCATCCGCCGCGCCGCTTCCAGCAAGAGGCCGAGGTCCGCTGACGCCGGAAGGTGGGTCCCGGCCGCGTCCAGCCCGTCCAGGCGGACGTCGAACAGGCCCGCCACGCCCGCTCTTCGCAGCAGTTCGGCGGCGTACCGGCTCGCGGACACGGCCGCCGTACGGAGTCCGCGCAGGCGCACCGCGTGGAGCACCGTGACGGTCGAGGCGAAGGCCTGGACGCCGCGCCGCCGGACGGCCGTGAGGAAGAGTTCCTCATGGCGTGCGGTCAG